>NZ_JBIAXG010000010.1:0-191603 GCF_042896465.1 Streptomyces sp. NPDC001292
CCCGGTTACATTCCGAACCCGGAAGCTAAGCCTTACAGCGCCGATGGTACTGCAGGGGGGACCCTGTGGGAGAGTAGGACGCCGCCGAACAAATTTTGAAGAAAGGGCCCACACCGAAAAGGTGTGGGCCCTTTCGTTTTGGTGCATTACCGTGGCCCCATGAGCAGCCCCAGCAGCACTGAGCAGTACGTCGTCCGTGCCGTACGCACCGACGAGTGGCCCGCCGCGAAGGCGTTGCGGCTCGTCGCGCTCCAGGACCCGGTGGCCCACCTCGCCTTTCTGGAGACGTACGACGACGCCGCGGCCAGGCCGGACTCGTTCTGGCAGGAGCGGACGGCCGGGGTTGCCGAGGGGTCGAGCGACGCTCGGCAGTTCATCGTGCAGGGACTGGACGGCGAGTGGGTCGGAAGCGCGACCGTGCTCGTGGAGGAGGACGGCACGACGGACTGGGCCGGGTTCCCGATCGAGCGGCGGCAGGGACACGTCGTCGGTGTCTATGTGCGGCCCGAGCACCGCGGGTGCGGACTGACCGAGGTGCTGTTCGACGAGGCCCTGCAATGGGCCTGGGAGACCGGCGTGGAGCGGGTGCGGCTGATCGTGCACGAGGACAACGGGCGGGCCCTGCGCTTCTACCGCAGGATTGGGTTCCTGCCGAGCGGGGTCACCGTGCCGTTGACGGCCGGCTCGGCGGAGTCCGAGTTGGAGTACGTCCTCGAACGCCCCTGAGCCTCCTGGACAGCCCAGAGAGCGGTCCTGAGCCTCAGCCCCGGAGGGGCGCAAGGCGGCACAAGGCGGATGTCACGCCGGGAGTTCGTCGTGCGGCCAGCGGGCGCGGGCCTGCTCGCGGGAGCGGAGCAGGGCCAGCGTGGGCAGCCCCTGGTCGGCTCCGGCGGCCAGCAGCTCCGGGACCTGGGGAAGCGGGGCGACGGCGGCCACGTCGTCCAGGACCAGCGTGAGTGGTGGGTCGAGGCGACCGGAGGATGACCGTTCGGCCATGCGCCGGCCGCGCTCGACCACGCTTGAGGCGAGTGCCGTCAGGAGGGGCATCGCACCCGGGTTGGTCCGGGGATCCTCGAGGGATTCGCCGACCACATAAAGCGTGCCCCCTTCGTTCACGAAGGAATCCAAGGCGACGGCATCAGTTCGGTTTGGAGTGCAGGCCTCGCGGATGTTCACCGCGAACAGTGAGGCCAGTGCGCGACTGGTCAACTCCTGTGCGATGTCACGCCGTTCGGGATACGAGGTGAGCGAGGCCTCGAGCTCGCCGGCCGATCCGGCGGCGGCCTTGGGGTTCGTGCGGAGGATTCGCACGGCCTCCTGGACCTGTGCGCCCTGCGCCCAGCGATGGACGTGGCGGACGGCGCGGCCGTCTATGGCGGCGGCGTGCAGGAAGCTGCGCATCAGGGTTTCCGCGGTGTCGCCGGTCGCCTGGTCGACCTTGGCGGTGGGGCGGACCGGGGCGAGCAGTGCGGCGGCTCTGGTGGCCGCCGTCGCCTTGTCCTCGCAGCCCGCCGTGGGGGACCAGTGGAGGCGGGCCGGGGTGTCGCAGAGGTGGGCGGGGTCGTAGAGGAGAACCGGGCCCAGCTTGGCCCGGGAGTCCTTCGTCTCCTGCCACAGGGCCGGGTTCGACGTGACGACGAGAGCCGGGCCCGCCGCGTCCCGGATCGCCTGCGCCGCGGCCACCTGCCGGGCTTCCCGCGGGGCGACCAGGATCTTCTCCCGTCCGCCGACCGGCCCACCACGGCTGCCGGCGGCGAGGGGCACGGGGTGCGGCGCGAGGGCCGCCGCGGGGCCCGCCCGGTCCTGCGGGGCCTCCTGGGGGACCTCCGCCGGCTGCCGGCCGGCCACGAGCGGCCGTCCGGGCTCCGGGGCGGTCCGCTGGGTGGGGACCTCGTGGGGGACCGGTGCAGGCTCCTCCTGGGGTGCCGGCGCCGCCACCCGCTCCCGGGCCGCCGCTCTCTCCGCCCGTCTGCGCAGTCTCCCGGCTCTCCACCGGGCCACCGTGCCCAGCACGAACACGGTCAGCACGAACAGCACCATCAGCTGGCCGATGAACAGGCCCCAGAACAGCCCGTACCCCGACAGCCGCTCAGGCGGCGTGTCCGGCCAGGCGCCGGGGATGTCGTGCGGGTCGGCGATGAGGTGGCGCATCGCGAGTGGCGTACGGGCGAAGGCGACCCCGGAGGGCCAGGAGTCGTGGGCGAACAGGCCGGCGAGTCCGGTGGCCGTCCACACCAGCAGGGTCATGCCGAGCAGGAAGGCCAGGACGCCGACCAGCAGGCCGTCGGGAACGCCGCCCTGGCCGTCCCGCCGGCCCTGGCGGCCCTGTCCGTGGTCGCGGTCGTCCGGTCTCACGCGCGCGTTCCCCCTAGGCCACCGTCGACTCTGAGGAGCCGTCCAGGTCGGCGATGTGCTGTCCCATGAAGGCCGCCGCCCGTTCCTCGGCCTCCAACTCCGCGGCGCGCAGGGCGTCGTCGGAGACGCGGTCGCTGGAGGACTCCGTCATGGCGCGGTCGGTGAAGACCAGCGGCCGCTCGGTCTCGGTGACCAGGTGTTTGACCACTTGGACGTTGCCGTTGACGTCCCACACCGCGATACCGGGGGTGAGCGTCGGGATGATCTCGACCGCCCACCTGGGCAGGCCGAGCACCCGTCCCGTCGCCCTCGCCTCGTCCGCCTTCTGGGCGTAGATCGTCCTGGTGGAGGCCATCTTCAGGATCGCGGCGGCCTCCTTGGCCGCCGCTCCGTCCACCACGTCGGACAGGTGGTGGACGACGGCGACGAACGACAGACCCAGCCGGCGGCCGAACTTCAGCAGCCGCTGGAACAGCTGTGCCACGAACGGGCTGTTGATGATGTGCCAGGCCTCCTCGACCAGGAAGATGCGCTTCTTGCGGTCGGGGCGGATCCAGGTGTGCTCCAGCCACACGCCGACGATCGCCATCAGGATCGGCATGGCGATGGAGTTGCGGTCGATGTGGGACAGGTCGAAGACGATCAGGGGCGCGTCCAGGTCGATGCCGACCGTGGTGGGACCGTCGAACATGCCGCGCAGGTCACCGTCGACCAGTCGGTCCAGGACCAGGGCCACGTCCAGGCCCCAGGCCCGCACGTCGTCTGTGGCGACGTTCATCGCCTCGGCCGACTCCGGCTCGGGGTGCCGGAGTTGCTCGACGATGTCCGACAGCACCGGCTGGCGTTCCACGATCGTCTCGTTGACGTAGGCGTGGGCGACCTTCAGCGCGAAGCCGGAGCGCTCGTCCAGGCTGTGTCCCATCGCCACCTCGATGATGGTCCGCAGCAGCGCCAGCTGGCCCGTGGTCGTGATCGACGGGTCCAGGGGGTTGAGCCGGATGCCGTGGTCCAGGGCCGCCATCGGGTCCAGCCGGATCGGCGTTATCCCCAGCTCCTCCGCGATGAGGTTCCACTCGCCCACCCCGTCCTCGCCCTGGGCGTCGAGGACGACGACCTGGCGGTCGCGGAAGCGGAGCTGGCGCAGGACGTAGGTCTTCTCCAGCGCCGACTTGCCGTTGCCGGACTCGCCGAGGACCAGCCAGTGCGGGGCGGGGAGCTGCTGGCCGTACAGCTGGAAGGGGTCGTAGATGTAGCCCTTCCCGGAGTACACCTCGCGGCCGATGATGACGCCCGAGTCGCCGAGGCCGGGCGCGGCGGTGGGCAGGTAGACCGCCTGGGCCTGGCCCGTGGACGTTCTCACCGGCAGCCGGGTCGTCTCCACCTTCCCGAACAGGAAGGATGTGAAGGCGTCCGTGAGTGCGGTCAGCGGGTCCCGCATCAGAGCATCAGCCCCTACCGTCGGATTCCGGTGGCGAACGGGAGCGTGTTCACGAAGGCGCGGTGGTGCTCGCGGTCGCACCACTCGAGTTTCAGGTAGGACTTCCCGGCCGAGGCCCTGATCGTCCGTTTGTCGCGGGCCAGGGACTCGGGGGAGCGGGAGGACACGGTGATGTAGCCGACCAGGTTGACGCCGGCCGCGCCGCTGGCGAGGTCCTCGCCGCGCTGGTCGAGGCGGCTGTGGGCGGCCACGTCGCGCGGGTCCACGGTGCGGTTCATCTTCGCGGCGCGGCTGGCCTCGGCGACGTCGTTGGTCTTCTCGGTCAGCATGCGCTCGATGGCGACCTCGGTGGGTTCGAGGTCCATCGTGACGGCGACGGTGCGGATGACGTCCGGGGTGTGGACGAGGAGGGGCGCGAGGAAGTTCACGCCGACCGGGGTCATCGGCCACTCCTTGATCCAGGCGGTGGCGTGGCACCAGGGCTCGCGGGTCGCCGACTCGCGGGTCTTGGCCTGGAGGTACGTCGGCTCCATGGCGTCCAGCTCGGCCGGCCAGGCGTTGCGCTTGGTCATCGCCTGGATGTGGTCGATCGGGTGGTCCGGGTCGTACATGGAGTGGATCAGCGAGGCCAGCCGCCCCTGACCGAGCGGCTGCCGTACGCGGATGTCGGCCTCCTGGAGCCGGGAGCAGATGTCGGTCAGCTCGCGGGCCATGACGACCGCGAGTCCGGCGTCCCGGTCCAGCTTGCGGCCCGCGTGGGGCCGGGCGGCCCGCGCCATGGCGTGGGCCTCGGCGGCGAGTTCGCGGGTGTAGTGCATGCAGGCGACGAGGTAGGCGCGGTGCTGCTCGCTGCTGGTGGACACCATGGACTGCAGTTGGTCGTAGGACCGCTGGAGCCACTGCGGCGCCCGCTCGTCCCCACGTACGACGACGTCCTTGGCGTGGGCGTCGGGGTCGGCGGGGAGGGTGCGGGCGAGCATCTGCAGGCGGGTGACGAAGCCGTCGCCGTTGGCCACGTGCTTGAGCAGGGTGCCGAAGCGGTCGACGAGGGCCTCCTGGTCCTCGGAGTCGCGCAGGCCGACGCCGGGGCCCTCGATCTCGATGGCGGCGGTGACCGTCTTGCGGTCGGCGTGCAGCAGTACGGCGATCTCGTCCGGCCCGAACGGCGCGGCGAGCCAGGTGATCCGGCCGATGCCGGGCGGCGGCCCGATCTCGACCTCCCGCCCGTCCAGGTCCGTTCCGGCCTCCATCACGCCCGAGCGATAGACGGCGCCGCGCTTGACGGTGCGCTTGTAACTGCGGTTGATCTCGAACCACTTGTAGAACGTGCGGTGCCGGTACGGCACGTAGACCGCGGCCAGCGACAGCAGCGGGAAGCCCGTCAGCAGCACGATGCGCAGGGGCAGCACCGGGACCAGAAGGCCGCACATCATGCCGATGAACGCGCCCGCGATGATCAGGGCGATCTCGCCGGTCTCGCGGTTGCGGCCGACGATAGCGTTCGGCCGGGCGCGGCCGATCAGATATGTACGGCGGGGCGTGACCGCGTGGGACACGTGGGAATCGGTCGTCAACGCCCTTCACCTCCCGTGCGGTTGGTACTGCTGTTGCGGGTGCTTCCGGCGTGGGGGGTGTTCACCGGGCTGGGTGCGCGGGGAGCGGGTGCGGCGGAGGGGACAGATCCGCCGCCACCGTCCGGGACGCGCGCGCTGTGCGCGGCGACGCCTCCGGACGCCGGGTTGGCCGGGCGCGGGGCGGACGACTGGCCGCCGCCACCGCCGTTGCTGTCGGCCCGGGTGCTGTGGGTCTTGATGCCCTGCGCGACCAGGGTGGCCGGGGAGCTGATGACCGCGGCGGCCTTGCCCTCGGCGCCCCGCATGATGCGGTTGTTGCGGCCGGCCGCGATCTCGTCGCCGAAGCCCGGGACGAACCGGTAGATCATGGCGCTGGCGAAGATGGCCAGCAGGATGATCGCGAGGCCGGAGACGACCGCGGAGAAGGCGCCGGGTCCGTTGTCGCCCGAGGAGAGCGCCCCGGCGAGCCCGAGCACGATCACGATGACCGGCTTCACCAGAATCACCGCGATCATGATTCCGGCCCAGCGGCGCACGTGCCCCCACAGGTTCTTGTCGACCAGCCCGGCGTAGACGACGGTGCCGAGCAGGGCGCCGACGTAGAGCAGGGCGGCGCGGATGACGAGTTCCAGCCAGAGCACGCCGGCGGCGAGGATGGAGACCAGGGAGACGACGATCAGCATGATCGGTCCGCCGCCGATGTTCTCGCCCTTGGCGAGCGCGGCGGAGAACGTGCCGAAGAAGGTGTCGGCCTGGTCGCCGGTCGCCTTGGCGAGGACGTCGGAGACGCCGTCGGTGGCCGAGACGACCGTGTAGAGGATCAGCGGGGTGAAGGCCGAGGCGAGCACGGTCAGCCACAGGAAGCCGACCGCCTCGGAGATGGCGGTGGCCAGCGGCACACCGCGCACGGCCCGCTTGGCCACGGCCAGCAGCCAGAGCAGCAGCGTGAGCACGGTCGACGCGGCGAACACGACCGCGTACTGCTGGAGGAACTTCTGGTTGGTGAAGTCGACGTTCGCGGTCTCCTGCACGGCCTGGCTGAGCTTGGTGACGGTCCAGGAGGCGGCGTCGGCACAGCCCTTGGCGAGGGAGGAGAGGGGGTCGAGGGTGGAAGTGGGGTCGGGGGCCCGGGAATTGCCGCCGCTGGTGCCGTTGCCACGCTCGCAGTACTGCCTGGCCCGGCCGACGATGAGGTCGCAGTTGTTGTTGCTCGGCGACGGCGTCGGGCTGGGTGAGGGCGCGGCGACGGCACGGGCCGCCAGCAGCACGGCCGAGGTCTGCACGGCTGCCACGGCTCCGGTGAGCCCGAGCAGGCGCTGCTTGCTACCGGGCATACGTGAACCCTCCGTACTCTTCGATGGCCTTGCGGATCTCGTCGGAGGTGGCGGCCTTGTCGTCACCGGGGACCGGGGCGGGGCCGTCCTCCTGCGAGTCGGAGACGATCTTCCAGTCGCCTCTCGACCACTGGAGTTCGAACGTCCACGTCTTCCAGGACGAGGTGACCGGGTCGGTGGAGGTCTCCGCGGACATGCCGATGAGCCCCATGTACCAGACCGCAATCTCGGCGCTGCCGTCGCTGTACTGCTTCACGGTGGTGCCCACCGGCACCACGCGTGAGACGAACGTGCTGCCGGCGGGTGGGTTGCCGTCCGCGTCCAGGCCCATCCTGTCGAGGAAGTCCGCCGAGTAGGCCTGGTCCATGGGTCCTTGGAGCCTGGCCGCCGCGTCGGGGGTGTAGAGGAGGTCCAGGAGGGTGTGCCGGGTGTCCTTCTTGAACATGCCGGTCGAGCCGAGGGCCACGGCGTAGTTCGCGGCAGCGCTCTGCGCCCCCTGTTCGTCGTGTGCGAAGCCCGAGGGGATTCCGCCCGTCTTCGTGTGCACCGGCTGCTTGCCGGTCGCCGCGGTCGCCGCCGCCTTCGGCTTGTCGGCGTTGCCGCCGGCGGCGGGGGAGCGGCCTCCCGAGCGGTTCGCGAAGGCGATCGCGGCGATGAGGAGGACGACCACGGCGACCACCGTGATCAGGCTGCGCGAGGACGAGCGGCCGCCGCGCCGCGCGCCTCCGTAGGGGTCGCCGGGCCGGTCCGGGAGCCGGGTGCGGGTCTGCCCGCCCGCGTACGGCCCGTCGTCGGCGCGCGCCGAATCGCCGTACCCGTGCCCGTCTGAGCGACTCATGCCCCGTACGCCCCCTCGACCTCGTACCGGAATGCGTGGAAGTACGACGGTAGCCGTGCTGGTTCCCGCGTGGACGCGGTGTGGTGACTCGACATCAGGGAAACGCAACCTCAGCCGGTGGGCACGGTGGGTGGGTAGGGGCAGCGGGGGCACCGGGCGCGCCCGGAGGGTCCGACCGGCGGTGCGCACGGAGCACCGTGCGCGGCATGCGCGGGTGTGCGCCGGTTACACGGCCATGCCGTACACGATGGTGAAGAGCGTGCCGAGCGAGCCGATGATGAACACGCCCGTCAGACCGGCGATGATCAGGCCCTTGCCCTGTTCGGCGCTGAACGTGTCGCGCAGGGCCGTGGCGCCGATGCGCTGCTTGGCGGCGCCCCAGACGGCGATGCCGAGGCAGAGCAGGATGGCCACGGCCATCACCACCTCGATCATCACCTTCGCCTCGTTGCCCAGGCTGCCGAAGGGCCCCCAGTTCGGAGCGATCCCGCCGATGATGGTGTTGATGTCTCCCTTGTCGGCCGCAAAGAGCATGTAAGTCACCGCCCCTGTTGGGTAGTTCCGCGTCCCCTGTCCTCGTGCAGAGGTCAGGCCCATTCTCGCCGACAATGACGCCGCCGTATGTCGACTTGGCGGCATTGCCTGGTGGGTTTCGTACGTATGGTCACTCTGTGTATCACGGCAGGTCACGCCGGGCAATGAAGTCCGACCGCAACCCGTGGTGTGGTTCCGTCGTTGACGTTTCTTCCGTGCCGGCGCGGTTTCTGACGACCAGTCGGGTGAGCGGTCGCCCGTGGCCGATGGTCTCACGCTTTTCCGCTGCGGCACCGCGTTCCCGCGTCCGGCGGCTCCGGCGTCGAGCGGGGCGCGTCAGGAGGGACGCGTCGGGAGAGCGGTGTGAGGCCGGTCATACGATGAACGGGCGTTTCACAGGAGAATCTCAGAGAAGTCGGGGTCCGATTCTCACCCCCGTCCGTCACAGTGGAGCCTGATGAAGCGCACCTCAGGTATCAAGAGCCCCGCTGATCGCGCACGTCCCGGGCCCCGCCGGGCCGGTGCGCGGGCGCTGTTCGCCATTCTGGTGCTGCTGGCCGTGGCCTCGGCCTCCGTCGCGGCCGCGCACGACGGGCCCGGTCCGCTCGGGGTGAACGGTCCGCTCGGGGTGACCGGTCCGCTCGGGGTGACCGGTCCGCTCGGGGTGACCGGTCCGCTCGGGGTGACCGGCGTCACGTCGAAGACCCCGCAGAGCGCCCGGGTCGGGGCGCTGTTCGGCGCGGACAAGGCCGGCGATCTCACCGGCAACCACTTCTGCACGGCCTCGGTGGTGCACAGTCCCCACCGGAACCTCGTCGTCACCGCCGCCCACTGCCTGAGCGGGGACTCCGACCTGGTGTTCGTGCCGGGGTACCGGGACGGCCAGGCACCCTACGGCGTGTGGACGGTCAAGCGGCGCTTCCTGCCCAACGACTGGTCCGCGCACCAGGACGAGGACAGCGACATGGCCTTCGCCGTGATCGCCCCGCAGGACGGCAAGGGTGTCGAGGACGTCGTCGGCGCCAACCGCCTCGTCACCGGGGCGTCGACCGGGGTGAGCGCGGTCACCGTCACCGGCTATCCGGACTCCCGTGAGGTGCCCATCAGCTGCACCAACAGGCCGCAGGCCCACAGTGGCACCCAGCAGCGCATCGACTGCCCGGAGTTCACCGGCGGCACCAGCGGCAGCCCGTGGATCAACCATGACCAGGAGGTCGTCGGCGTGCTCGGCGGCCACGAGCAGGGCGGCTCGACGGCGGACACGTCGTACAGCGTGGTCCTCGGGACCGCCGCGGCGGAGCTCTACAAGGACGCGTCCGCCGATCCCTGATCCGCGCCGCGCTCTTGGCGGGGTTGCACGCCGGCCGGCCGCCGTGCTGCCCTGCGCCCGTGTGTGATCACCTCAAAAGCGCAGCGGGCGCCCCTACACTGTCGACGGCGGACTCCCGTGGGGTGAGGGGCGGTTGACGGTGCGTAAGGCATGGATCGTGGCGGTCGCCGCCGTCGCTTCCGGGCTCAGCTTCGTCATCCTGCTCGTCGTCGGCGTGTACGTCGTCGCGGGGAACATCGCGGGCGGGGTGGGCGGCGGGGCCGTGGGGCTCGCCAAGGGCGCCGTGCCGGCCGCGTACCAGTCCCTGGTGCAGAGGTGGGGCAACCTCTGCCCCGCGATCAACCCGGCTTTGCTGGCGGCCCAGTTGTATCAGGAGAGCGGGTTCAACCCGAACGCCAGTAGCCCCGCCGCGGCGCAGGGGATAGCGCAGTTCATCCCGAGCACCTGGGCCTCGCACGGCATCGACGGCGACGGCGACGGGAAGGCGGACGTCTGGAACCCGAATGACGCGATTCCGTCGGCCGCGTCCTACGACTGCGAACTCGCGTCGTACGTCAAGGACGTGCCGGGCAACGTCACGCACAACATGCTCGCGGCCTACAACGCGGGGGCCTACGCGGTGATCAAGTACGGCGGCGTGCCGCCGTACGCGGAGACCCGGAACTACGTGAAGACGATCACGACCCTGGAGAAGAGCTTCGCCGCCCCCGTGACCCGCGTCGACCCCTCCAAACAGGCCGCCGCGGCCATCTCCTTCGCGCAGGGCAAGCTCGGCACCCGCTATCTGTGGGGCGGGAACGGCACCGCTGAGCAGGGCGGACGGTTCGACTGCTCGGGGCTGACCAAGGCCGCCTACGAGAGCGTGGGGGTCACGCTGCCGCGGGTCGCCAACGACCAGTACAACGCCGGGCCCCACCCCGAGCGGGACGAACTGCTGCCGGGCGATCTGGTGTTCTTCTCCGACGACCTGACCAACTCGCGGGCCATCCGGCACGTCGGCATCTACGTCGGCGGCGGGTACATGATCGACGCACCGAGGCCGGGTGCCGTGATCCGCTTCGATCCCATCGACACACCCGACTACTTCGGGGCCACCAGGGTCACCGAGGATGGCGCGAAAGCGCTCCCCTCCGCAGTGTGAACGGACGGTGAGCCAACCCCCTGAGCTGCGGCGACGAGTCTCTCTTCGATAACGTCTGCGTGATCATTCGGTGGAGTTCGGAACGCATCGATCGGGGTCGTGCGTTGCTGATGACGTAGCCAAGTGGATGTCCGGTGCGTGCGTGTCCTGCGCGCGTGCAGCGGAAGCGGATCTACGACCACGGGGGTGGGCAGGGGCGGCGCACGCCGGGTGCGCCCGCGACGACACGACGAAGGGGCCTCAGCAGAATGGCTGGACTCGCCGAATCCGGGTCGAACCCCGACGTCGACCTGCTCTACGACATCAACAGCCTGGCCAAGGACGCGCCGCGCTGGTTCGACCGGGTCGTGGAGCACGTCGGTGAGTACGGGCTGCTGCTCGCCATGGTGCTGCTCGTGCTGTGGTGCTGGTGGTGCGTGCGGCGCCGGGGCGGCGAGGGGGCGGCGCCCGCCGTCGCCGCGCTGGTGTGGGTGCCGCTGGCGGCCGGTCTCGCGGTGCTCGTGAACGTGCCGATAAGGGGCTTCGTGCAGCGGCCCCGGCCCTTCCTGGACCACCAGGGGCTGGACGTCCTGGTGCAGGGGAAGACCGACTACTCCTTCGTGAGCGATCACGCGACGATCACCATGGCGATGGCGGTCGCGCTGTTCGTCGTCGACCGGCGCTTCGGTCTGGTGGGGATCGGGCTGGCGCTGCTCGAGGGGTTCTGCCGGGTGTACACGGGGGTGCACTATCCGACGGACGTGGTCGGCGGGTTCGCGCTGGGCACGGCTGTCGCGCTGCTGCTTTCCCCCCTGGCCATGGCCCTGCTCACGCCGCTGCTCAAGGCGGTCGAGAGGTCGGCGTGGGGCGGCCGGCTGGTGCGTGCGCGGGCTGCCGGTGCCGGTGCGGGCGACGCGGTGGTCTCCGACCGCCCCGCCGACGAGCGGGCGTCGGCGGAGGTGCGGGACCTGGCGGCGTAGCGGGGGCTCCCCCTGGGGGCCTCGTCGTGGCACCTCGCGCTACGGCCGTCGGCGGCCGGGTCTCACAGGCCCTGCGGGTACGAGAAGAAGCCCCGCGGGTCGTACTGCTGCTTCAGCTTGGCCAGGCGGGGCGCCGCGTCGCCGTAGTAGGCCGTGCGCCAGTTCCTGAGGGTGGGGTCGCTGTAGTTCTGGTAGGCCGCGCCGGAGGCGTAGGGCCGCATGGCGTCGTGCGCCGACGTCAGCCAGGACTGGGCCGCCGAGCCGGTGGTGCCCGGGCGCCAGGAGGCGACGTACTGGGCCAGCATGCGTGAGCGGCGGTGGACGAAGGCCGTCGCCGTCGGCGAGACCCGATTGACCGCCCCGCCGAGCGCGGTGAACGCGACGCTGCCCGCACCGCCCCGCACCGAGCGCAACTGGGCCAGCAGCGTCTGGATGCCGGCCGAGGACAGAGAGCGGTCGAAGAAGTCCGAGCGGGCCGCGTAGGTCTCGCGGCCGAGTCTGCCCTGCGGGGAGCGGCCGGGTGTCGTGCCCGGCAGGTGGCACTGGGCGTCCACCGGGAAGGACGAGCAGCCGGCGTAGGCCTCCATGGCCTGCTCGTAGGAGTGGCGCCGGAGTGACACGCGCGACGCCGGGGCGCCGATCGCCGCGGCCAGGCGGTCCACCGCGTTCTGCAACGCGCCGTAGGTGCCCAGGGAGAAGGCGGCCACGGACACGGTGGGCGCACCGCCCGCCGTTTTCTCCAGGTGCAGGGACGACCAGACCTCGTCCGGCTGGCCGGGCCCCCACTCCTGCCAGGCCTTCACCACCGCCGCCGCCTTCGCCCACGGCCAGGTCAGGTACGCCGACACGGCCTGGGGCGCGGGGTGGGTCCTGAACCGCAGTTCGGTAACGACGCCGAAGTTGCCGTTGCCCGCGCCGCGCAGCGCCCAGAACAGGTCCTTGTTCTCGGTGGCGTCGGCGGTAAGCTGCCTGCCGTCCGCGGTGACGAGGGTGGCCCGGGTCAGGCTGTCGCAGGTCAGGCCGTAGGCGCGGGCGACGACTCCGTGTCCGCCGCCCAGGACCAGGCCGGAGATGCCCACGGTCGGGCAGGAGCCGCCGGGGATCGTCACGCCCTTCGCGGTGAGTGCGCGGTAGATGTCGATGAGCTTGGCGCCGGCGCCGATCACCGCCGTGGAGCCGCTCGCCCGGACCTGGCTGAGCTTCGAGACGTCGATGATCAGCCGGCCGTCGCCGGAGGACCAGCCGCCGTAGGAGTGGCCGCCGTTGCGGAGGGCGACGCGGATGTGGTGGGCGCGGGCGTAGGACAGGACGGTCCGGATGTCCTCGGCGTGGGCCACGTACGCGACCGCGGCGGGCTTGAGGCTGTCGAAGCGGGTGTTGTAGAGCTGCTTGGCGGTCGTCCAGGAGGCGTCGCCGGGGCGGACCAGGCTGCCGTCCAGGGAGCGGGCGAGCGCGGCCCAGCCGGTGGGGGACGGGGTGCTGGTGGTTCTCAGTGCCGTACTCGCGGAGGCCGTGCCGGAAGCCGCCGACATCTCCGAGGCGGTCGTCAGGGCCGTCGCCGCCCGGGCCGACACGCCCCTGCCGCCGCTGCACGCGGTCGTCGCGACCGTGGCGATCGCCGCCGCGCCGCCTCCCAGGAAAGTCCGCCGTTCCATGCCCGCACCTCCTGTCGTTCCTGCGGAACGGGACGACGAGGCGGCCCGGAGGGTTCCGGGGAACCGCGCCGCAGGATTGCCACAGTACGGCGGTCGGGGCGTCACCGAAACGCGAGCGCGGGCCGCTTCGGTCGCGCGGGCCGCCGACACGGTGCAGTCTGCGTGGTGGGGAACACGGCGGAGTGGTGGGGGACACGGCGGACTCCCCGGGGTCCGGCGTGCCCCGTGCCCGTGGCGACCAGCCTTCCGCCGGCCATGTCTCCCCCGTGGCCTCGACGTAAGCATTCCGTGACCTCACCGCACCGTCGGCAGGGGTTCACCCCTCGTTCACTTCCGGCAATCGGCGGCTTCACCTGTTCTGCCTAATTTCGGCCTTACCCGGTGCTGGTGCGCAGCTCGGCGCATCGGTGTCGCCCACACCCTCGCACGCCGCCGATCAGGACGGCGGCTCTTGGAAGGAACTCAAGTGAAGCTTCAGCGCAAGACCCGGCGGGCACTCGCTCTCGGCGCACTCGCCGTCTCCGGCGCCCTGGCCCTCACGGCGTGCGGCTCCGACGACACCGGCAGCAAGAACAACGCCGGCGGCGGCAGCAGCACCACGGCCTCCAACAGCTCGATCAAGTGTGACGACGCCAAGGGCCAGCTGCTCGCCGACGGCTCCTCGGCGCAGAAGAACGCGATCGACGCCTGGGTGAAGCAGTTCAGCCAGGCCTGTGGCGTGCAGATCAACTACAAGGGCGGCGGCTCCGGTGCCGGTGTCACGGCGTTCACCCAGGGCCAGGTGGCCTTCGCCGGTTCCGACTCGGCGTTGAAGCCGGAGGAGGTCACCGCCTCCAAGAAGATCTGCACCGGCGGTCAGGGCATCGACCTGCCGATGGTCGGCGGCCCGATCGCGGTCGGCTACAACGTCCCGGGCGTGGACAACCTGGTCCTCGACGCTCCCACCCTGGCGAAGATCTTCGACAGCAAGATCAAGAACTGGGACGACGCGGCGATCAAGAAGCTGAACCCCGACGCCAAGCTCCCCAACCTCAAGATCCAGGCGTTCCACCGCTCGGACGAGTCCGGCACCACGGACAACTTCACCAAGTACCTGAAGGCCGCCACCCCCGAGAACTGGAAGTACGAGGGCGGCAAGGCCTGGCAGGCCAAGGGCGGTCAGGCTGCTCCGCAGTCCTCCGGCGTGGCCCAGCAGGTGAAGCAGACCAACGGCGCGATCGGCTACTTCGAGCTGTCGTACGCCAAGGGCATGTCGACGGTCGACATCGACACGGGCGCCTCCGCCCCGGTCAAGGCCACCGTCGAGAACGCCACCAAGGCCATCGCGGACGCCAAGGTCGTCGGTACCGGCAACGACCTGGCGCTGCAGTTGAACTACAACACCAAGGCCGAGGGTGCCTACCCGATGGTCCTGGTCACGTACGAGATCGTCTGCGACAAGGGCAACAAGGCCGACACCCTGCCGGCCACCAAGGCGTTCCTGCGCTACATCGCCAGCGAGGAGGGCCAGAGCATCCTCACCGAGAACGACTACGCGCCGATCCCTGACGCGATCATCAGCAAGGTCCGCACCACCATCGACGGCCTGAGCTGATCCGAGTGCGGCCCGGCCCCCAGCGGGGTCCGGGCCGCACCGTCCGGTGCACCGCCGCCAGGAGCCGTACGCCGCGTACGTCTCCGCAGACCGGAGATCCCGATGGACATATCAACGCATACGACAGGCGCCGACGCGCCTTCCCCTCAGCCGACCGCGGCCGAGCAGAAGCGCGCCGCCCGCGGTGCCACCCGCCCCGGAGACCGGATCTTCCTCGGTCTCACCCGTGGGTCGGGCATCCTGCTGCTCGTGGTCATGGCCGCGATCGCGGTCTTCCTCACCTACCGTGCCTCCCTGGCGATCAGCAAGGACCACGGCAACTTCCTGACCACCTTCGAGTGGAACACCGGCCTCCAGCCGCCGGTCTTCGGCATCGCCGTGCTGGCCTTCGGCACGGTGGTCTCCTCGATCATCGCCATGGTCATCGCCGTTCCCGTCGCGGTCGCCATCGCGCTCTTCCTCACGCACTACGCCCCGCGCCGGCTGAGCGGCCCCATCGCGTACGTGATCGATCTGCTCGCCGCCGTGCCATCCATCGTGTTCGGTCTGTGGGGCGCGCTGGTCCTGGTCCCGCACCTGGACGGCCTGTTCGGCTGGCTGAACGACTACCTCGGCTGGACCGGGATCTTCTCCTGGGAGGGCGGCGCCCCCCGCTCGCTTCTCACCGTCGGCATCCTGTTGGCGATCATGATCCTGCCGATCATCACCAACGTCAGCCGCGAGGTGTTCCGCCAGGTCCCGCGGATGCACGAGGAGGCGGCCCTGGCCCTCGGCGCCACGCGCTGGGAGGTCATTCGCATGTCGGTGCTGCCCTTCGGGCGGTCCGGCGTGATCTCCGCCTCGATGCTCGGTCTCGGCCGCGCGCTCGGCGAGACGATGGCCGTCGCCACCGTGCTGTCGCCGACCTTCACCATCCGGGCCAGCCTGCTCGACCCGGGCGGCGGCACCTTCGCCCAGAACATCGCCAGCAAGTTCAGTGAGGCGACGGAGTACGGCCGTGACGCGCTGATCGCCTCCGGTCTGGTCCTGTTCGTCATCACTCTGCTGGTCAACGGCGCGGCCCGCCTGATCATCGCCCGCCGCAAGGACTACTCGGGGGCCAACGCATGAGCCACGCAGCCATCGCCGACAAGCGCCCCAGCAGTCTGCGCGGCGCCAGCCTGCCCAAGTGGTCCCCGTGGGCCATCGCCCTCGGCTCCCTGGTCGCAGCGGTCGTCATCGGCCTGGCCGGCGGCCTCCACAGCCGCATCCAGTGGGGAGTGATCGCCGCGGTCCTCTTCGTCCTCGGCACCTACGGCGTCGCCGCCCGCGTCGAGGGCCGCCGCCAGGCCAAGGACCGGGTCGCGACCAGTCTGGTCTGGGTCGCCTTCCTGCTCGCCGTGGTGCCGCTGGTCTCCCTGGTCTGGACGACCGTCCAGCGCGGTGTGAAGGTCCTGGACGGCTACTTCCTGACCCACTCGATGGGCCTGGTCGCCGACACGGAGCCGGGCGGCGGCATCTACCACGCCATCATCGGCAGCCTCGAGCAGGTCGGCCTCGCCACCCTGATCGGCGCGCCGATCGGCGTGCTCACCGCGATCTACCTGGTGGAGTACGGGCGCGGCAGCCTCGCCCGGGCCGTGACCTTCTTCGTCGACGTCATGACCGGCATCCCGTCGATCGTCGCGGGCCTGTTCATCCTCAGCCTGATGCTGATCTTCAAGATGCAGCCGTTCGGGTTCGCCGGTTCGCTGGCCCTGGCCATCCTGATGATGCCCGTCGTGGTCCGCTCCACGGAGGAGATGCTCAAGCTCGTACCGAACGAGCTGCGTGAGGCGTCCCTCGCCCTGGGCGTGCCGAAGTGGCGCACGATCCTGCGGGTGGTCCTGCCCACCTCCATCGGCGGCATCACGACCGGCATCGTGCTGGCCATCGCCCGTATCGCCGGTGAGACCGCCCCCGTGCTGCTGCTGGTCTTCGGCAACCCCTTCATCAACACGAACCCCTTCGAGGGGGCGCAGTCCTCGCTGCCGCTGTACATCTACCAGCAGTACACGAACAGTGCGGGTTCCGGTGCGGCGTACGACCGTGCGTGGGCGGCCTCGCTCACCCTCATCGCCTTCGTGATGATCCTCAACCTCGTGGCCCGCGGCATCGCCCGCTGGAAGGCCCCCCGTTAACGATCTGCGGCTGCTGCCGCGCGGGGCCTGTCAGCGACCCCCGGACTTTTGGAAGTGAAGTAGTCATGGCCAAGCGAATCGATGTGAGCGGGCTCACCGCCTACTACGGCGCCCACAAGGCGATCGAGGACATCTCGATGACGATCGAGCCGCGCTCGGTGACGGCGTTCATCGGCCCCTCCGGCTGCGGCAAGTCGACGTTCCTGCGCACCCTCAACCGCATGCACGAGGTCACCCCGGGCGGCCGGGTCGAGGGCAAGGTGCTCCTGGACGAGGAGGACCTCTACGGCGCCGGGGTCGACCCGGTGGCCGTGCGCCGCGAGGTGGGCATGGTCTTCCAGCGCCCGAACCCGTTCCCCACCATGTCGATCTTCGACAACGTGGCGGCGGGACTGCGGCTGAACGGCAACTACCGCAAGAGCGAACTGAACGACATCGTCGAGAGGTCGCTCAAGGGCGCCAACCTCTGGAACGAGGTCAAGGACCGCCTGAACAAGCCCGGCTCGGGCCTCTCCGGCGGTCAGCAGCAGCGTCTGTGCATCGCCCGCGCCATCGCGGTCGAGCCGAAGGTGCTGCTCATGGACGAGCCCTGCTCCGCCCTGGACCCGATCTCCACGCTCGCCATCGAGGACCTGATCGGCGAGCTGAAGGAGCGCTTCACGATCGTCATCGTGACGCACAACATGCAGCAGGCGGCGCGCGTCTCGGACCGTACGGCGTTCTTCAACCTGGCGGCCGTGGGCAAGCCCGGCCGGCTGATCGAGATCGACGAGACCGAGCGGATCTTCTCCAACCCGTCCGTGCAGGCGACCGAGGACTACATCTCCGGCCGCTTCGGCTAGACCGCCGGTCCTCCCACAGATCCCTCGCGGTGCTGCATGGCGGTGCCACCGCGAGGTCGCAGAAGGGCCCGCCCCTGGCTCCCGGGGGCGGGCCCGCGCGATTCACCGGCCGGGGTGTGCGCCCGGCCGCTCACTCGGCGACTTCGGTGCGCTCCCACCACTGGTAGACGGTGACCTGTCCTTCCTTGCTGTCCTCGTGGCGCGAGGTGACCTTGTAGTGCTCGTATCCCCCGAGGTGCGGGATCTTCAGTTCCTGTCCGGGAGGGACCACCGGCACCACGGTGCCCGCGAGGTCCTCCGGCCCGCCTTCGAGGAGTGCCTTGCTCGTCATGGTTCCAGTGTCACCACACCGGGCCCGGCTGCTACAGGAACGCCAGCCTGATCAGCCAGAAGGCGCAGGCCGCCACGATCGCCGCGGCCGGCATGGTGATGAACCAGCCCAGGACGATGTTCTTCGCCACGCCCCAGCGGACGGCGTTGACCCGCTTCGTCGCGCCCACACCCATGATCGCCGAGGTGATCACATGGGTCGTGGAGATCGGCGCCTTGAAGAGGAACGCGGTGGCGAACATGATCGACGCGCCGGTGGTCTCGGCGGCGAAACCCTGCGGCGGGTCGAGTTCGATGATCTTGCGGCCCAGGGTGCGCATGATGCGCCAGCCGCCCGCGTAGGTGCCCAGCGACAGCATGAGCGCGGAGACCAGCTTCACCCATACCGGGATCGGGTCTCCGTAGTTCTCCACATCGGCGATGACCAGGGCCATCACCACGACACCCATGGTCTTCTGGGCGTCCTGAAGGCCGTGTCCGAGCGCCATGCCGGCCGCCGACACCGTCTGCGCTATGCGGAAGCCGCGCTTGGCCTTGTGCGGGTTGGTCCGGCGGAAGATCCACATGATCGCCGTCATGACCAGGTAGCCGACGACCAGGCCGACCACCGGGGACAGGAACATGGGGGTGACGATCTTGTCCAGCACGCCGGACCAGTACACCGTCGTACCGCCCGCGAGGGCCGCGCCCACCATGCCGCCGAACAGGGCGTGCGAGGAGGACGAGGGCAGGCCGAAGTACCAGGTGATCAGGTTCCAGACGATGGCCCCGAGGAGGGCGGAGAAGAGGATGCCCATCCCTTTGCCGCCGGTGGGCGTCTGGATCAGGCCCTCGCTGACGGTCTTGGCGACCCCGCTGCCGAGGAAGGCGCCGGCGAGGTTCATCACGGCGGCCATCGCCAGCGCGGCGCGCGGGGTGAGCGCCCGGGTCGACACGGAGGTCGCGATGGCGTTGGCGGAGTCGTGGAAGCCGTTGGTGTAGGCGAAGCCGAGTGCGACCAGGATGGTCAGGATCAGAGCGAAGGTGTCCATGGACGCCTCAGGACTCCTTGACCGCGATGGTCTCCACCGTGTTCGCCACGTGCTCGAAGGCGTCCGCGGCTTCCTCCAGCACGTCCACGATCTGCTTGAGCTTCAGCACCTCGATCGCGTCGTACTTGCCGTTGAACAGGTGCGCGAGCAGCTTGCGGTGGATCTGGTCCGCCTGGTTCTCCAGGCGGTTCACCTCGATCCAGTACTCGGTGAGGTTGTCCATGGTCCGCAGATGCGGCATGGCCTCGGCCGTCAGTTCCGCCGCCCTGGACAGAACCTCGATCTGCTGTTCGACGCCCTTGGGCAGTTCCTCGATGTTGTAGAGGACGACCAGGTCGACGGCCTCCTCCATGAAGTCCATGATGTCGTCGAGGGACGACGCGAGGGAGTAGATGTCCTCGCGGTCGAAGGGCGTGATGAACGAGGAGTTCAACTGGTGGAAGATCGCATGCGTGGCGTCGTCACCTGCGTGTTCCGCGGCCCGCATACGCTCTGCGATCTCGGCCCGGGCGGAAGCGTCCGCCCCGAGCAGTTCCATCAGGAGTTTCGAGCCCGTGACGATGTTGTCCGCGGACGCGGCGAACATGTCGTAGAAGCTCGTCTCCCTGGGGGTCAGACGAAAGCGCACGTGGGGTCCTCGGGGTGCTTCGGTTCGGGTCAGGGTGATGTTAAGCGCATCATCCGGCCACGGCTAAGGGGCCGTCCCCCAGTGTCGCCCATGAGCCGCCGTGCTCCGCACGGGGGCATGCCAAGGCCGCTGCTACCCGGCAGGATTCGTTACGATATACCCACTAGGGGTATGTCTCCTCGGTGTGTACCGAGAATTCCGAGAGCGAGGACGCGATGACGACCACCGAGGCCGGCGCGACGGCGCCCTCCGAGAACGTGAGGGGAATCACCGGAAACGAGCCCGTCACGCACGGTTACCACAAGCAGAAGGACGAGCACCTCAAGCGGCTCCGCCGGATCGAGGGCCAGATCCGCGGGCTCCAGCGGATGGTCGACGAGGACGTCTACTGCATCGACATACTCACCCAGGTGTCCGCCTCCACCAAGGCACTGCAGTCCTTCGCCCTGCAACTGCTGGAGGAGCACCTGCGGCACTGCGTGGCCGACGCGGCCGTCAAGGGCGGGTCGGAGATCGACGCGAAGGTGGAGGAGGCCACGAAGGCGATCGGGCGGCTGCTGCGCACCTGAGGCTCATTGGCCCGGGCGGCTGCCCGGGTACGTGAGGCTCACCGGCCGGGCGGCTGCCGGGGACCCGACGGTCTCCGGCCCGTGCCGGCCTCGCGCTCCTCGGCCACCCGCAGCACCTCGTCGATGCTCTCCAGGCTGAGCCGCTCCTCGGCGGCCGAGGCCGCGATGATCAGCTCGCCGCACAGCTCTATCTCGGCGAGGGCCACGTGGTCCTGAACTGCCGTACCGCCGAGCGGAGCCATGTGCGTCACCTCTTCTCTGCCGTCTGCCGCTGCAGGCTTCCCAGGGTAGGGAGCGGTCTGCGCGCGGCGCATGGCACCAAAGGGCTAGTTCGCCGGTCATTTCCCGGCCCACTCGGGTCCTGTCCGGCTCACGGCTCGGCGATCCGCCCGGTGTAGATGTCCTGCGGCCGCGGCAGCGTCACGGTCACCGGGGTCCCGAAGGCGTACAGCAGCGTCGTGGAGAAGACGGCGACGGTGCGTCCCAGCTGTCCGTTGACGAAGGCGAAGCTCTGCCGGAGCTTGCGGATACGCCCCTGGTCGTCGAGGTAGGCGTCGAACGGGACCGAGGCCGTGGCGAACCCTTTCGCCGCCGCCTTCAGCGCCGCCTCGTCGGCCGCCGTGGCGCTCTTCGCCGCCAGGGCGAGATCGGCGGTGCCCCGGTAGTGCCGCACCGGGACACCCGCGACCTCGGTCCTCTCCACATACGTCGCCGTGCGTGTGCCGCGCAGCACCTCGGCGGCCGCGAACGGGTCGGTGGCGCCGCCGGTGACCAGATTGCCGTCGACGAGCGTGGCCGTGTCCACCCGCACCCACTTGTCGGCCGGCACGCCCGCTCCCCTGTTCTTCATGAACAGGGCGCCCGGTGCGAGGAGTTCGGTGATCGGCACGTGCTCGTCGGCCCCGGCCGGGTCCTGCGGCAGCACCAGCGTCAGCCGCCCGCGCTGCCCGCGGAAGTCGTAGCCGCCCTCGCCGCGGATCGTCACGCGGGTCCCGCCGGTGGCCATCTCCATCGACGTACGGGTCCGCGCGCTGCCCGCCTCCAGCAGCACGTCCGGCGCCTGACGCAGGGTCTGCACCGGATCGGTCGCGGCGCGCGCGTCCTCGGCGGCCGCGCCGCCGCCGGAGCAGCCGGTGGCGCACGCGCCGGCCAGGACGGCCGCCGCGAGCACCGCGCCGCCCGTCCCGGCCCGCGTGCCCGGCCTCACCCGGGCACGAGCAGGAGGGACACCCAGCCGCCGCCGCACCGCCATCGCCCTGCCTACCCCCAGCTGCTACGTCCGTCACGGGCCCCTGTCGTCCGGTCAACGACGAGTGGGTGGCCCCCGTCACGCACGCACCCGATCGACAGGTGGCCTTAACGCGCCGTTCACCTGGCGTGGCTACGTTCGTCGTCGTGGTGCAGCATGAGGGCCTGAGCCCCGTCCAGGAGGACCGCAGGAGCCGGGACGCCGTGGGACACCGCGCGACGACCGTCGAACAGGGCCGTTTCTGCCTGGCCCGCTGCGGCTGCGGCTGGCGCGGTCCCGCGCGCCGGGCCCGCAGCCTGGCCCGCACGGACGCGCTGGGGCACGAGGGCGGCGCCTGAGGGGCACCGGCGCGCTCAGCCGGAGCGCAGGGCCGGCGGCAGTTCGTCGGCCAGCTCACGGTCGCGGAACTGGGTCAGCCGTCGCCGGGCTTCGGCCGGGGACAGCCACAGGACGCGGTCCACCTCCTTGTTGGGGGTGAAGCGGCCCGACGTGACCTCGGCGGCCCAGTAGCGGACCTGCTTGGGCCGGCCGCCCGCCATGTAGGTCACGGTGCTCAGTTCGGCGCCGGGAACGGCGACGTAGCCCGTCTCCTCCACCACCTCGCGCAGGGCGCCCGCGAGCGGGTCCTCGCCGCGCTTGAGCTTGCCCTTGGGGTGGGACCAGTCGTCGTACTTCGGCCGGTGGACCAGGCACAGCTGGAGCGTGCCGTCCAGCGGCGAGCGGCGCCACAGCACGCAGCCGGCCGCCAGGACGGGCGTGTCGTTCAGGTCGAGGTCGGGCAACGGTGCTCATCCGTCCTGTCAGCCGGCGCCGACGGCCTGCTTCTGCCACGACTGCTGGAAGGCGAACCTGGCCGCCTCCACCTCGTGCCGCTGGTCGGCGTGCAGCACGCCGAGCGCGTACGCCGTCGCCGGAGCGATGCGAGGGGTGCGGGCCGCCGAGGCCGCGGCGGCCGCCGCCTCCGAGGCGTCGCGATGCCGGTCGAGGGCCTGGCCGGCCGCCAGCAGACGGACGTCCACCGGCGCTCCCCCAAGCTCTCGGCTCCGCTCGAGCAGGGAGGGACCCCCAGCTCCGTCGATGACCTCGCGGGCGTACCGGTGCAGGCGCAGCAGCAGGCGGACCTGGTGCCAGGGGGCGTCCTGCGGGTGCGGGGACGGGTCCGGGGACAGGCCGTGGACCAGGGCCTCCGCGTTGTACGGGCTGCCGGCGGTGACGAGCGGCAGGGCGGCGACGGCGTCCGTCAGACGCTCCCGGGCGGCGGCGGCCAGGGGAGTCAGGTCCGCGGTGGCGGCGGTGGGGGTGAGGGGGACGTCGCTGGCGAGTACCGCCACCTTGTCCGCGACGGCGTGGAAGCGCGCGGAGCCCAGCGCCTGGAGGGCGGTCGAGTGCGCCCGGCTCCGGGCCAGGCCGAGCTGGCGCTCCAGCAGGGCGCCCGCTTTCGCCGCGCCCACGGTGAGGTTGCTGCGGTCCGCGGCGCGGCCGCCCGCGGCCTCCTCGGTGGGCTGGGCCGGGAGGACCGCCGTCCCGGAGAGCCGGTGCAGGGCCAGCAGCAGCCGTTCCAGGCAGGCCTGGCAGGCGTGTTCCCGGGCCAGGGTGCCGGACAGCCAGGCCAGTTCCGGGCACAGCTCCGCCGACCAGGCCTCCTCGAGCAGGGGGCGGAAGGTGTGCAGGCTGCCGCTGATGCGGCGGGCCGAGCGGCGCAGGGCGCGCGCGGCGTCGACGGACTCCTCCGTGCCGTGCCCCGCGCCGCCGGTCTCGCGGTGCAGGCGCAGGGCGCGGAGGAACTCCGTGGCCTGGGCCCGCAGATAGCACGCGAGGGCTTCGGCGGTGGGGACACCGCTCTGCTCGAGCGCGGTCGGCAGCTCGGGGGAGCTTCCGGCCGTGGAGTCCGTCGGGTCAAGATGTTGCTGTGCCACGCCGGCGCCTCCGGGCGTCTATGAGCATCTCCTGGATGTTGCGCAGGGGCTGGCCGTCCGAGTCGGTCGCGTGCCGGGTCCACTCGCCGTCCGGGCCGAGGTGCCAGGAGGAGGTGGTGTCGGACATGCCGGTCTCCAGCAGCCGGTTGAGGGCTGCCCGGTGGGCCGGGTCGGTGACCCGGACCAGGGCCTCGATACGGCGGTCGAGGTTGCGGTGCATCATGTCGGCGCTGCCGATCCACACCTCGGGCTCGCCGCCGTTGCCGAAGACGAAGACCCTGGAGTGTTCGAGGAAGCGGCCGAGGATCGAGCGGACGCGGATGTTCTCCGACAGGCCGGGCACGCCGGGGCGCAGGGCGCAGATGCCGCGCACCCACACGTCGATCGGCACGCCGGCCTGGGAGGCGCGGTAGAGCGCGTCGACGACGGCCTCGTCGACCATCGAGTTCACCTTGATGCGGATGGCGGTGGGGCGTCCGGCGCGGTGGTGCTGGATCTCCTTGTTGATCCGGGAGATCAGCCCGTCGCGCAGGGACTTGGGGGCGACCAGCAACCGGCGGTAGGTCTCGCGGCGGGAGTAGCCGGAGAGGCGGTTGAAGAGGTCGGAGAGGTCCGCGCCGACCTGCGGGTCGGCGGTGAGCAGGCCGAGGTCCTCGTAGAGGCGGGCGGTCTTCGGGTGGTAGTTGCCGGTGCCGACGTGGCTGTAGCGCCGCAGGGTGTCGTCGCCCTCCTGGCGCACCACCAGGGACAGCTTGCAGTGGGTCTTCAGGCCGACCAGGCCGTAGACGACGTGGCAGCCGGCCTCCTCCAGCTTGCGCGCCCACTTGATGTTGGCCTGCTCGTCGAAGCGGGCCTTGATCTCGACCAGGACGAGGACCTGCTTGCCCGACTCGGCGGCGTCGATGAGCGCGTCGACTATGGGGGAGTCGCCCGAGGTCCGGTACAGGGTCTGCTTGATCGCGAGGACGTCCGGGTCGGCGGCGGCCTGCTCCAGGAAGGCCTGCACGGAGGTCGAGAAGGAGTCGTAGGGGTGGTGCAGGAGCACGTCACGGCTGCGCAGCGCCGCGAAGATGTCGGGGGCCGAGGCGGACTCCACCTCCGCCAGTTCCCGGTTGATGCCGGCCACGAACTTGGGGTACTTCAGCTCGGGCCGGTCGAGGCCGTGGATGCGGAAGAGGCCGGTGAGGTCCAGGGGGCCGGGCAGCGGGTACACCTCGGCCTCGCTGATCTTCAGCTCGCGCACCAGCAGGTCGAGCACCTCGCGGTCGATGGACTCCTCGACCTCCAGGCGCACCGGCGGCCCGAAGCGGCGCCGCATGAGCTCCTTCTCCAGGGCCTGGAGCAGGTTCTCGGCGTCGTCCTCCTCGACCTCCAGGTCCTCGTTGCGGGTGAGCCTGAAGGTGTGGTGCTCCAGGATCTCCATGCCCGGGAACAGCTCCTCCAGGTGGGCCGCGATGACGTCCTCGAGGGGGACGTAGCGGCCAGGGGAGCTCTCCAGGAAGCGGGACAGCAGCGGCGGCACCTTGACACGGGCGAAGTGGCGGTGACCGGTGACCGGGTTGCGTACGACGACGGCCAGGTTCAGGGACAGGCCGGAGATGTACGGGAAGGGGTGCGCGGGGTCGACCGCCAGCGGGGTCAGCACGGGGAAGATGCGGTGCCGGAAGAGCGTGAACAGGCGGGCCTGCTCCTTCTCCGTGAGCTCGCTCCAGCGGACCAGGTGGATGCCCTCCTCCGCGAGCGCGGGGGCGACGTCCTCGTGGTAGCAGGCGGCGTGCCGGGCCATGAGCTCGCGCGAGCGGGCCCAGATCATCTCCAGCACCTCGCGCGGCTGCAGTCCGGAGGCGGACTGGGTGGCGACGCCGGTGGCGATACGGCGCTTCAGGCCGGCGACCCGGACCATGAAGAACTCGTCCAGGTTGCTGGCGAAGATCGCGAGGAAGTTCGCGCGCTCCAGCAGGGGCGTGGCGGGGTCCTCGGCGAGTTCGAGAACGCGCTCGTTGAAGGCGAGCCAGCTGCGCTCCCGGTCCAGGAAACGGCCCTGCGGCAGCTGTTCCCCCTCGGCCGGTGCCTCCACGTATCCGTCGAGGTCGGCGTCGATGTCCGGTGCCAGGTCGGAGACCGTGGCCGCCACGGTGTGCGGGCGGTGCGCGGCGATGGAGCCCACGGAGGGCTGCGGGTTCTGTGCGGTGGCGGGGCCCGCTGGGCCTCCCACGAGGGTGGTGGGAGCCGGCGGGGTCTGCGCTGCCTGGGTGTCTGGCTGGCTCATGAACCTATTCTTCCGCGCGTGCGGCGGGACAGGCGCGTCGAAAGGCGCGCGCGGGAGCGCGGCGGCGGTCCCCTCGCGGGGCGGCTCGGGCTCGGACGCGGCGGGCTTCACCGCCCGAGCGTCGCAAGACCGTCTGAACCAACGGTTACGGCCACATGACGTGCGGGACACCGGGGAGCGGCCCACCGGGGACGATACGGGCCTCCACGGGGCACGCGGTGCTGGAAACCGGCTCGGGGACGGCGGGGGGCCGGGTGGGGTGCGCGCGGGTGTGCGGCGGGCGCGTGGGCGGTGGTTGGCGGCCGCGTGGGAGGCGGGCGGCCGGCCGCCTACGGGCCGAGACGACGAATGCGGCGCGCGGCGGGCTGCCTCCGCGCCGGTGGAGGACGGACCCGGCGGGTCGTGGCTGGCCGGTCGGTGGCTGGGGGCGCGCGAGAGGTGGCCAGCCGGTCCGTGGGAGGTGGCCGGTCGGCGTGCGGGTGGCCGGTGGCGAGCGCGTGGGCGGTGGACCCGCGGGCGGTGAGGGCGGCCACGCCGGTGGTGGCCCGCCTGGGTGCCGGGGGACGGATGCGGCGGGCGCGCGGTTGCTCGGTGGGGGGCGCGCGGGCGGTGGGCAGCCCACGGGCGGGGATGACGGACGAGGCGGGCGGCGCGGCCCGCAGGCGGTGGTCGGCCGGCCGTGGATGGTGGGCGTACGGGGGCGTGCCGGTGGTTTGCGGGGTGGCCGGGGGCGGGGTCTGTCAGGTTTCTGTGCGGTACATCAGGTCGGTTTCGTATGTCGTGAAGCCCAGGCGTTCGTAGACGGAGACCGCCGCCTTGTTGTCGGCGTCGACGTACAGCATCGCCGTCGGCAGGCCCTGCGTGGCCAGGTGGCGCAGGCCGATCAGGGTGAGGGCCTTGCCGAGGCCGCCGCCCTGGGCACCGGGGCGGACACCGAGGACGTACACCTCGCCGAGGCGTTCCTCCCGGTGCTCCTTGGTCCAGTGGAAGCCGACCAGCCGGCCTTCGCGCTCGGCGAGGAAGAACCCCTGCGGGTCGAACCACGGCTGCGCCGTGCGGTCGTCCAGGTCGCGCTGGGTGAGGGAGCCCTGCTCGGGGTGGTGCGCGAACGCCTCCGCGTTCACGGCGAGCCATGCGGCGTCGTCCCGGCCGGGCACGAAGGTCCGTACCGTCACGCCCTCCGGCAGCGCCGGCTCGGGAAGGTCGAGGTCCGTCAACGGCCGCCGCATCTGCCGCAGTTCGCGGAACAGGGTGAGCCCGAGGACCTGGGCCAGATGCCGCGCGGCGGACTGCCCCCCGTGCGCCCACACCCGCAGCCGTTTGCCGGACGCGGCCAGCAGCGCGGCCCCGAGCGCCCGCCCGTGCCCGCGCCCGCGGTGCGCCGGATGCACGACCAGCTCGGCGGCGGGCGCCTCCACCGGATCGGTGTCCTCCAGCTGCGCGTAGCCGACGAGTTCGCCGTCGACGGTCAGCAGCAGATGGGACACCCCCTCGCGGGCTCCGCCCCGCAACTGGAGCCGGCCCTGCTCGGACACCGCCTGCCGTCCGTCGGCTCGGGCAGCCGCCTCCAGCAGCCCGAGTACGGCTTCGGCCCGGTCCGGTGTGAGCTCGGCGAGGGTCTCCAGGGAGCGGGCGGTCGGTGCGGTGTCGTCGCTGGTCATGGATATGAGGGTAAGGGGTTCCCCTGGGAGTGAGCGGGCCTTCACCGAGCCTCAGGCGACGCCGGGCGCCTCCGGGGGCGGAACGGGCGCGCCCGGCAGCCGTACGGTCGCCACCGTGCCGCCGCCCTCGGCCGGAGTCAGGGTGACCTCGCCGCCCGCCCGCTGGACGGTGCGGGCGACGATGGACAGGCCGAGCCCCGAGCCGGGCAGGGCACGGGCGCTCGGGGAGCGCCAGAAGCGGTCGAAGACGTGGGGGAGTTCGTCCGCGGGGATGCCGGGCCCGTGGTCGCGGACGGTGAGGACGCCCTGTTCCAGGACGATGTCGATCGTGCCGCCCTCGGGGCTGAACTTCACCGCGTTGTCGAGGACGTTGACGATCGCCCGCTCCAGCGCGGACGGCTCCGCCCGTACGTACCAGGGGTCCAGGTCCGCCGTTATGGTCAGCTCCGGGCCGCGCAGCCGGGCGCGGCGCAGCGCCGCCTCCACGGTGTCCTGGAAGGCGATCACCTGGACGCGTTCCCCCCGCTGCCCGTCCGAGCGCGACAGCTCCTGCAAGTCGCCGATCAGGGAGGACAGTTCGGTCATCTGCGCCTTGACCGAGGTGAGCAGTGCCTTGCGGTCGGCCTCGGGGAGCGGGCGGCCCGTCTCCTCGCTGCGGGTGAGGAGTTCGATGTTCGTCCGCAGTGAGGTGAGCGGGGTGCGCAGTTCGTGACCGGCGTCCGCGATCAGCTGCTGCTGAAGGTCCCGGGAACTGGCCAGGGCGGAGGTCATGGAGTTGAAGGAGTGGGACAGGCGGGCGATCTCGTCCTCGCTGTCGTCCTCCACGGGGATGCGGATCGTCAGGTCCTCGGTGCGCGCCACGTGCTCCACCGCCTCGGTGAGCTTGTCCACGGGGCGCAGCCCGGCGCGGGCCACGGCGAGGCCGGCGGCTCCGGCGCCGAAGACTCCCACGCCGGAGACGAAGAGGAGCAGCAGGGCCAGGTCGTTGAGGGTGTTCTCGGTGTCCTTCAGGGAGAGGCCGAGCATGAAGGCGATGCCCGGGTACGCCTGGGCGTTGGGGCCGGGGCCCGTCGGGACGGCGACGATCACCACGCGGACGTTGTTGCCCTGGGTGTCGGTGGTGGTGTGGAAGGTGCGCTCGCGCACATCGGGGTCGGCGGCCACCTCCTTGTCCAGGGCCGTGACCTTGATGACGCCCGGGGACCGGCTGTCCACGCAGAACTTGCCCTGGGCCGTCACCAACTGCACGTAGAGATACGAGCGCTGCATGTCGCCCGGCGAGTCGTCCGTCGTCTGCGAGCAGTTGGCCGCCATCGCCGAAGCCGTGGTGGCGGTCACCCTGCCGTAGCTCGCGAGCCGGCTGTCGACCTCGTCGTACAGCTTTCCCTGGACGATGAACCAGCAGGTGAGGGAGACCGCCGCCACCGCGAACGCCACCGCCGCCGCCACCAGCAGCGCCAGCCGGGAGCGGATCGGCAGCGCGCGGAAACGACGCAGCGCCTTCTTCACTCCGCGCCGCCCTGCCGCAGTACGTACCCCACCCCGCGCACCGTGTGCACGAGGCGGGGTTCGCCGTCGGCCTCGGTCTTGCGGCGCAGGTACATGACGTAGACGTCGAGGGAGTTCGACGAGGGTTCGAAGTCGAAGCCCCAGACCGCCTTGAGGATCTGCTCGCGGGTGAGCACCTGGCGGGGATGGGCCATGAACATCTCCAGCAGGGTGAACTCCGTGCGGGTCAGTTCCACCTGCCGGCCGCCGCGCGTGACCTCGCGGGTGGCGAGGTCCATGCGCAGGTCGGCGAAGGTGAGAGCCTGGTCCTCCTGGGCCGCGCCCGCCACGGCCGCCGCGTAGGTGCTGCGGCGCAGCAGTGCCCGGATGCGGGCGAACAGCTCGTCCAGCTCGAAGGGCTTGACCAGGTAGTCGTCCGCCCCGGCGTCCAGGCCGGTGACCCGGTCGCCGACCGTGTCGCGGGCGGTCAGCATCAGGATGGGGGTGGTGTCTCCGGCGCCCCGGATGCGGCGGGCGGCGGTCAGGCCGTCCATCCGCGGCATCTGGATGTCGAGGACGACCAGGTCGGGCTGGTACGAGGCCGCCTTGCCCAGCGCGTCCGCGCCGTCCACGGCGACCTCGGTCTCGTACCCCTCGAAGGCGAGGCTGCGCTGGAGTGCTTCGCGTACCGCCGGCTCGTCGTCGACGATCAGGATGCGCTGGGGATCACGGTCGCCATCGGCGGGACTCATCGGTCGTCGTTCCTCGGGTCGCTGGGGCCGCGGGGGCCGGTCGGCCCCGGGCTGGACGCTCTCAGCCTCGCATGTTTCGGTGCGGCGGGGTGCGGCGCGCGGGTCGCGCGCCGCAGCTCAGGCCGCGATCGCCGTGATCCGCCGCAGCGGCACCTTGTGCCGGTGCGGGCGTTCGGCGGAGGTGCGCAGGCCCATTAGCTGGGGGACCGCGACGGCCTCGGGAACGCGGTGCGCCGGGCCGTGCAGTTCCTTGGCGACGGCGCGGGCCAGGGTGAAGCCGGCGGGGGCGGTCACGTCGAGGGTGTCCGTCGTCTCGTGCACAACGTGCTGGATCATGTCGTACTCCTTTGTCGAACGGTGCCGGACGCTGTCCGGGCGCCTGCCGGTGCCGCGCCTCAGCTCTGGGAGCCGGAGCGCAGTGTGGCGAGGTCGGACTTGACGGTGTTGATCGGGATGGCGAAGCCGAGGCCGACGCTGCCGGCGTTGGACGAGTCCGAGGCCGACGCGGCCGAGTACATCGCCGAGCTGATGCCGACGACGTTCCCGCTCGCGTCGATCAGCGCGCCCCCGGAGTTGCCCGGGTTGAGGGACGCGTCGGTCTGTATCGCCTGGTAGGTGGTGGTGGAGGAGCCGGTGTCGCCGTTGAACTGGCGGCCGCCGAACTGGAAGGGCCAGCCGCCGTCGCCCTGCCCCTGGTTCTCGTTGGTGGAGACCGTCACGTTCCGGTGCAGGGCGGAGACGATACCGCTGGTGACGGTGCCGGTCAGGCCTTCCGGGGAGCCGATCGCGACGACCTGGTCGCCGACCGTCAGCCCGTCGGAGTTGCCGAGGGCCGCCGCCTTGAGGCCGGAGGCGTCCCGCAGCTTGATCAGGGCGAGGTCCTTGGAGCTGTCGGTGCCCACGACCTGCGCGGTGTACGAGGTGCCGTCGCTGGTGCGCACCTTGATCGAGGAGGCGCCCGCTATGACGTGGTTGTTGGTGACGACCTCGCCGTCGCCGGTGACGATCACGCCGGAGCCGGTGGACGTGCCGTTGTCGAGGGTGGCGTTGATCTCGACGACGCTCGGGGTGACCGCCTTGGCGATCGCGGCGATGCTGCCGCGCTGACTGGAGGCCACCACGTTGGTGGTGGTGCTGCTGGAGGCGACCGTGTCCGTGCCGGTCAGCTCCTGGAAGGCGAACGCGGTACCGCCGCCCACCACGGCCGAGGCGATCGCCACCGCGGCGAGCAGGGCGAGCGGGCCCCTGGCGCGCTTGCGCGACGCGGAGGCGTGCGCGGCTCCCGCCGGGACGGCAGGGAAGGCGGCGGTGCCACCGCCGCCCTGACCGCCGTAGGCGCCCGACCCGGCCGCGAACGGCTGCGCGGGGGCGTACGGCGGCGGGGGCGGCCACTCCGGATTCACCGGGGCGGAGGCCTGCCCCTGGTCCGCCGACTGCACGGAGTCGGCGGCCGGGGCCTTCCCGTCACCCTGGGGGTGTTCGTACTCGCCGCTGCGGCGGATGCTCTCGCTCATGACATTGAGAGTGTCCCGGGATCATGAGAGCTTCCTGAGTCCCCGCTGAGAAGCCCGACAGAACCTCGTATGCCCGATATAAGTACGTTCCTCGGGAGAGGCCCCGCGGCGGGGAGCCGAGGAGCTGCGAAGCGGGGGAGAGGCTAGGCGCAGCCGCAGGACCTGCGCACCACCAGCCGCGACGGGAACAGCTTCAGCCGCTCCCGGCGCGAGCCGGCGACCCGCAGCCCGTCGTCCAGCACCAGGTCCACCGCCGCCCGGGCCATCGCCGACCGGTCCGAGGCGACCGTCGTCAGCGGCGGGTCCGTCAGCGCCGCCTCCTTGATGTCGTCGAAACCCGCGACCGCGAGCTCGCCGGGGACGTCGATGCGCAGCTCGCGCGCGGCCCGCAGCAGGCCGATCGCCTGGTCGTCGGTGGAGCAGAAGACCGCCGGAGGACGGTTCGGGCCCGAGAGGATCTCCAGGCCGATCCGGTAGGCGTCGTAGCGGTTGTACGGCGCCTCGAACAGGCGTCCCTCCGTCGGGATGCCGGCCTCCGCCATGGCGCGCCGCCAGCCCTCGACGTGGTCGGACACGGGGTCGCCCACGGCGGGCGTCTCGGCGGTGCCGCCCACACAGGCGACGTAGTCGTAGCCGTGCTCCAGCAGGTGCCGTACGGCGAGCTGGGCGCCGCCCAGGTCGTCGGTGACCACGGCCACGTCGTCGATGGCCTCGGGCCGCTCGTGCAGCAGCACGACCCGGGCGTCCCAGGCCTCGATCTCGGCGGCGGCGAGGTCGTTCAGCGCGTGGCTGACCAGGATCAGGCCGGAGACGCGCATACCGAGGAACGCCCGCAGGTAGTGGACCTCGCGCTCGCCCACGTAGTCGGAGTTGCCGACGAGGACCATCTTTCCGCGCTCGGCGGCGGCCCACTCCACGGCGTGCGCCATCTCCCCGAAGAAGGGCTGGCGGGCGTCCGGGACGATCAGGCCTATGAGGTCGGTGCGCCGCGAGGCCATGGCCTGGGCGACCCGGTCGGGCCGGTACCCCAGCTCCTTGATCGCGGCGAGGACTCGCTCGCGGGTGGCCGGGGCGACCGGCCGGGGTCCGTTGTTGATCACATAGCTGACGACGGCAGTCGATGTCCCTGCCAGCCGCGCCACGTCGTCCCGAGTCACCTTGGCCACGCGCGGAGTCTACGCGGATGGATCCGCTCCCGGCAGGGCGTACCGGAGCGTGGACGTCCGTGAGACATGCCCGTGGGAGCGCGTCTCACCTCTCCGCGCGGGCCCGCCTCGCCACGGTGTCCGGATTCTCCGGCTTTGGCCGGGCGGCCCCGGCCTTCTTCTCGTCCGCGGTGTCCGCGGCGCGGTCGGCCTTCTCGGGGGTAACGAATCGGTAACCGACATTGCGGACAGTCCCGATCAGCGATTCGTGTTCGGGGCCGAACTTGGCCCGCAGCCGCCGCACGTGGACGTCGACGGTCCGGGTGCCGCCGAAGTAGTCGTAGCCCCAGACCTCCTGGAGCAGCTGGGCGCGGGTGAAGACGCGGCCCGGGTGCTGCGCGAGGTACTTCAGCAGCTCGAACTCCTTGAAGGTGAGGTCCAGCACCCGGCCCTTGAGCCTGGCGCTGTAGGTCGCCTCGTCCACGGACAGGTCGCCGCTGCGGATCTCCATGGGGGAGTCGTCGTTGACGATCTGCTGGCGGCCCATCGCCAGCCGGAGGCGGGCCTCCACCTCGGCGGGTCCCGCGGTGTCCAGGAGCACGTCGTCGATGCCCCAGTCGGCGGTGACGGCCGCGAGGCCGCCCTCGGTCACCACGAGGATCAGCGGGCAGCCGAGGCCGGTGGAGCGCAGCAGCCGGCACAGGCCGCGCACCTGCGGCAGGTCGCGCCGCCCGTCGACCAGGACGACGTCGGCGCCCGGGGTGTCCACGAGCGCGGGCCCCTCCGCCGGAGCCACCCGCACGTTGTGCAGCAGCAGGCCGAGGGCGGGGAGCACCTCGGCCGACGGCTGGAGGGCGTTGGTCAGCAGCAGCAGCGAACTCATCGCGCCCCTCCCCCGGGCTCCCGGCCGTGCTCGCGCAGGGGGGACCCCCATGCCCGGGCCGTCGTCGTATGTGCGTGCACCGTTCGCTCGTCCATGGCGTCTGGTTCCTCCTCGGGTCCCTGCCCACTGCGCGATCGACGGGCCGTACACCTGCGGTTTCCCGCGCCGTATACAACGCTCCCGAAAGCACAAAAGGACCCGGGGGCTGCGCTGCCCGAGTCCTCTTCGCAGCAGAATAGCCGATATGAGGTCGGGATCGGCAGGTCGTGTGGCGCGTTCGACGGGCGTTCCGGGGGACGGGACACCGCCGGGCACGGGCGTCGGGGGCGTGGTCAGGACGTTCCTGCGCACGGCGGACGGGGTGGCGCTCGACGCCGTGTACGAGCCGTGTGCGGCCGCGCACGACGCCTCCGGCGGCGGCCGCGCCGACCTCGTGTTCGTGATCGCACACGGTTTCACCGGCGACCTGGACCGGCCGCACGTGCGCCGGGTGGCGCGGGCCCTGGCGCGCTACGGCGCCGTGGTCACCTTCTCCTTCCGCGGCCACGGGGCCTCCGGCGGGCGCTCGACCGTCGGCGACCGCGAGGTGCTCGACCTGGCGGCGGCGGTGGCCTGGGCGCGCGGGTTCGGGCACGCGCGCGTGGCGACCGTCGGCTTCTCCATGGGCGGCTCGGTGGTGCTGCGGCACGCGGCCCTGCACGGCGGCCCCGAGGACGCCGCACCGGACGAGGGGCGCGCGGACACGCGTACGGACTCCGTGGTCTCCGTCAGCGCGCCCGCGCGCTGGTACTACCGGGGCACGGCCCCCATGCGCCGGCTGCACTGGCTGGTCACGCGCCCCGAGGGCCGCCTGCTCGGCCGCTACGGGCTGCGCACCCGCATCCACCACCGCGACTGGGACCCCGTCCCGCTGCCGCCGTTCCGGGCGGCCTCACGCATCGCGCCCACCCCCCTGCTGATCGTGCACGGCGACCGGGACGGCTACTTCCCCCTCGACCACCCCCGGATGCTGGCCGCGGCCGCCGGTGACCACGGCGAACTGTGGCTGGAGCCCGGCATGGGCCACGCCGAGAACGCCGCCGCCGACGAACTCCTGCACCGCATCGCGCGCTGGACCGTCGCACAGGCGGGCTAGCCTGACCCTGTTCATGGACGAGTGATCGAGGGACGGGATGGCAAAGGTCACGGTGCGCTACTGGGCGGCGGCGAAGGCCGCGGCCGGGGTCGCCGAGGAGCCGTACGAGGCGGAGACGCTCGCCGAAATGCTCGACGCGGTGCGCGGGCGGCACCCCGGTGAGCTGGACCGCGTTCTGCGGCGGTGCTCGTTCCTCATCGACGGTGACCCGGTGGGGACGCGCGCGCATGAGACGGTACGGCTGATTGAGGGCGGCACGGTCGAGGTGCTCCCCCCGTTCGCAGGAGGGTGAGCGATGACCGACCGGCCGTATGAGGGGCCTCCCGGGTCGTCGTACGACAACCCCTACAGCGGGTACGACCCGTACGCGGGGCAGTACCCCCAGCAGCCCGCCGCGCAGCAGCCGTACCCGCACCACGGCCAGCCGCAGGAACCCGCCGCGCAGCAGCCGTACCCGCACCACGGCCAGCCGCAGGAACCCGCCGCGCAGCAGCCGTACCCGCACCACGGCCAGCCGCAGGCACCCGCCGCGCAGCAGGCCTACCCGCCGCCCGCCCAGCCGCAGGCGTGGCCCGCGCAGCAGCAGGCCTACGAGGACCCGCACGCCGCCGAGCAGTACACGCAGCAGTGGCAGGGGCGAACCTGGGACAGCCAGACGCACGCCCGGCCACCGGCCGCCGCCGCGGAGACGGCGTACCTGCCCCCGGTGGGGCAGCACCAGGGTCCGGTCGCGTCTCACGGAGGCCAGGGTGGCGGCGGCCATGGCGCGCAGGCGCCTTCCTACGCGCCGCAGCCGCAGGATCCGGCCTCGTCCGCCGCCGCGGAGACGGCGTACCTGCCCCCGGTGGGGCAGCACCAGGGTCCGGTCGCGTCTCACGGAGCCCAGGGTGGCGGCGGCCATGGCGCGCAGGCGCCTTCCTACGCGCCGCAGCCGCAGGATCCGGCCTCGTCCGCCGCCGCGGAGACGGCGTACCTGCCCCCGGTGGGGCATCACGCGCCGCAGCCGCAGGCTGCCGCCCCGGCCGCCGCCGCGACGGCTGCCGAACCCGCCGGGGACGGGCCCGACTACGGTCCCGCCACCCTCGCCGGCAACGCCCGGATCACCGACGCTCAGCGGGCCCGTGCCGAGGGACGCTCGCCGATCATCGAGCCCGGAATGCAGCCGGCCGCGCTCACGGCGCTGCTGGGGCTGCTGCTGGCCGGTACGGCGGAGCTCGGCGTCTACGGGCTGCTCGTGCCGCTGGTCCTGCTCCAGGGGGTGACGGCCGCGGGCTGGTTCCGGCTGAACGGCATGTGGCCCGCCCGGCAGGGCATCGCCCTCGGCTTCGCGGGCGCGCTCGCCGCGGACGTGGCGGTGCTCGCCGCGGGCCGCGAGCACGCGCCCGCCGCGATCCTGGGCACGCTCGGGGTGTGGGTGCTGCTCTCCCTCGTCCTCCAGCTGCGCTCCCACGCCGACCCGGACGAGCGGATGTACGGCCTGATGGCGACCGTCGCCGCGGCGGCGCTGGCGATCGTGGCGACCGGCTACCTGGCCGCCCCGCCGGAGGCGGTCGCGGTCGGCGCGGCGGCGGTCGCGGTGGCCGTCCTGGCGCGGGCGCTGCCGCTGCCCGCGGCGGCCTCGGTGGTCGTCGCGCTGCTCGCGGCGGCGGGCGCGGGCATCGCGGTCGGAGGCATGACGGACCTGGGCGCCAAGGGCGCCCTGCTCGGCGCGGGCGCCGCGGTGTGCGCGCTGATCGGACACCGCGCCGCCGGCTACGACTACCCCTCGCGCTTCGTGCACTTCACGGCCGGCGTCGCCCTGCCGCTGTCGGCCGCGGCACCGGTGGTGTGGATGCTGGGACGGGCACTGGGCTAGGGTTTTTCGTTTGGAGCATGCCGGGCTCGCGGGGTCCGGCAACGCTCCCCAAGCTCTTCGAGCAGGGGGGACCCCCAGCCGCGTTGTCGTCGGTCGGCAGGGCGGAGCCCTGCCGGCCTCCTCCCCTCGCGGTGCTCCCCCACTGTCTGAAGGGCGTGGGAGGTGCCACCAGCACCAAACCCCGCTCCCTGATCCGCCCTGATCCAAACGGAAGACCCCAGGCCTGGGGCCGCCGGCGGTGGGTCGGTGCGCCCGCCCCGCCTGTCACAGGTGATCGACAGTTTCCCGGCCGGATCGGGCGGCCGGGTTACCCTCGCGCCTGACGGCCCGCCGGTCGTCGGGTCGCCGAGCCGAGGGGGATCACCGCATGCGCGCGCTGCGAATACTTCTGATCTTCGTCATGATCCTGGGCGTGCTGTTCGTGGTGGTCGACCGCGTCGCGGTGCGCCTCGCGGAGGGACAGGCGGCCGACCGGCTGAAGGCGACCGAGAACCTGGCGAGCACCCCCGACGTGTCCATCAAGGGCTTCCCCTACCTGACCCAGCTGGCGAGCGGCGAGCTGGACGACGTCGAGGTCGGCATCAAGGACTACGAGGTGGCCACCGGCAACGGCGCCCGGAAGATCCGCATCGACGACCTCTCGGCGGACATGAGGGGCGTGCGGTTCTCCGGCGACTACGGCTCCGCCACCGCCGCCACCGCCACCGGCACCGCGACCATCGCCTACGACCAGCTGCTCAAGGCCGCGAAGTCCGATTCCGCCCAGGTCGCCCCCGGCGTCACCGCCCATGTGGTCGGCCTGTCCGACGGCGGTGACGGCAAGATCAAGGTCGACGTCGAGGTCGAGGCCACGGTGCTGGGCATCAAGCAGCGCAGGACGCTCTCCCTGCTCAGCTCGGCCGCCGTGCGGGGCAACAAGGTGGAGGTGCGCGCCGACAACCTGCCCATGGTCGGTGGCGTGCGGCTCCCCGAGGGCCGGGTCCGGTCGATCACGGACTTCCAGCAGGCGATCGACCGGCTCCCCGCCGGGGTGGAGCTGGACTCGGTCCGGGCGGCCGCGGACGGTGTCGAGATCACGCTGAAGGGTTCGGACGTCAAGCTGGCCGGGTAGACATGCGGTGAACGAAGGATTGTCCGACTGGCGAGACGCCCTCGTCCGCACCGCAGATGTCTGCACGGCCGAGAAGGGACGCGAGCGCCCGGAGGTCGTACGGCGACGACCCGAACGCTCCCTCCTTCCCACATCTCGGACGATCATGTCTCAATATCCGACACGCCGGTGACATGCCCGCCCGTCCCTACCTACGATCGACCCCATGCAGCGACAGGCGGATCTCACGAAGCGGCGGGCAGTGGACCTGTGCCGCGTTGCCGCCATGCTCTGTCGCCCTTCCTGAGCGGGAGCCCTCTCCCGTATCCCCCGCCCCGTAACGACCCGGGGCCCGCCCGCACGCCGTGTACGCCGGCATCCGAACGCGTACCCGCGCGCCCCCTCGCACTCGCACGCCCCGCCGTACCTGCCCCGGAGGAGATTGAGCATGAGCCGCAGCGACGTCCTGGTCGACGCCGACTGGGTCCAGGAACACCTGGACGACCCGAGCATCGCCATCGTCGAGGTGGACGAGGACACGTCCGCGTACGACAAGAACCACATCAAGAACGCCATCCGGATCGACTGGACCCAGGACCTCCAGGACCCGGTCCGACGTGACTTCATCGACCAGGCCGGCTTCGAGAAGCTCCTGTCGGACAAGGGCATCGCCAACGACCACACGGTGATCCTCTACGGCGGCAACAACAACTGGTTCGCCTCGTACGCCTACTGGTACTTCAAGCTGTACGGCCACGAGAACGTCAAGCTCCTCGACGGCGGCCGCAAGAAGTGGGAGCTGGACGCCCGCGAGCTGGTCGACGGCACCGACGTGCCGGAGCGCCCGAGGACCGAGTACAAGGCCAAGCCGCAGGACGCCTCCATCCGCGCCTTCCGCGACGACGTGGTGCAGGCCATCGGTGTGCAGAACCTGGTCGACGTCCGCTCGCCCGACGAGTTCTCCGGCAAGCTGCTCGCCCCGGCCCACCTGCCGCAGGAGCAGTCCCAGCGCCCGGGCCACGTCCCGACCGCGAAGAACATCCCCTGGTCGAAGAACGCCAACGACGACGGCACCTTCAAGTCCGACGAGGAGCTCAAGGAGCTCTACGTCAAGGAGGACGTCGACCTGGCCAAGGACACCATCGCCTACTGCCGCATCGGTGAGCGCTCCGCGCTGACCTGGTTCGTGCTGCACGAGCTGCTCGGCGTGCAGAACGTCAGGAACTACGACGGCTCCTGGACCGAGTACGGCTCCCTGGTGGGCGTGCCGATCGAGCTCGGCGCCGGCAAGTAAGCAAGACGGTTCAGACCGTTTCGACCTCATCGAACCTCTGGAGAAGCACATGTGTGGAGCGAAGGCCGGCGGCCCGGACGCCTCGACGATCAAGCCCGGTGAGACGACGATCCAGGGTCAGGTGACCCGCGACGGCGAGCCGGTGACGGGCTACGTCCGTCTGCTGGACTCGACCGGCGAGTTCACCGCGGAGGTCCCCACCTCCGCCACGGGCCAGTTCCGGTTCTACGCGGCCGAGGGCACCTGGACCGTCCGCGCCCTCGTCCCCGGCGCCAGCGCCGACCGCACGGTCGTCGCCCAGCAGGGCTGCCTCGCGGAGGTCGCGATCGCGGTCTGAGCGGCCTGAGCGGTCTGGGCACGGTACGGCCGAAGGGCCGCACCCCGCGGGTTGGACACCCGGGGTGCGGCCCTTCCGGCGTTCCCGCCCCGGCACGGCAGGCTCGTGCGGACCTACCCTGGAGGCATGTACGCACGACGTCGGCATGTGTACTTCGCCATGATGGGTGTCTGCATCGGGCTGTTCGTCCTGGCGTGGGGTGTCGTGCGCATCTGGTCGGTTACCGCGGCCGTCGGCATGTGCCTGGTCGCCATGGTGATCCCGCCGGTCGCGGCCATGGTCGCCAACCGGCGCGGGCCCGAGGACCGCTGGTGGGACGACCCGTCCGGCGATCCCAAGTCCGACGAGTGGTGGGACGAGCTGGACGGCAAGAAGCGGCGGTAGCTCCCGAGGGCGCCCATCGGTTCGTTCAGCAGATCGGTCAGTTCAGTAGACGAGCGCCTGCGTCTCTTCCCCCAGGGTCTCCTGGACGAAGACCTGCGCGCCCGCGATCCGTACGCCCTCGATGACGTCCTTCTCCGTGATGTCCCGGCGGGCCGCGCACTGCGTGCACAGGGTGACCCGGCCGCCCGCCAGGATCGCGTCCAGCAGATCCGGCAGCGGGGCCGCGTGCGGCAGTTCGAACTCGGCGGCCCGCCCCGGCAGCGCGAACCACGAGGACTCCCCGGTCAGCCACAAGGACACGTCGACTCCGCTGGCCACGGCCACGGAGGCGACGGTGAACGCCTGGGAGCAACGCTCGGGCGCGTCGGTCCCGGCTGTCACTTTGATCACGAGCTTCTTCGCCATGTGAGGAAGGTTAGTAGGCCCGCGAGCAGAGTCATCACAGTGTGGTGAGGTGCGGGAGCGGGCTTCGGTGTGAGCACCAGGGGGCGGCAACGCGTCCTGCGGTGGACCGCCGCCGTGGTGGTCTTCGGGGCCGTCGGCGCGTCCGCCGCGTACGGCATCACCCGCATGGAGCGCACCGACGTACCGGGCCTCGCGACCGAGTCGGACGGGCGCTGGGACTATCCGACCCTCGTCAGGCCGCCGCTGCAGTCCGGCAGCCCCGCGCCGTTCGCCGACCCCGACAAGGCCGGCGCCCACTACGCGGACCTGCGCAAGCTGCTGCTGCCCGCCCCCGAGGGCGCCAAGGCCGACGCGGCACTGCGCGGCAAGTACGGCTGGCTGCCGACGAAGACGTTCCTCGCCCAGTACGCCGACGAGACGGAACGCGGCACGATCGCACAGCTGCTGACCGACTACGGCCTGCGGCACATCACCGCCCGCGGCTGGACCACACCGGACGGCACCCGCACCCGGATCTACCTGCTCCAGTTCAATACCGCGGCCGTCGCGGACGAACTGTTCACCGCGAAGCTGACGAACCACAGCTCCCCGTCCTACCCGGTGCGCGGCGCCGACGTGTCCGAGCGGGACGAGGACTTCCCGCCGCGCGCGGAGGTCGACGACGTCGAGAGCAACCCCTACGTGGAGAGCAAGCCGTACGGCGCCGAGCAGGTCAGGCAGGCGTACCTCTCGGCCGGTGACACCATCGGCGTGATCGTCCAGTCCCGCAAGGGCACCGCAGCGCCGATGCCGCCCCCTTCCAGCAGACCGTGACCCTTCAGAGTCAGTTGCTCGGCTGACGCCCGTCGCGGAGCACCCGCAGGGAGGGCCGGGCCCCGGCCGACTAAGCTGGGGTCCGGCCCTGTGTACGTACGTACCGCACCGCGCTCAACAAGGAGCACCCCGTGGAGATCTTCTTCGAAACCCTGCTGGTCCTGGTCTGCGTCGGCGTTCTCGCCTTCGCCTACCTGACCGTGAAGAAGCTGTACCAGGGCCAGCGCTGACGACGACATCCAGGAACAGCTGCTCATGATCGAGATCCCGTCCGACCTCCACAAGGACCTGGTCCCCCTCGCCTTCCTGCTCGGCGACTGGGCCGGTGCCGGCGTGCACGACTTCCCGGGCGCCGAGAAGTGCAACTTCGGCCAGGAGCTCAGCTTCACCCACGACGGCCGGGACTTCCTGGAGTACCACTCCCGCACCTGGGTGCTGGACAACGACGGCAACAAGGTGAAGCCGCTGGAGTCCGAGTCCGGCTTCTGGCGGATCGACGCCGACCGCAAGGTCGAGGTCACGATGACCCGCGACGACGGCGTCATCGAGATCTGGTACGGCGAGCTGGCCCACAAGAAGCCGCAGATCGAGCTGGCCACCGACGCGGTCGCCCGGACCGCCGCCTCCCGCCCCTACACCGGCGGCAAGCGGCTGTACGGCTACGTCAAGAGCGACCTCATGTGGGTCGGCGAGAAGCAGACCCCCGAGGTCGAGCTGCGCCCCTACATGTCCGCCCACCTGAAGAAGGTCGTCACCCCCGAGCAGGTCGAGCGCTGGGCCAAGGCCCTCCCGGACGACCTCCCGGACGACGGCATCGCCTTCTTCAAGTGAGCCCGGGCGGGTCACAGCCCCAGGGTCTCTCGTTTGGATCATGCCGGACCGATCCAAACGAAAGACCCTAGACTTGGGGTGTGGTGAGCACCGACTGGAAGAGCGATCTGCGGCAGCGTGGCTACCGGCTGACCCCGCAGCGGCAACTCGTGCTCGAAGCCGTCGACAGCCTGGAGCACGCGACACCCGACGACATCCTCGGCGAGGTGAGGAAGACCGCGTCGGGGGTCAACATCTCCACCGTGTACCGCACCCTGGAGCTCCTGGAGGAGCTCGGGCTGGTCAGCCACGCCCATCTGGGGCACGGCGCGCCGACGTACCACCTGGCGGACCGGCACCACCACATCCATCTGGTCTGCCGGGACTGCACGAACGTCATCGAGGCGGACCTGTCGGTGGCGGCCGAGTTCACCGCGAAGCTGCGGGAGCAGTTCGGCTTCGACACGGACATGAAGCACTTCGCGATCTTCGGGCGGTGCGCGGAGTGCGTGCGAACGGCCGCGGCGGCTTTGGGCGCCTCGGCCGGCAGGAGTCCAAGTACAGAGTCGTAGGCTTGTGTTCATGAAGAGCCCCCTGCTGTCCCTGCCCGGCGCCGTCCCGGCCGAGGGCGTGGACGAAGGCGTCGCCGCCCACTACGGCGACCTGTTCCGCGAGCAGCGTGCCCTCGCGGACGGCACCGGATTCGTCGACCTCTCGCACCGCGGTGTCGTCACCGTCTCCGGCGAGGACCGGCTGAGCTGGCTGCACCTGCTGCTCACCCAGCACGTCAGCGAGCTGCCCGCCGGCCAGGCCACCGAGGCGCTGATCCTGTCCGCGCACGGCCACATCGAGCACGCGCTCTACCTGGTCGACGACGGCGAGACGGTCTGGGCCCATGTGGAGCCCGGCACCCAGGAGGCGCTGATCGCCTACCTGGAGTCGATGAAATTCTTCTACCGGGTCGAGGTCGCCGACCGGACCGCCGACTTCGCCGTCGTGCACCTGCCGGCCGGTTCGATCGCCGACGCGCCCGAAGGGGTCGTCGTGCGGGAGACCGCCTACGGCCGCGACCTCTTCCTGCCCCGCGCGGACCTGGAGGCCTACGCGGTCCAGGCCGGCCCGCCGGCCGGGATCCTCGCCTACGAGGCCCTGCGCGTCGAGCAGCACCGGCCCCGGCTCGGCTTCGAGACCGACCACCGCACCATCCCGCACGAGCTGGGCTGGATCGGCACGGCGGTGCACCTCCAGAAGGGCTGCTACCGCGGTCAGGAGACCGTGGCCCGGGTGCAGAACCTGGGCAAGCCGCCGCGCCGCCTGGTCTTCCTGCACCTCGACGGCAGCGAGGTCCACCTGCCGGTGCCCGGCACCGGGATCCGCCTCGCCGACGAGGGCCCGGACGGCCGCAAGATCGGCTTCATCACCACGTCCGTACGGCACTACGAGCTCGGCCCGGTCGCGCTGGCACTGGTCAAGCGGAACGTGCCGGTGGACGCACGTCTGATGGCCGGCGAGACGGCGGCGGCGCAGGAAGTGGTCGTGGAGCCGTAGCCTCCACGAGGCCACATCTGCGGGCTCACATCTCCGGCAGGACCCCCGGCTCACATCTCCAGCAGGACGGTGAACGGGCCGTCGTTCGTCAGCGACACCCGCATCCGCGCGCCGAAGCGGCCCGTAGCGACCGTCGCGCCCAGGGAGCGCAACTGCGCGACCACCTCGTCCACCAGCGGCTCGGCGACCTCGCCGGGCGCGGCCGCGTTCCAGGTGGGGCGGCGGCCCTTGCGGGCGTCGCCGTAGAGCGTGAACTGGCTGATGACCAGCAGCGGGGCGCCGGTGTCGCTGCACGACCTCTCGTCGTGCAGCATGCGGATCGACCAGAGCTTGCGGGCCAGCTGGGCCGCCTTCTCCTTGGTGTCCTCGTGGGTGACCCCGACGAGGACGCACAGCCCCTCGCCCTCGATGGCCCCCACCGTCTCGCCGTCCACGACGACGCTTGCGCCGTCCACCCTCTGCACCACTGCACGCATGCCGACCATGATGCCCCTCGGCCGTCCGGGTGCCGCGGAGGGGCCATATCGTGCTTCTTTCAGCTCCGTAACCCCCCATCCGGGGCTGATCGGGGGCACTCGGTCACATACTGGCCACTCAGGGTGGCACGATGCTGTCGTACACGCCGGTCGAGGGGACGGTTGAGGCGCCATGAGCACATCGAGTACCGAGCGGCACCCGGCGGCGGCCTCGCCGATCCTCGCGGACGTCGCCGAGGCCCACCGGCCGCCCGTGCAGCGCACCGACAGCCCCGGGCCGCCCGCTGTGGACCCGGAGCCCAGCTCTTCGAACACGGGGTACGCCCGGCATCCCGACCTGAGCGTGCTGAGCCTGCCGGAGCTGCGCGCCCTGCGCCGGCAGGCGCAGCGGGACGAGGCCGATCTGAGCTACGTACGGAGGCTGCTTCAGGGGCGGATCGACATCCTGCGCGCGGAGCTGGCCCGGCGCGGGCCGGAGTCCGTGCTGGGCGCCGGGCAGGTGCCCGCGCCCGAGCAGGGGTCCGTCGTCGAGCGGCTCGCGGAGATCCTCAAGGACGCGCCCGCCCGGCAGCGCTCCTCCGCGCGGCATGTGACGCTCGGCACACCGCAGGGGGAGGAGTACCGGCAGCTGGCCGCCCAGATGCTCGCCGAGGTCGAGCTGTCGGACCTCGGGGCGCGTACCGACCGGGAGTTGGGCGCGGCGATGGGGCGGCTGGTGCGGTACGAGCAGCAGGTGTCCGGGCGGCGGCAGCAGTTGCAGCGCACGGCCGACGGATGCGGCACGGAGATCGCCCGCAGGTACCGTGAAGGGGAAGCACAAGTCGACGACCTGCTCGTCTGACGCGACGGCCGCGGAGACCCCGGGACCGGCGTGGGGAGCAGGTTTCCCTTGTTCTCGCCTGCTCCGTCTGTTCCGCCTGTCGCCCGGAAGGCCACCGCCGATGTCCGCGTCCACAGTCCCCTCCGCCGTCCCCTCCTCCGACCCGGCGTCCGCGTCCGGCGCGTCGGAGGCGGTGCCGCCCGTGCTTGCCGAGGTGGTGCGTTCGGGGTTCGTGGAGGGGCGGCACCGGGGCAGCCTGGTGGTGCTGGGCGCGGACGGTTCGGTGGAGTTCGCGACGGGGGACGTGAGCGCGCCGGTCTTCCCGCGCTCGTCCAACAAGCCGATGCAGGCGGCGGGGGTGCTGCGCGCCGGGCTCGACCTGGCCGGTGAGCGTCTGGCGCTCGCGGCGGCCAGCCACTCCGGGGAGGTCTTCCACCGGGACCTCGTCCACAAGATGCTCGGCGAGCACGGGCTGACCCCGGCGCAGTTGCAGTGCCCGCCGGACCTGCCGCTGGACCCGGAGGAGAAGGAGACCTACCTGGCCGCCGGGTCGGTGCGCGACCGGGTGGTGATGAACTGCTCGGGCAAGCACACCGCGATGCTGGCGGCGTGCGCGCTGCGCGACTGGCCGCTGGAGTCGTACCTCGACCCCGCGCACCCGCTCCAGCGGCTCATCCACACCGTTGTGGAGGAGGCGGCGGGCGAGCCGGTGGCGGCGGTCGGCACGGACGGCTGCGGCGCGCCGCTGACGGCGATCAGCCTGACGGGCCTGGCCCGCGCCTACCGCGCCTTCGTCCTCGCCGCGCCCGGCACCCCCGAGCGCCGTGTCGCGGACGCCATGCGCGCCCATCCCGAGTACGTCGCCGGCACCCGCCGCCCCGACACCTGGCTGATGCGGGAGGTCCCGGGCACCCTGTCCAAGATGGGCGCGGAGGCCGTCCAGGCCGCCGCCCTCCCGGACGGCCGCGCCCTTGCCTTCAAGATCGACGACGGCGGGACGAGGACCCTGGGCCCGGTCCTGGCCCGCGCCCTGACCCTGATGGGCCTGGACGCCCCGGTGCTCGAACGCATCGGGCACGCCCCGCTGCTGGGCGGTGGCCGGCAGGTGGGGGAGATCCGGGCGGCCTTCTGACCCCGGCGGAGAAGCCCCCAGCGGGGGCGTGACGGTGGGGCGAGGAAAACACCGCGACATCCCGCCCCCGGCCCCCCTACTGTCAACCCATGACTGCCGCCAGCCCCGAGATCGACGTACGTCCCATCACCGACGCCGAGATCCCCGACTGGGTCCGCGCCCTGAACACCGGCTTCCTGCGTCCGCCCAGTGTCTCCGACGCCGAGATCGCCGGCCGGCGCACGTACATCGAGCCGTCGCGCACCCTCGGTGCCTTCGACGCGGGCCGGTGCGTGGCGACGTTCCGGTCCTTCGCGCAGGAGCTCACGGCCGTGGGCGGCGCGACCGTTCCCGCCGACGCCATCTCCAACGTCACCGTCACCGCCACCCACCGCCGTCGCGGCCTGCTGACCCGGATGATGGCCCAGGACCTGGCGGCCGCGAAGGAGCGCGGGGAGGTCGTGGCGACCCTGATCGCCGCCGAGTACCCGATCTACGGCCGCTACGGCTTCGGACCGGCCACCTGGACGACCGAGTGGACGATCGACGTACCCCGGGCCGGCATCGACCCCCGCCGGGCGGGGCCGGAGGGCGGCGGCCGGGTCGACATCGTGGACGTCGACGACGTACGCAAGATCGGCCCGGAGCTGCACGAGCGGCTGCGTCGCGCCCAGCCCGGCGCGATCGACCGCTCCGAACGCTGGTGGCAGATCACCACCGGCGCGGTGCGCCCGGAGGGCCACCCCTGGACCGAGCCCTTCAACGCCGTCTACCGCGCGGCGGACGGCACGGTCGAGGGATTGGCGGTGTACCACTGCGACGAGACCTGGTCGGACGCCAAGCAGCCGCTGAACACGGCCACGGTGAAGAACCTGATCGCGGTGACCCCGGCCGCCGAGCGCGCGCTGTGGCTCCACCTGTGCTCGATCGACTGGATCACGAAGGTCAAGAGCGGCTGGCGGGCCCCCGACGACCTGCTTCCCCACTTCCTGCCTGACCCGCGCGCCGCCACCGCCACCACGCACGCGGACTGGCTGTGGGTGCGGATCCTCGACGTCGTACGGGCCCTCGAGGCGCGGACGTACGAGGGGACGGGCACGCTGGTGCTGGAGGTCCTGGACCGGGCCGGAATGGCCGGCGGGCGCTGGCGGCTGGAGGCGTCGCCCGCCGGAGGGATCTGTACGCCGACGACCGAGAGCGCCGATCTGACGCTGGACGTGGCTCAGTTGGCGACTCTGTGGCTCGGCGACGAGTCGGCGGTGCGGCTCGCCGCGCTGGGCCGGGTCCGGGAAGAACGAGCGGGCGCCGCCCGAGGGGCCGACGCCCTGCTGCGTACGTCCAGGCGGCCTTGGTGCCCGGACATGTTCTGAGTGCTCCTTCCTGCCGGTGACGGGGTGACAGGTATGACGCATCCGTAGCTTGGCTGTTCGGTTGTGGCTGTACGAGACGGTGTTCAGTTGTGGCTGTGCGGCATGTTCGGTCGTGGCTGTGCCGACCGTGCCGGCTGTGCGCCGGCTGTTCAGTTGTGGCTGTGCCGTGCGGTGCCGGATACCGGCTGCCGCTCCCCGTTGGCGCGCCGGCCGACCGAGCTCCCGGCTCCCCTCCGGAAGGGAGCACGGTCGTACGTACTCCAACCGTCACCCTGGTGGCCAACACTTGGAAAGTTTGGCCATGTCGCTCAAGTTGGCCACCAACTCCACTGCTGTTATCTCCGCTTGGAAGCGACTCATAACCACCTTTCAACGAACTGCCGGAAGATGGCGGGAAGTTGTACTGTTTGGTCGTGGACCCGGAACACGCCTCCGCCAATGGGCGGAAGAGGTCACAGCGGCCACAGAGGTCACACCGCGAGGTGGCCGACGAACTGCGGCACCGGATCAGGACCGGAGTGCTGCAGCCGGGCCAGCGCATGCCCACCCAGGCCAAGCTGGCCGACGAGTTCGGCGTCGAGCGCGGAGCCGTGCGCCAGGCCCTGCGCATCCTCCAGTCGGAGCACCTGCTCACCAACGTGTCCAAGGGGAGCCCGGCCACCGTCGCAGCCGACCCGGTGGGGGCCCTGACCGGCCCCGCCGCCCCGCCGCTGCCCACCACGGCCGCGCTCGCGCCCCGTATGGCGGCTGCCTTCGGCGCCTCCCACGTCGAGATCGACGCCCTGTGCCTGACCGCGATCTCGCTCACCCTGGCCATGGGCGAACCGTTGCGGCAGATCCACGCCGGGCGACTGAAACCGGCCAAGGTCGACGTCCGTGTGCTGCTGCCCAGCCGGGACATCGACCTCGCCTTCCCGGCGCCGGTGGACGCCTCCGACGCCGGCCGGCTGCGCCGCCGCTGGCTGGCCCAGCGCAACGCCCAGGGCCAGGTGCTCAAGCACAACCTGCTGGCCCTGCGCGCCACCCACGGCATCGACGTGAGCGTGAGCTTCCGCGCGCTGCCCTTCACCCCGCCGGTCAAGCTGTACCTGCTCAACGGCGCGGAGGCGCTCTTCGCGTACTACACGCTGCGGCGGCGTGAACAGGAGATCGACCACGAACTCCTGGAGCTGTACGACGCTGAGGGCACCCGGTCGATCCTCTTCGCCTTCGAGCAGGGCGCCGACCCGCGCGACACGACCTTCGTCGAGCAGTCCCATGTGTGGTTCAACGCACTGTGGGAGACGATCAGTTCGGAGCTGCTGCTCACGAGCTGACGCCCCCCACGGGGAGCGGTCCGGCCGCTGGGGATCCGCGTGTCACAGGGCGGGCCCCGCGAGCAGCATCGCCAGCACCACGGCGCCCACGGAGCTGAGGGTCGGGTTCTTGGCCTTGATGCCGACGGTGAGCAGCAGCAGGCCGACGATGCCCATCGCGCCGTACTTCCACTGCACGAGTTCCTCGAAGCCGATGACGAAGATGGCTGACACAAGAGCGAGAGCAGGCACGGCGATTCCCCCTTCGGGCGGTGGCGGTCCGGGACGGGCGTGGGGGGTTGGCGGGGAGAGAGGGCAAAACTTCCGCCAACTCAATCAAGTTGGTAACCAACTCTGCTGTAGTTGTCCCCACTTGGCTGCTATCTATAAACAAGTTTCAAACAACTCCCGTTAGATGGATCGAAGTTGTAGCGTTTGGTTGTGAACCAGGAGAGCGTGGCCGTGAACGGCAGCAGAAGAAGCTCGCCCCAGGAGATCGCCGAGACCCTGCGGGAGCGGATCCGCACCGGCGAGCTCCGGCCGGGCGACCGCCTGCCCACCCAGGCCGAACTCGCCGAGGAGTTCGGGGTGGAGCGCGGCGCCGTGCGCCAGGCCCTGCGGGCGCTCCAGGGGGACGGCCTGCTCAGCAACGTCACCAAGGGCAGCCCGCCGCGGATCGCCGCGCCCGTCGCCGCCCGCGCGGAGCCCCAGCCGACGATGGTCGGCCTCGCGCCCCGGCTCGTGGAGGCCTTCTCCGCCCGGCAGGTCAGGATCGACGCGGCCTGCCTCACGGCCGAGACCCTGATGGTCGCCGTCGGCGAGCCCCTGCGCCTGATCCACGAGGGCCGGCTGCGCCCCGAGTCGATCGACGTGCGCATCCTGCTGCCGTCCCGCAACATCGACCTGGCCTTCCCGATCTCGGTGGACCGGCCGAGCGAGGACGACCCGGTCCACCAGCGCTGGCTGGCCCAGCGCAATGCCCAGGGCCACGTCCTGAGCCACAACCTCAAAGCCCTGCGCGCCACCCACGGCATCGACGTCCGCGTCACCTTCCGCGCGCTGCCCTTCACCCCGCCGGTCAAGCTGTACCTGCTCAACGGCGCGGAGGCGCTGATCGCGTACTACATGATCACCCGGCGCGAGGAGCGGGCGGACGACGGGACGCTGGACATGTACGACGTCCTCGGTACGGAGTCCCTGCTGTTCTCCTTCGAGAAGGCGACCGGGCAGCGCGACGCCGCGTTCGTGGCGGAATCGCAGAAGTGGTTCGACGCCCTCTGGGAAACCATCACGTCGGATCTGACACTCTCCTAGTGACTTCTGATACGACGCAGACCGAAACGGTGACAGCTGAGACCGGGAACGAGACCGAGGAACTGCGGAACCTGATCGCGGATGCCCGTGTCGTGCTCTGGGACTTCGACGGGCCGATCTGCCGGCTCTTCGCCGGGCACTCGGCGGAGCGGGTGGCGACCGAACTGGTGCGGTGGCTGGAGGGCCGGGGCCTGCACGGCCTGCTGACCGGGTCCGAACGGCAGTCGCTGGACCCGCAGGTCGCCCTGCGCGCGGTGGACCGCCGGCACCCCGGCAGCGACCTCGTCGCGGAGCTGGAGGCGCGGCTGACCCAGGAGGAGTTGCGTGCCGCCGCCTCCGCGCTGCCCACCCCGTACGCCGACCCGCTGATACGGACCTGGAAGGCCCTGGGCTCGCGCCTGGCCATCGCCACCAACAACTCGCCCCTCGTGGTGCGCGAGTACCTCGCGGCCCGCGACCTCGGCGACTGCTTCGCCCCCCACGTCTACGGGCGCACCCAGGACCTGGCACACCTCAAGCCCGACCCGCACTGCCTGAACCGGGCCCTGACCGCCACGGGCGCCTCCCCCGCGCAGGCCCTGATGATCGGCGACACCCCCACGGACCACGAGGCCTCCTTGCGGGCCGGTGTGCCCTTCCTCGGCTACGCCCGCAACTCCCGCAAGGAGAAGCTGCTCAGGGAGGCGGGCGCCACCGTGATCGTGGACTCCCTGGAGCCGGTGCTGCGGATCCTGCGGCATCGGTCCTGAGCGTCCTGCTCTGCTTCAGCGAAGCGGTCAACCAGCCTGCCAACAGGACTGGTTGTCGCGAAAAGGACGCCCCTGCCGGGCCACCGACGGTACGGTCGGGTCGTGGGTGAGGAGCGGGCGGGCGACGGTGGTGGCAGGGAAACGGCGTGGAGGTCCTCTTCGGGCCGTACGAGGTGATCGAGCGACCCGTGGTTCTCCAGACCGGTGAGGAGATCAGGGCGATCGACGTGCTGGGGCTCGGGGCGACCCTCACCCATCACCTGCGCGACGCGGACCCCGATTCCCCGGGCTCGGTCACCGCGACCTCGATGCGGTCGTGGTTCGAGTCCGTGTGGACTCTGCTGTCCGAGTGACCAGAAGCGTCGCAGCGGCCCCAGGGCCGTGCTGTAGCATGCCCGCACCACGTGAGCAACAGCTCCGTTTCACACGTACAGCATGCTAGAGGTGGTGCGCAAGGCGACCTCCAGGTGCGACGCAGGCCGGACGCGCTGGTAGGGGCACACCACCCGTTGTGCCGACGTCGGGTGCGCTCCGCTCGTATCCGTTATGACTCCTGGCGTACCTTTTGTCGTATCGTCGTTCTCGCCTGAGCACTTGAGCAACTGGAGCGGCCGTGGGCGCACCTCCCCCTCCCCGTCCCTTCATGGGGGAACGCGCCCTCCGCGTCGTTCAGGCGTTCGTACGGCTCGCCGCCGAGCTGGGCCAGGCCGGCGGCGGCCACCACCACCGCAACCATGTGCTCCCCCTGACGGAACACATGGCCCGGCTGCTGCACAGGGAGGCCGGTACGCCGGTCACCGTGCGGATCCAGCGCGCCGAGGCGCTGCCCGTGGTGATCAGAACCTGGGAGAGCGAGGCCGAGATCCTCGACGCGGTCGCAGGGGTACTGCCCGGTGTCCCGGAGTGCTTGGTCGACCAGGACTCCTTCGCGATCCACGGCCACGTCGAGGGTGTACCCCTCTCCAGCGTCTGCCCGAACGGCAAACCCGTCGACGCGCTGCACGTCAGGGCGCTGGCGGAGCTGCTGGCCCGGATGACCCAGGTCCGGCGGGAGGCACTGCCCCCGCTCCCACCGGAGTGGCCGCGCAACGACAAGGACGGTCAGGCCTTCCTGCGGATGCTGGCACGTCGTGCCGACCGGCAGATCAGGCAGCCCAACTGGGAAACTTTCGGTGGGCTGTTCGCGGCCCTGGGCATTCCGGAGGACGCCCTGGTCCAACTGGCCCGACGGGTGCCCGCCATGGCCAGGCGGCCGTACAGCCTGCTCCACGCGGACCTGCACCGCGACAACCTGATCATGCCGAGCGGCGGTGATCCGGCCCTCGTCTGCGTCGACTGGGAGCTGGCGACCTACGGTGATCCCCTGCACGACCTCGCGACGCACCTGGTCCGCATGCAGTATCCCGGCCACCAGTGGGACGAAGCGATCGACGCCTGGGCCGGGGCCATGACCCGGATCCGCCCCGCGGCCGTCAACGGGATGGCCAGGGACCTGCGGCACTACGTCGCCTTCGAGCGGGCCCAGTCCGTCTACCCCGACGTGATGCGGGCGGCGAGGACCCTGGAGGACACCCCCGGCCGGGAGGGCCTGGACGAGGCGACGGCGTCCGTGCGGCGGGCGCTGGAGGCGGCCGCCGAGCCGCTGGGGCTCAGAAACGTTCCGGGCACGGCGCAGATCGAGCGTGTCCTGTTTCGCTGGCGGGCCGCCCGGACGGTGGTCAGGAACGGCGGCGCGGGCCGGGCGGCCGGGGCGATCCCGTGGTCGTGGGACCCGCGCCTGCCCGAGCGTCCCGACTTCCCGGCCTCCGCCGTCGGTCACGCCCTGGTCGCCGAGGGGATGGCGCCGGCCGGGCGGGTGTTCAAGGGCACCGCGCACCTCAACTCGGTCGTCCGCGTGCCCGAGGCCGACCGCACGGTCGTGGTGCGGCGCAAGGTGGCCAACCTCTGCCGCAGCGAGCCGAGCTTCCTCAGCGAGCACGCCGTGCTGCGGGCCATCGAGCAGTCGGGGGTCCCGGTGGCGGCGCCGAAGGTCCTCGCCCTGGGCCGCGGCTACCAGGGGGAGCAGTTCGCCATCCACACCTACGTCGGGCCCGACGACACCGACCGACCGCCCGGCCATCCGGTGCACGGACTGCTGCCGCACGAGGCGGACGGGCTCGTCGACCAGTTGTGCGCGCTGACGGACGTGGACTACGGAGGGCTCGACCCGGTCGCGGGCAAGGAGACCTTCTTCACCTGGCTGTGCGACCAGCTCGTGCTTTTGGTCGGGGGCCTGCCGAGGGAGTCGCAGCAGCTGGCCCGGCTCCTCGGCCTCCCCGACGCCTCCCGGCTCGGGCAGATCCTGTCCCGGTACTGGGTGAACCCACGCGAGCCGGCCCTCCTGCACGGCGACCTCAACCCGTGGAACCTCGTACGCCGCGACGACGCCCTCGCCCTCACCATCATCGACTGGGAGATGGCTCTGGTCGGCGACCCGCTGTACGACCTGGTCCGGCACATGCACCTGACCCCGACCCGTCCGGAGATCCGCGAGCGCATGTTCCGGCGCTGGGAGCGCCGACTGCCCGCCGGGTACACGGCCGGCTGGCGGCAGGACTGGACCGTGTACCGCCGGCTCGAGACCGTACGCTCCGCCTACGTGGACCTGGACCGCCTGGTGACCGGCGCGAGCCTGGACGCCCCCAACGTCCGCCGCGCCGTCGAGTCCTACGCGATGACCCTCGCGGCGGCCACCGGCTCTCTCGGCCTGCCGGTCCGCCGGGACGCGAACCCCTATCTTGCCCGGGGGATGGCCTAGGGAGACCACGGCCGTACCACAACCCCGTCTGCGCACGGCGATCTGACTGCTCGTCGGACAGGTTCGTCGGACATCCCGGCAGGACGGTGTGGGGGAGGGCGTGCATGGCCGAGGGGACCAGAGCGACGACCGAAGGCGGCATGCGCGGCTGCGCCGCTTGCAGGGACGCCACGAGCCCCTGATCACCCGAGTTCTGCTGCTCGGCATCTTCGCCACCGGCCTGGTCGCCCAGTTCGTCAAGCCGGTCGGAGACGCCCTGGAGGGCAAGGCGTACCTCGGCGGCGCCCTCCTCAGCCTCGTCGGATACGTGCTCTACGACGAGCTCAAGGAGCTGAGCGCGTCGGTCAGGGCGCCGGCGCGCGCACTGGTGGACTCCAACGGTGCCGTCCCGCGTCGGTGCCGACGGCACCCCGGAGGACGACGCCGACTTCCGCAGGCGCATGGGGGAACGCTGCCGCGAGTACGACAGCATCCTGTCCGAGCTGTCGGAACAGTTCACCGCGAACAGCGGGGTGACCGTCGAGTGCGAGAACCGCCTCCACCCCGGCGTCCCGCGTGACAAGATCTGCGTCTTCGGCCGGCAGCGTGTCCTGCACGGCCTGTACGACCTCTCCGCGCGGATGCGCCTCCAGCACATGGGCCTGGAGTTCCACGACCCCAAGGGTTTCAAGGCCGACCTCGACGTCCGGTCGCGCGAGGGCACGGCCGCGGCCGAGGTGGCCGTCTCCACCTGGAACAAGCACTTCGACGACCTCAGGGCCCTCGCCAAGGTCCCGCCCTGGCGCCGGCGACCGCCCCGCTGACCCGAAAGCCTCGTTCCCGGCCGTCGAGACACACTCTTGCAAGCGGGTTGCTTGCAATTGTTAGCAGGAGTGGTGCAAGGTGGAGGCATGGCATCGCTCAACGTCGGCAATCTCGGTGAGTACCTGCGCGAGCAGCGGCGCAACGCGCAGTTGTCGTTGCGGCAGCTCGCCGATGCCGCCGGGGTGTCCAATCCGTACCTGAGCCAGATCGAGCGCGGGCTGCGCAAGCCGAGCGCGGAGGTTCTCCAGCAGGTCGCCAAGGCGCTGCGGATCTCCGCCGAGACGCTGTACGTGCGGGCCGGGATCCTCGACGCCGAGCGGGCCCGGGACGACGTGGAGACGCGCGCCGTCATCCTCTCCGACCTGTCGTTGAACGAGCGGCAGAAGCAGGTGCTGCTCCAGATCTACGAGTCCTTCCGCAAGGAGAACGGGTTCGGGACCGCCGAGACGGACGGTTCCGGTGCCCGTGCGGCCCCGGTCGGCGGCACCGGCGGCACCACCGACCACGGCACCCGCGCGGCGGACGGCGGCCCCGGCGCCGACGGCGGCTCCATACCCGTCCGCCCCGCCGCCGAGGCGAACGGCGGCCGGCCCGCCCCCGCAGGGCGGCGCCGTCGCCGCACGTCCGGCGGCAGTGACGTCGATCCGCGGGAGACGGCGGGCTGATCCCAGTGATCCCACGGTCACGGCCCGGACGGGCCGGGCGCCCGGCCCGACCACCGCGGAAACCCAAAACCCTCAGCCACAAGCGATCCGGGAGAACCATCACCATGGCCATCACCGACGACCTGCGCAAGACCCTCAGCGACCCCACGCCGCTCTACTTCGCCGCGGGCACCGCGGACCTGGCCCTCCAGCAGGCCAAGAAGGTGCCCGCCCTGGTGGATCAGCTGCGCGCCGAGGCCCCCGCCCGTATCGACGCGGTGCGCAACACCGACCCGAAGGCCGTCCAGGCGCGGGCCACCGCCCGTGCCAAGGAGGCCGGTGTCCGTGTCAAGGAGACGCAGGAGACCCTTCAGACCAAGGTCACCGACTTCCTGAACTACCTCGACACCGACCTGAAGAAGCTCGGCACCAACCTCGACGCCGACCTGAAGAAGCTCGGCGAGAGCGCCCAGGACCTCGCCCTGCGCGGCGTCGGCGTCGCCGCCGAGTACGCCGTCAAGGCCCGCGAGACCTACGAGAAGGTCGCCGAGCACGGCGAGCAGGCCGTGAAGACCTGGCGCGGCCAGGCCGCCGAGGGCATCGAGGACATCGCCGAGGAGGTCGAGGAGCTCGCCGTCGCCGTCGAGCCCCAGTCCGAGCCGAAGGAGGAGCCGGTCGTGGTCAAGGAGGACGGGCCCGCCGAGGCCACGCCCATCACGGCCAAGAAGAACCAGGCGAAGAAGGGTCCGGCCGTGCGCAAGACCCCGCCCACGGCGAAGAAGCCCACCCCGCCCGCCCCGTAGGCGGCGCCGGGCAGGCGGCGACGCGCCGGATCGCCTCACCCGTTTGGACGGCAGGCACCCGGGCCGGGCACCCTTGGGGCGTCCGGCCCGTTCTACGGGTACGGTGGCCGCGTAGGAATCGGGAGAGAACGGGCGGTGGGCAACATGCTGATGCTGGGCTTCCAGGGGCTCCTGGGAATTCTGAAGATCGTCCTGATGGCCCTGGCCGCCTTCGGGCTGTTCGACGCCGCGTTCCGGCGCGAGGACGCCTTCCGCGCGGCCGACAAGCAGAACAAGGTGTTCTGGCTGATCATCCTGGGCATCGCGCTCGCCGTGAGCTACCTGTTCTCGATCTTCTCGTTCCTGCCGATCATCGGCGTCATCGCGAGCATCGTCTACATCGTCGACGTACGGCCCGCGCTCAAGCAGGTCTCCGGCGGGAACGGGTGGGGACGCCGCCGCGGCAGCAGCAGCGACGGCCCGTACGGGCCCTACAACGGCGGTCGGTGAGTCCCCGGCCCCCGTCGGCTACGGCTCCCGGTCCAGCAGGACCACCGCCACGTCGTCGGTGAGCTCGCCGCCGTTGAGTCCGCGCACCTCGTTCACCGTCGCCCGCAGCAGCCCCTCCCCGCGCAGACCCTGGTCGAGCTGGCGGCGGACCACCTCGACCATGCCGTCCTGGCCCAGCCGCTCACCGTCCTCCCCGACCCGCCCCTCGATCAGGCCGTCGGTGTAGAGCATCAGGCTCCACTCGGCGCCCAGCTCCACCTGCATCCGGGGCCAGCGGGCGCCGGGCAGCAGACCGAGGGCGGGGCCGTTGTTCTCGTACGGAAGCAGCCGGGCGGGCCTGCCGGGAGTGATCACCAGCGGTGACGGGTGGCCGGCCAGGCACAGTCCCGCGCGGCGCCCGTCGGGCGCTATGTCCACCGCGCACAGGGTCGCGAAGATCTCGTCGTCGGAGCGCTCGTGCTCCAGCACCTGCTGGAGCGTGCCCAGCAACTCGTCCCCGCACAGCCCCGCCAGGGTCAGTGCCCGCCAGGCGATACGCAGTTCCACGCCCAGCGCCGCTTCGTCGGGGCCGTGCCCGGAGACATCGCCGATCATGGCGTGCACGGTGCCGTCGGGGGTGCGGACGGCGTCGTAGAAGTCGCCGCCGAGCAGCGCGCGCGAGCGGCCGGGGCGGTAGCGGGAGGCGAAGCGCAGCGTGGACCCGTCCAGCAGGGGGGTCGGCAGCAGGCCCCGCTCCAGACGGCGGTTCTCCTGCGCGCGCAGCCTGCCCTCGGCGAGCCTGCGCTCGGCCGTGTCGGAGCGCTTGCGCTCCACCGCGTACCGGATCGCACGGCTCAGCAGCCGCCCGTCCAGCTCGTCGCGGAACAGGTAGTCCTGGGCGCCCACCCGCACCGCCTGGGCGGCGCGCTCGGCGTCACCGGAGGAGGTGAGCGCGAGGACGGCGTGCCGGGGCGCGAGTTCGAGTACGTGCCGGAGCACGGCGAGCTCGTCGTCGTCGCCCGCGGACCGGCCGGGCGCGGGCAGCGCGAGGTCCAGCAGGATGCAGTGGACGTCGTCGGTGAGCAGCCGCTCGGCCTCGGTGAGGTTGCGGGCCCTGCGCACACGGATCGGCCTGCCGGAGGCGTCGAGCAGTTCGGGCACCATCGGCGAGCCGACCGGGTCGTCCTCGATCAGCAGCAGCGTGAGCTGGGTGCTGTTGGCCTGGGTGCCGGCGCGGTTGTCCTTCTCGACGTTTGCTTCCTTACGCGGGGCCTGTGCTGCGGAGGTGCCGTCGCCGTGGGCCGCGGTCTGCGCCTGGTCGCACTCCGCGGCCGGGACCCTCCTCTGCCGCGGTACGGGCACGGGCATTGTCCTGGGTTCCTTCCCTCCCCCCGAGGGCATGGCGGGTACGAGGGACCTCGCCCCGCCGACGGGGACATTAGCGGTAGTCGGCACCGTGGGGGAATGGTGTGAGGCGCGTCGCTCACGCTTTCGCCGCTGTCATATGCCGCGATCCCTACCGGAGTTGGACACGACGACGCCGGGGCCGGAATGACGAAGGTCACGTCCCCCGCGGGTTTGGCGGCGACCGGGGGTGCGATCGGTCACGTGGCCGGGGTCACCGCGGGTGGCCGGGCCGCGGAGGCCCGGTCCGGGTTCCGCCGTGGAGTCTCAGTCCGTGTCGGGCCGTACGACGCCCAGGATCGGCATCGAGCCCGCCCCGGCGAGCGTCACCGTCCGCCCCGGCCGCGGGGCGTGGACGATCGTGCCGTCGCCGACGTACATCCCGACATGGCTGGCGTCACCGAAGTAGATGATCAGGTCGCCGGGCCGCATGTCCTCGATCCCCACGCGCTTCAGCTGCTTCCACTGCTGCTGCGAGGTGCGCGGGACGGGGTGGCCGGCCGCCGCCCAGGCCTGGGAGGTGAGCCCCGAGCAGTCGTACGTCCCGGGGCCCTCGGCGCCCCACTCGTACGGCTTGCCGAGCTGGGCCGTGGCGAACTCGACCGCCTTCCTGCCCGCCGCGGACGCCTTGCCGTCGAGCTCGTCGAGGATCCCGGTGTCCAGCCAGGCCGACTGCGCCCGGTCGGCGGCCTGCCGCTCCAGTTCGGCGAGGCGCTCGCGCTGCCGCTTCTCCAGCCTGGCCTCGAGCTGCTCGGCCTCCTTGATCCGCTGTTTGATCCGCTTCTTCGCCGCGGCCTTGGCCTTGCGGCCCGCCTCCAGCTCCCGCAAGCGGTCGGCGGCGTCGTCCGCGTACAGCTTCAAGTCCTGCTGGGCGCGGGCCGTTTCCTCGATCAGGCCCTTGGTCGCCCGCTGGCTCTGGAGCACCCGGCCGGCCCCGTCGAAGAAGTCCTGCGGGTCGTTGCCGAGCATCAACTGGACCTCGGGCGGCAGGCCGCCCGTGCGGTACTGGGCGCGGGCCGCGGCGCCGGCGCGGTCCTTCAGCCCGTCGAGTTTCCGCTGTTCCTCGGCGATCTTCCGGGTCAGGTCCGTGACCTCGGCGGACTGTTTCTTCGACTGCTCCTCGGCCAGGTTGTAGGCGTCGGTGGCGACGGCCGCGTCGTGGTACAGCTTGTCCAGCTTGGTGCGTACGGCCTCGAGGTCCTTGTCCGGCGGGAGCGTGAGGGACGGGGAGGGCGAGGGAGCGGTCGCGGCGGACGGCGTCGGGTCCGGCAGTGCGCGCGCGAACGCGGTGCCCGGTGCTCCCAGCAGCGTGACCGCGCAGACCACGGTCACGGCCGCCGCGAGCACGCTGTGCCTGCCCCGTCCCATACTCGCCCCCCAGCTGATTAACCGTCAGTAACATGCGGACGCTCGGGCGATCGTGCCACGACTCGGCGCAAAGCGACAGAGGTGCGGCGATCTCCCCGTCTGTGTGACGAACGACCCGCAAAGATCGTTCCCCGCAGGTCACGGCGGATGCGCGGACCGCCGCGCGGCGGTCGCCGGTCAGTTGCGCGGCGCCAACGCCCGCCAGTCGACCGTCACTTCGCCCTGCCGCCACCGCGCCGGGCCGTCCGTCACCGGCCAGTCGGCCGCCAGGCCGCGCACCGCGCGGATCCAGCGCTGGCGGGCGCCGTAGGAGGCGTACGGCGCGGCGCTCGCCCAGGCGCGGTCGAAGTCGCGCAGGAAGGCGTGCACCGGCTCGCCGCGGACGTTGCGGTGGATGAGCGCCTTCGGGAGGCGTTCGGCCAGGTCGGACGGGCGGTCCAGGGAGCCGAGCCGGGTGGCGAAGGTCACCGTGCGGGGGCCTTCCGGGCCGAGCGCGACCCACACGTGCCGGCGCCCGATCTCGTCGCAGGTGCCCTCCACCAGCAGGCCTCCGCGTGAGTGCCCGTCCGCCGGGGCGAGCCGCGCGCGCAGTCGCTGCCAGACGGCGGCGACATCGTCCTCGTCGTACTGCCGCAGCACGTTCGCCGCGCGGATGAGGTGCGGGCGCTGCGGGACGGGGACCTCGAATCCGCCGTGCCGGAAGACGAGTCCGTCGCGCTCGTACGGCTTCGCGGCCACGACCCGGGCCGGTTCGATCTCGACGCCCACCACGCGCGCGCGTGGAGCGGCGGTGCGCAGCCGGTGCAGCAGCTCGACCGCCGTCCAGGGGGCGGCGCCGTAGCCGAGGTCGACGGCCACCGGATCGGCGGCGCGGCGCAGCTCGGCGCCGTGCACGGCCGCGATCCAGCGGTCCATGCGGCGGAGCCGGTTGGGGTTGGTCGTCCCGCGCGTCACCGTTCCCACGATGGGGGTCCCCCCGCTCGAGCGAAGCCGAGAGTGGGGGAGGGTCGCTGCGCGGGATGTCATGCGTACGAGGGTATGGCGCCCCGCGGCACCCGCCCTGCCACGTGGCGGTTCCGTCAGGTTGCGCGTGCGTGCGTAACGCCCTGCGCCCGCGGTACCCGCCGTGCGCCCGTGCGCCGGTTGCGTTGCGCTCGCCACGCCTCCTGGCGTCGAACGGTTGAGCGAGAGCCGGTAATGATTGGGCAAAGGAACCGGCGGCGGAAATGGAGTCAGGTCCTCCGGCGTTACGTCTTGAAGGGCGCTCGGCGCCCTCCGTCCGGCATGCCCGCAACGAGGAGGAACGCCACGTGAGCCAGTACGTCAGCAGGCTCGGGCGTCGTTCCCCGACGGCACCCCCACGGCTGCGGCTGCACCGCCGGCCCCGGCGCGTCGCCATGCTCTCCGTGCACACCTCACCGCTCCACCAGCCCGGCACGGGCGACGCCGGCGGCATGAACGTCTACATCGTGGAGCTCGCCCAGCGTCTGGCCGCCCAGGGCGTCGAGGTCGAGGTCTTCACCCGGGCCACCGCCGGGGACCTGCCGCCCGCCGTCGAGCTGGCCCCGGGCGTCCTCGTCCGGCACGTCGACGCCGGCCCCTACGAGGGCCTGGCCAAGGAGGACCTGCCCGCCCAGCTGTGCGCCTTCACGCACGGCGTGATGCAGGCCTGGGCCGGCCACCGCCCCGGCTACTACGACCTCGTCCACTCCCACTACTGGCTCTCCGGGCACGTCGGCTGGCTCGCCGCCCAGCGCTGGGGCGTGCCCCTGGTGCACGCCATGCACACCATGGCCAAGGTCAAGAACGCCAGCCTGGCCGAGGGCGACACCCCCGAGCCCGCCGCCCGCGTCATCGGCGAGACCCAGATCGTCGCCGCCGCCGACCGGCTGATCGCCAACACCGACGAGGAGGCCGGCGAACTCGTACGGCACTACGGCGCCGACCCCGCCAAGGTCGCCGTCGTGCACCCCGGCGTGAACCTCACCCGTTTCCGCCCCGCCGGCGGCCGCGCCGCCGCCCGTGGCCGCCTCGGCCTGCCGCAGGACGCCCTGATCCCGCTGTTCGCCGGCCGCATACAGCCGCTCAAGGCCCCCGACGTGCTGCTGAGGGCCGTGGGCGTCCTCCTCGACCAGCGGCCCGAGCTGCGCTCCCGCATCGTCGTACCCGTCGTCGGCGGCCCGAGCGGCAGCGGCCTCGCCAAGCCGGAGGGCCTGCAGAAGCTGGCCGCCCGGCTCGGCATCGCCGACGTCGTACGGTTCTGCCCGCCGGTCGGGCAGGACCGGCTCGCCGACTGGTTCCGGGCGGCGTCCGTCCTGGTCATGCCCTCCTACAGCGAGTCCTTCGGCCTGGTCGCGATAGAGGCGCAGGCGACCGGCACCCCGGTGCTGGCCGCCGCGGTCGGCGGGCTGCCGGTGGCCGTACGCGACGGCGAGACCGGATTCCTGGTCCAGGGCCACGACCCGGCCGACTACGCGCACGTGCTGCGCCGCTTCGCCGACGACCCGCGGCTCGCCGACCGGATGGGCGCCGCCGCAGCCCGGCACGCGCGGTCCTTCGGCTGGGACACGTCGGCGGCGGCCACCGCCGACGTGTACACGGCTGCGTTGCAGGCCCACCGGCGTCGCGTACGCTCGCCCCATGGGTAGCGCCACGGGTGCCACGGGTGAGGCGGAGCAGCAGCGCGCGACGCGGGTCGTCGAGGACGTGCTCAAGGGCGCCGAACTGGAGTGGGAGAGCCCGCGGTACGGCACCTACGTCGTGAAGCTTCCCGGCACCCGCAAGCTGTCGACCACCCTGTCGATGATCGTCGGCCGGCACTCGCTGTCCCTGAACGCCTTCGTCATCCGCCACCCCGACGAGAACGAGCCCGCCGTCCACCGCTGGCTGCTGGAGCGCAACCTCAAGCTGTACGGCGTGAGTTACGCCGTCGACCAGCTCGGTGACGTCTACGTCACCGGCCGGCTGCCGCTGGCCGCCGTGACCGCCGACGAGGTCGACAGGCTGCTCGGACAGGTCCTGGAGGCGGCCGACGGCAGCTTCAACACCCTGCTGGAGCTCGGCTTCGCCTCGGCGATCCGCCGCGAGTACGCCTGGCGCGTCTCGCGCGGCGAATCGACCCGCAACCTCGAGGCGTTCGCGCACCTGACCCAGCGTCCGGCCGACTGACCCCGCCCCCGCCGGCCACGGGACCACGTCACTTCCCGTGCTAGGGCGCGTTTCGAAAGTCCCGCCTGCCCCGCGACGCCTGGCACGGCGCCTCGCCGCGTTGTCGGGATCGCCCGCGTACGCCCAGTACGCGGACGACCCTCCGCCTTGCGATGCACCGCACCAGACGCCGCGGGGCCCGCCCTCCGGGCGGACGGCGCTACTTTCGAAACACGCCCTAGCCCCGCGAGGTCCTCCGGCCGTACCGCCCCGGAGTCACCCCCACGAGTTTCCTGAAATGCCGGGTGAGATGGGCCTGGTCGTAGAAGCCGGTCTCGGCGGCCACCTCGGCCGGTTTCAGCCCCGCCAGCAGCAGCCGGCGGGCGCGGTCCACCCGGCGGGACATCAGGTACTGGTGCGGAGCGATGCCGTACGCGCCGCTGAACGCCCGTACCAGATGGGCGGGATGGGCCTGCACGAGGGCCGACGCCTCGCCGAGCGTAACGCCCTGCGGCAGCCGCTCGTCGAGCAGTTCGCGCAGCCGGCGGGCGAGGGCGGGGTCGCGGCGCGGGAGCCCGACGGCGAGCCGGGGCCGCAGATGGGCGCGCAGCCGCTCGCCGATGAGCGTCAGCCGGCTCTCCGCCTCCAGCTCGTCACCGGGCAGGGCGAGCGCGGTGTGCATCTGCCCGACCCGTCGGCGCAGCACCGGATCGCGCAGGTCCGGCCCGTCCACGGCCGCTCCGATGAGCTCGTCGCCGAGGTGGGTGGCGTCCAGGTACAGCACCCGCTTGCGGAAGCCGCGCGGGCCAACGGGTGAGCCGTTGTGCGGAACGTGCGGCGGCAGCAGGGACACGGTGTCGTGCGGGGTGCCGTGCTCGTGCCGGTCCAGGTCGTACCGTACGGCGCCGTCGTCCACGATCAGCAGCGTCCACGCCTCGTGCACGTGCATCGGGTAGGCGTACTCGGTGAAGTGCGCGTGGAACACCTCCACGACGCCCGGGACACGCGGGCGCCAGGCGGAGACGTTCCGCTGCGGGGCCATGCAAAGAACGTACAAGACGGCGCGGTACGGCGTTCGGGAGTCTCGTCCCATGAACGACGAGCAGCCCATCCGCTTCGACACCAAGATCGCCGTCCTGCTGCGCGAGGACCTGGAGCCCTGGCAGCGCCTGAACGTCACCGCGTTCCTGGTCAGCGGCCTCGGCAGCACGGTCCCTGAGGTGATCGGGGAGCCGTACGAGGACGCCGACGAGGTGCCCTACCTGCCGATGTTCCGCCAGCCGGTGCTGGTCTTCCAGGGCACCAAGGAGACGCTGACCGCGGCGCACGGGCGGGCCCTGTCCCGGTCCCTGCCGCGCGCCGTCTTCACCTCGGACCTGTTCACCACGGGCAACGACCGCGACAACCGGGCAGCGGTCCGGGCCGTGCCGACCGGCGAGCTCGACCTCGTGGGCCTCGCGGTCCACGGTCCGCGCAACGCGGTGGACAAGACGCTGAAGGGCGCGCGGATGCACCCGTAGGCGAACCGAACCGATGTCTCCGCCCGCCTCAGGCCGTGCCGACCTCCGCCCGCCTCAGGCCGTGCCGACCTCCGCCCGCCTCAGGCCGTGCCGACCTCCGCCCGTCTCACGCCGTGCCGACCTCGGTCCGAGGCTCGGTGTGGGTTTCCACGGTTGCCGGCTCGGCCTTCGGCAGGCGGCGCATCAGAGCCCAGTAGCCGAGGGCGGCGGCCGTGCCGACAGCCGCGCACATGCCCCACAGCCACTCGGCGCCGAGCCGGTCGATGACGGCACCGGACATCAGGGGCGCGACCAGCGCCGCCACCGACCAGGACAGGGTGTAGACGCCCTGGTAGCGCCCCCGCCCGTGCACCGGGGAGAGCCGGACGACCAGCCCCGTCTGGATGGGCGCGTTGATCATCTCGCCGAGCGTCCACACGCACACCGTGAGCGCGAACACGCCGACCGATCCCGCGAACGCCGTGAGTCCGAAGCCGTACCCCGCGAGCAGGGAGGAGACGATCAGCAGCCGCCCGGGGTCCCGGTGCTCGATGAAACGGGTGACCGGGATCTGGAGGGCGACGATCAGGACCCCGTTGACGGCGATGGCCATGCCGTAGTCGGCGGGCGTGAACCCGGCCCGGCCCATGGCGACCGGCAGCCCGACCGACCCCTGCTGGAAGACGACGGCGATCAGAAAGGACGCCCCGACGACACCCATGAACCGTCCGTCCCGCAGGACGGTCCACAGCCGGACGGCGTCGCCGCCGTCGTGACTCATGTGCGCCTCCGGGCCCGGCCGGGACTCGGGCACCTTCAGGAAGACGACGATCGCGCAGGCCATCGTCATCCCGGCCTCGATCAGGAAGCCGGCGAGGTAGCTGAACTCGGCGATGAAGCCCGCCGCCATGGAGGAGACGGCGAAGCCGAGGTTGATCGCCCAGTAGTTGAGGGAGAAGGCGCGGACCCGGTCCTCGGGCCGCACGATGTCGGCCATCATCGCCTGCACGGCGGGCCGGGAGGCGTTGCTGGCCATGCCGACCAGGAAGGCGACGGCGGCGATGGCGACCGGATCCCGGACGAAACCGAGCGCCGCGACGGACACGGCGGTGGAGGCCTGGGCGACGAGCAGGGTCGGCCGCCGTCCGAGCCGGTCGGCCATCACGCCCCCAGCGAGCGAGGAGACGACACCGCCGAGCCCGTGCAGCGCGGCGACCAGACCGGCGTACGAGGCGGAGTAGCCGCGGTCGAGGGTCAGGTACAGCGCCATGAACGTGGCGACGAAGGCGCCCAGCCGGTTGACGAGGGTGCTGGTCCACAGCCACCAGAACTCACGGGGCAGCCCGGAGACGGTCTCGCGGGCGGCGCGTCTCAGACTGGCGACGGACATGGAACGGCCCCCGGGGATGTAAGCGGCTGAAGAGGTGAGCACAACTTACGGGGAGGGGGCGCGCAGGACCACTCGATTAACAGAAGCCGTCAACTGTCGGGCGCCGCCGGAAGACGGCCGTCCCCCGCCGTCCGCCTGCCGGGCGCCGGGGCAGGGGGTCGAATGCGTGGATTACGCTCTGAGGCATGGCCGACGCACCGTACAAGCTGATCCTGCTCCGCCACGGCGAGAGCGAGTGGAACGCGAAGAACCTGTTCACCGGCTGGGTGGACGTCAACCTCAACGAGAAGGGCGAGAAGGAGGCCGTCCGCGGCGGTGAGCTGCTGAAGGACGCCGGCCTGCTGCCCGACGTGGTCCACACCTCGGTCCAGAAGCGCGCGATCCGCACGGCCCAGCTCGCGCTGGAGGCCGCCGACCGCCACTGGATCCCGGTCCACCGCTCCTGGCGCCTGAACGAGCGCCACTACGGTGCCCTCCAGGGCAAGGACAAGGCCCAGACCTTGGAGGAGTTCGGCGAGGAGCAGTTCATGCTGTGGCGCCGCTCCTACGACACCCCGCCGCCGCCGCTGGACCGCGACGCCGAGTACTCCCAGTTCTCCGACCCGCGCTACGCGGCCCTCCCGCCGGAGCTGCGCCCGCAGACGGAGTGCCTGAAGGACGTCGTCGTCCGCATGCTCCCGTACTGGTTCGACTCGGTCGTCCCCGACCTCCTGTCCGGCCGCACGGTCCTGATCGCCGCCCACGGCAACAGCCTGCGTGCCCTGGTCAAGCACCTCGACCAGATCTCGGACGCCGACATCGCGGGCCTCAACATCCCCACCGGCATCCCCCTCTACTACGAACTCGACGCCGACTTCCGCCCCGTGACCCCCGGCGGCAAGTACCTCGACCCGGAGGCCGCGGCAGCCGCCATCGAGGCGGTCAAGAACCAGGGCAAGAAGAAGTAAGCAGTACTGAAGGAGCCCCCTGCCTGCGGCGTTGCCGTTGGGAGGGGGCTCTTCTACGTACCCGGGCCGTGTGTGGGCCGTCGCGCTCAGATGCGGCGGATCCTCACCCGGACTGCCACGAGGAAGGCCAGCGGGAAGACGGCGAGCGGTTCGGCGCCAACCCACATGGCCAGTGCCGAGCCGCCGAAGCCGACGACGCTCAGGTGCAGCTCACGAGGGATGAGGTCGAGACGCAGGCCGCGACGTGGCAGCATGGGGTCCTCCGTAGGGCGCATGATTTCTCCTGTAGGGCAGGGAATAATTGCACCGACGGGGGTAAGGGGCCGCTCATGCCAGTGAGTGGCCCCGTTTGTTCTCCCCGGCAGCGTACGGGACTTTAGCGGCCTATCGGGGGGTGTAACAAACCCGCAGCTAAAACTGTCCGAGTGAGCCCTTCGCTTCAGTCTCGCGGCACTATCAGAACGGCGACGCACTGTCTGGCAGGGGAGAGTCGTGGCGCCCGCAGAAAACCGCAGAACCGTGAAAGCGTCGAAACGGGCTTGCGGCGCCCGGCCGCCCTGCTACCCGGCCGCTCTCCCCGCCGCCCGGCCGCCCGCCCGGCCGGGCAGCCAGGCGGAACGGGGAGGCGAACGTGTGACGTGACTTTGGCACGGGCGGTGTCAAATCACGGTTTGGTGATTCCAAATGCTAGCTTCGCTGATTCACGGGCCGTAACTTTGACGCGGGTGGTGTCAAATCACGGTTTGGTGATTCCAAATGCTAGCTTCGCTGATTCACGGGCCGTAACTTTGACGCGGGTGGTGTCAAAACACGGTTGTTGATTCCAAATGCCAGCTTCGCTGATTCACAGGCCGTGAAATTGTCGAGCTGGGCAAAGCGCGTGAGGTGGTGCAGCGCGTCCTCTGGTCAGGCGAAGACGGCCGAAACTGCCTTGCGGGTGCGCTCCTGGCTGGACGGCATCAGGTGCGCGTACACGCGGAGCGTCAGGCCCGGGTCCGAGTGGCCCAGGTACTCGGCGAGAGCCTTGACGTTCTCCCCGGCGTCCAGGAGCACCGAGGCGTAGAAGTGGCGCAGCGCGTGCATGCCGTTCTCGCGTGACTCCGCGTACGGCTGGCCCCGCTCGGGAACGGGGATGACGCCGGCCGCAGCGAGCGCCGGTTTCCACGTCTCTTCGTTGAGCGACGTACGCCAGACGTGCCCGCCACGCGGCCCAGTGAAGATGAGCCGTTTGGTCACCGGAGGCCCGTCAGTCACCTTCCACCGCAAGGTGATCTCGACCGGCGGGAACCGTTTCATGTGCTCCCGAAGGGCATCGGCGACGGGTCCGGGAAGCGGCACGTCCCGCAGCTTGCCGCCCTTCGGAGGCGCGAACACGGCCTTGCTGCGGCTCAGCTTCAGTTGCTGGACCACGTGGAGCGTGTCCGAGTCGAAGTCGATGGCGTCGACGGCCACGCCCAGGATCTCGCCTTGGCGGAGCCCGCAGCCGCCGCCCAGGTCGACCATGGCTTGGAAGCGCTCGGGCATGGCGGCCCGGACGGCGAAGACCCGCTCGGGCGTCCAGGGCACGATGCGTTTGTTGTCGACGGTCGGTGGCCGGACGGACCGGGCGGCACACGGGTTGCGGGGCAGGTGGCCGTCGTCCACTGCCGCGCTGAGCGCCGCGCGCACGTTGGAGTAGATCGTCCGGGCGTATGACCCACGGACACCGTTCTCCTGCAACTGCCGCACCTGCACGCTGACCGCCCGCTCCCGCCCAAGAGGCAGGCACACAGTGCATGAGGTCAGAACACGTCGTGGCTGGGGCGGTCGGCTCCACGGCTTTCAGGCAGCCACCTTGGCGCGAGCCTCGAAGATCATGGCCCCAACGTCGTGCTTTAACGGGCAGGTCAACTGACTGCCCGACGCGCCGGAAGCTTACGGGGCCATGATCACTCGCGCCAAGGCAGCTCCAGCCCAAAAGCCGCTCCGCCGACCTCAGTGCCCGTCTAATGGCCCCGCCTGTAGCGCGCCGGACAATGGCCTTAAAGTCTCTGCATGCATATGGACGAGGGGCGAAGGGCCGCCGAGGTCGGGGACTGGGTAGCCGCGGGGCACGCCTTCGTCCGGGCCGCCATGGAGGGCAGTGCGGAGGGCGCTGAGCTGGCGACCCGGGTGACCGTCGAGCTCGTACCGCTGGCGGACGGCGGGTCGGCGGAGGCCGCCGCGCTGCTCGCCGGGATCTATCTGGAGTATTTCGACGAGTCGGCCCTGCCCATGGCCGTGCGTTATGCTCGCGCGGCGACTGAGGCCGGGCTCCCGGCCGGACAGCGCGCCTACGGGCACATGCTGGTGATGGGGCTCGGCGTCGAAGAGGACCGCGAGCGTGCCGCCGAGCTGTTCCGGGCGGCCGCCGAGGGCGGGGACGCCTACGGCATGTTCAACCTCGCCCAACTGCTCGACGACCCCAACGAGTCCCTACGGCTGTTCGAGGCTGCCGCGCGGGAGGGGCTCGTCGTCGCCGGTGCCGTGCTCGCAGACCGGCTGTCAGCGCTGGACCGGGACGAGGAGGCACTGGGTTGGTACGTCTGGGCGGCCGAGCGCGGGCATACGGGGGCGATGAATGCCGCCGCCTGCTGGTACCGCGATGGCTTCGGCACCGCGCCGGACCCGGTGCAGGCGGTGCGCTGGTTCTTCGTCATGCTCGCGCATGGCGACGGAGACGGCATCCACGAGGCGATCCAGCTGGCGAAGGCCGGGGCCCTGGATGAGGAGCAGATTCGCGAGGCCGGGCGGCTCGCCGGCGCTCCTGGGCCGGCGGAGGCCCTGATCGGCACGGTCCTGGGCGGTGGTCGGGCCTAAGGCCCTGAAAGGAACGGCATCGCTCCATGCTCAGTCATGCCCCTTGCGTGCCCGGTCCGGCGGGACGCAGCGGGGATTCACGGGGAACAGCAGCGTCGATCGCGCTCCGGCTCAGGTCAGGGAGTTGCCAGGTCAGCCGCCATCCGCATACGCCGTCTTCCAAACTGGGGCTCTAGCGAACCTGCTCTCACTGCTAGCTCTCCTGGCCCTCGGTCATCACCAACACCAAGCAGCGGCGCACCCCTCCCTGTTCGCTCACCCCCAGGGCTCGACGCACACCACGGCCTCGACCGGCACTGCCCCGTACACGTGCGGGAACTCCTCGCCGTTCGGCGGCATGGCCTCGTACCTCAGCGGGACATCAAGCCGGGCCGGGTCCACGACCAGCACCACCAACTCGTCGGGGCCCTCGTAGTCGCCGTAGAGGAAGGCCGCGATACGCGGGAGCTGGTCGCGGGTGGAGAAGTGGACGAACCCCTCCTGTTGGAGTGTGCGGCCGCGGGTGGATATCTCGTAGGTGCCGGACTCACGGGCCGTCTCCCATAGAGAGCGCTCGGTGATGTGCACGATGTGTTGAGGTTTCGGCATGCGGCCACGCTACGGGCCCGGCCCTGCCGCGCGCATCTGTAAATGGCACCGGTCCGACAGGCTGAGGGAGCGGGTGACGGTCGACGCATAGGCGGTGCGGGTACGGTCGTGCCTCCGCGCGCCGACAAACGCTAGGACGGCCCGACGAACGTACCCGTCAACTGGGTAGGAGCGGGACACGCATGGGTGGAAGTCCGTCTCAATTTCCGTCTCATTCACCGTCGTTCGGAGCCGACCGCGACGGTACGCCGAGGTTGGTCAACTTCGGTCGGTGGTCTGGCATGCACGCAGGTGAACGGACTCGGACATCCCACAGCAGCCCACCAACAGTCTTGGAAAGCGTGCACCTGGTGCTCGGCACGGCAGTGAAGTCCGGGAGCCTGGCCCCTGCTGCCGAGCCGTCGCGATGGCAGGCGGGAATCGGACAGATCTGGACGGCTTTGACTGGCTACAAACTGTGAGCGGTGAACTCATAAGTTCGGCTCAGGCGAACTTAGCTCACCGTGAAGCGCTCCCTAAGGCGCTTAGATGGTCACACAGCGCGATCTAGAAACAGGCATTTGCAGCTGAGAGTTACCGGTGCCCGCTTGGGGTGACCGCGCGGCTGGCTTACGCGTTGCTACGGTCTCGTTCCAGCAGAGAGCCCACCCGCACCGCGCAGGCTTGCCGGCACGAGCGGTCGGGTGGGCAACGAACCTCTAGAAAGGCTCAGCAATGAGTGTGACCCCTGCCCTGCCCGTTGTGTCAAACGCGCGTCGGCGCCGATGGCTCATCACAGTCATCATCGTGATGGTGCTCGTATCGGAGCCCTTCGCCAGGATCATCGGTGCTTACGCCGATGCAACAGCCTTCGTCGCCTTCCTGCTCGGGGGTTGCGGTACAGCAGCGAAGTACCGCAACCAAAGCATCCGCCCCCGCCCAGCAGCGACCGCGTAAGGGCGTAGCGCAACAGGTATGACCGCCACCGACCGATCCACATAGAGCTGCGGATCCGAAGGCTTCTGACATCCACGGCTGACATCAACGACGTCGGACGGAGGCGTACACCAGCGTCTCTGTCCGACTGTCGCCCCAGTCGCTGGCCGAAGCCAGAGCAGGCTCGGATCGAACTCCTAAAGCGGTGCTCACCCGCCAGCCAGCTCAAGGCGAGGGAGAGAAGCCGGCAGGCTGGTCAAGGCGAAACGGTGTACCCACAGGCGTGGGAGCCCAACTCTGTCGTAGGGCAGACTCGATGGCATCGGCGACACCGGAGGGCAGTACCGGATTGCCCGGACGCCCGAGCCAGTTGCCAATGTGAGGCTGGTTCGTGGTGACGACGAGAGTCGTCCCAGGACGATCCGCGTGCTCCACAGCATAGGTATACGGTGCGCAACAGAGAGCCTGGTCATAGGAGGGAACTTCAAATCTCCCGCACGTACTCAAAATCCAATTCCCCTCTGTGGTCAATCACCAGCGTCGCCAAGTAGGCTTGCAGGACTCCTTCCTCTGCGTTTGACGTATACAGAATCAACACGGGCCTCATGTCAGGACTAGGTGGACTCATTAGGCCTGGCACTTCAGTTTTCAGGCGGATTTCCGAGAAAGCCAGAGCTGTGGGCTCACGAAGGAGAGCAGCTAGGGTGTACTGCATGGATTTCCGGTTGTTCAGGTATCTCAGAGCATGATCTACGTTCGCGCGGTGAGCCGAGTATCGGAACGGGAAAAGCAGGCGATCACCGATAGCAGGGTATGTCTCACCGTTTACAAAAGCAGATATCCCGCCAAGAGCGCTCACGGCATCGTTGATATCCTCCAAGAAGGCGGCTTGGATAACCTGCCCATACGGCGATCTCTTCGTGCCCGCAACATTTGCCGCCTGTGCGGCTCGTTCGTGCGCCTGCACCAGAAGCGACGGAATGGTCGAAACCAGGGACGCAGGCAACCACTTGGCCGATTCGACAGCCTCACTCGTTGCCAGGTCATTTACGGACCGCTCGTCAACCTTCAATCCGAAGACGCGATCAGCTTGCGTGAGTAGCTGACTAGGTGTCATCATATACAAATCTACGCCTGCTCGCCTTCTTAGCTCGACTCGCAATTCAGTTCTCGGCCGCGCAAGTCCGCGACCGTCAAGTGACTCCCACCAGTCTTCCTTTACGTCTCCGGTGACAAGAAGCACATCCTGCCTGCGCTGTTCGGCCTCGTTGAGAAGCTGCGCCCAAACCAGATAATCACCGGCCGCTCGCTCCGGATCTTTTGCGCTGTCTTCGTAGCCCGGTGGGATCTTTTCGTTCGCCCGCCGGGTAGCTTCGGTGAGGGCTTTCGAGTACTCCTCTTCCGTGAAGGCGCTTCCGACTCTCCCTTCTAGGAGGGGCTCTAGGCTCTGAAGGATTGGGTCGGTAAGCGTCGAAGCGGTTCCTTCTAGGGCATCTTTTTGAGCTTGAATTTCAATGAAGTCCTTCAACTGCGCCAGCGTCTTGGTTACCGATTCCCTGGCCGCATTAACGCGTTGATTGGCTTGATCATCGTTGATGAGATGAACGTCCTTCAGCCAGCGATCCAGCGCGTCCTTCATGGCGCGCGAAGTCTTGTCGAGAGCGGAGCAGGCGTCTCGGGCCTTAGATTTGTGGTGGCCGCGCACGGAGGGTAGGTCTCGGTTACGCCAAAACTCGGAGAGGACCTGGTGGGGTATCCAAAGGCGCTCTTTCACCTTACCGAGGACTGTGAAGGTGTCCTTGCGAGTGCGCCCGTTGGAGCGGTAAAGATTCAAAAGAACGTTGGTGTCAAGGACGATGATTCCGGATGCAAAAAGCCGTTCGTAATCTGCCTTTGACGGTGTCCGGTAGGCGTCGTCGCAGTCATAGATACCCCGCTTCGACGCTAGCTCGGGCACTCCTCCCGATGCGGTTGCTTCGTCGGTCATGCATCCCCCTGTGCCGGCAAGATTGAGTAGACAGTTTTGCATCCGATGCCGGTGACGGCAGCAGTTTGCATGTGCTGACACACCTTCTGGCCACCTTCGGCAGATCATGGGTTCTCGGGCGACTGCCAGCGAGGAACCCTTGAGGGCGGTAGCTGCGAGGGGTAGCTGAGGGGGTGTGCTGCGACGAAGTTAGCTCGCCCACGCGGCAGACCGGTTATCCAAACGTCCTGGAGGGTGGGTGGGCGATGGCCCTACGCCTGCCGCGCCTGGGGCTACTGAGCGAGCTTGGCTGCAGCGCCGACCTCCTCAGCTTGACGGCAACACCGGCGCACGTTGCCGTATCAGGAGAGTCACTTACGCACAACTGTGCCACCACTCGCTCCCAAGATGGTGGCCACAGAGGCAGGAAGCCGACGGCAGTGACGGCAATGCTGACGGCAACGAGCGCGGACGTAGACGGCACTCAGCAGCTTGGTGCGGAGCTGACACTGGAGTGCCGGGCCAGGCAGCTGGCGTGTGCCCGCACCTTCTAAGCGCCGGCTCCCAACATGCTTGGCTGCATGCCCATGATCACTCGCGCCAAAGCGGCTCCAGGTCAACAGTCGCTACGCCAACCGCGCGGGCAACCTCCCGCACTCGGGACATCGCGCACCTGTGAAGGGCCGAGGGGGACGGCTGGATAACTAAAAGGTAACGGATTGATGGTCGCTTTGATGGGATCTGGGGTGTTTTGCAGGTCATGGGGGATCACGGGAGCCAGATCATGTTATTAGGGTCCCTTGCGCTCCTATCGTGATCAACAAATGCGAAGCCGCTGCTCGTGCCGAGGTGCTGTAAGACGCAAATGGCGTCTCAATTCCCAGTGAAATGGCGGCCATTGGCGGGCATTTGGAGTCAGGGAGTCTTTTGCGTATCCCCTGGCCTACCAGCCACTATGGGCGACGTCATGAAGAAGCCCACCCATCCGCAGGCTTACCGGGCACAGGCGGAGGGTGGGCACAAGCCGTAGGAGGCTCCGTATGAGTGTGACTCTTGCCCCGTGGGGCGTGTCAAACCCGAACCGCAAGCTGTGGGTGATCACTGTCGTGGTCGTCGTGATCGATTGGCGCGCTGTGGCTGATGCGCTGACCGCACTCGCCAATGTTCTGGGGCTCGTAGCCGTTCTGAGTGTGGGGAGCGTACAGCAGCGCGCTACACAACCGCGCCGACTCTCAACCGACTGGGCCGTCCTCCAGCGACCGCTTGACCATGCTGTAGGGCCTCAGCGACCCTCCCGCCCGTAGTTCGCATCGAGGGGCAGCCCGACGACTTGACCAGGTCGTAGAGACCCCACCGACCTAGCAGCGCTGGGAGTGCCGAAAGCCGGGTCTGTCCCGAAACGCGATGGGCTAGGATCCCCGCCGGGCGAAGCCGTAGCGCAGAGGTCGTCGCGCGCGGTCTCCAAAATCGCGAGGACGCCGGTTCGAATCCGGCCGGCTTCGCCCGCCCCAACTGCGCGCCCAGGTGGATCCCAGGAAACCCTGAGGCCCCGTCAGCCCCCATGCGCGGAGTAGCTGACAGGCCCGCCACAGTCGTGCCAGATGGAACGGGGACTCACGGGGAATCAGGGTATGTAGGGGTACGTGGTGCCGGGGTCCGTCCATGGCGGGACCCGCAGGCCAGGCCCTTGATCGCCAACCTCGCTCCTAGAGCGGTGATGGGCACGCCGCCGCACCAAACATTGCGGCAGGCGCAGCTCAGCGGTAGTCCGGCTCCGCCGCCCGGCGGCCCCGGGGCGGGAGGGTGGCCAGGAGGCCGCCGAGAAGTATGGCCGTGGGGGTGGCCACCGCCAGGGCCCAGCCGAGGCGGCTGCCGCGTCGGCGTTCGCAATCCAGCAGGGCGGTGCGGATGGCCTCCTTGGTGTCCGCCTCGTCGACCCCGCCCATGAGCGTGGTGATGGGCTGATCACGGTCCGGACCCCCGATCACCGACGCGCATAGGGCGCCGCCGTACGCGTTGCCCCCACCGCCGTTGGGTATCGCCAGCAGCCCCAGCACCGCGGCCGCGCCTACGGCGATGCCCAGCCAACCCCACCCGCGTCCCATGTTCGCCCCTCCCGCACAACGGCATCGCCGGGAACGGTACGGGGTCCGTACACCGTGCGGAGCAGCAGCCCGCCGTCGTCCGGGCCCTACTGCCCGGCCGGCACGACGCAGACCACACCGTTGGCGAAGCCCTCGCCCAGCACCGAGTTCTTGTCGTCTCCCTTGTCGTCTGGCTTGTCGCTTGTCTTGTCTTGTCGCTTGTCGCATCCCAGGTCAGAGCCGGTTTCCGGGCGCCCGCGGGCTGAGAAGTGGGTCATGTGGTCAGGAGGACGACAAGCGACAAGCGGCGATCAGGCGGCACGCCTCGGCCCGATAGCGACCCGGCCGGCGCCCCGACGAACGGGCCCAGCAGGCCAAATCCGGGGTCTGCCCAGACGGGCCGCTATCCGCTAACGTGCTGGTCACCAGCGGTTGTGGTCGCTAGTGCTGTGACCGGGATGGTTCACCGTGGTCGGGAGACGGCTCACGGGACGAGCGCGGTCCGCGAGGCGACTGGTATTACTGGTGCATGCAGGAAGAGACCGCGCGGTCCGCGATCGACACGTTCATCTCCGCGTTCAACGCCTCGGACGACAGCTATGTGACTGCGTTGCTCTCCCAGGCCCTAACCTCGGACGTGGTCTTCTGGGGACCGTTGGGCCGCAGTGAGGGGATCGAGGCGGTCGAGCGGTTCGTGCTGGACATCCGGCGCCACCCCGCGGGGACCGGCACGATGGTGCGCTGTTCGGCGGTGGACATGCCGGACGAGTGGGCCCGGTACCAGTGGGTCTTCACGACGCCGGATGGAGGCCCCCGCCTGGCGGGAACGGACGTCGTCCATCTGCGGCGGAGCCTCATCGACCAGGTCATCGTCTTCGCGGGGGAGATCGAGCCGTCCGCCTCCTGAGTCATTCTCCTCTGGCGCCGTCCTTCTCCTGAACCGGCCCCGTTCGGGGCTCCGGGTCTGCCCAGCCGAGATCATCTTCACAACGGCCGTGGTGCCCGTGGTTCGCATCGAGGGGCGACCTGACATCTACGGCTGACATCAACGACGCCGGACGGGGGCGTACCACAGGGCCTCCGTCCGGCCGTCGCTCCCGTCGACGGCAGCAGCCGGAACGGGCTCGGATCGAACTCCTAATGCGGTGGTCTGCGAGGGGCGCTGTCGTTCGGCTGGCAGACTGGCCGCTTGCCGTGGGAACTTCGGAAGCTGCTCAATCACGGCGTAGCCAAGGAGCGGTGGGACATGGAAGAGGGGCGCATCACCGCGCGATGGCGGGCCGCTTCCGCCGGCTGACGCCGTGCATGTGACCCAAACCGCACCAGCTGTGTCCGCCTGCGCGTACGGCGAGTCGCAGTCCGCGGGACACGGCCAGCTTCAGGACTTCCTGAACGTCCCGCTCGCAGGCGGCTCGGACGATCACATCCGGGTACCGTTCCGGCTTGAGTTCGTTCCACAGTGCGCGCGCACGGGCGGTCTCGTAGTCCGCGTCGCCCCTGCGGAGGAGCGCGCCCTCGATCCGTGAGCGCCAGTTGTGTTCGCTCATGACGACCTCCTCGTCGTGAGCATCTCCCGGGGCCGACGGTCAGCCGGTGGTCAGGCCGAAGATCACGACGAACGCGAGCCAGCAGATCGCCACCACTGCGGCACCTGCCACGTCAATGCGGAGGGATCGCGCCTGGCCGGGCATCAGCCAGAAGGCGAGGGCTCTGTTCACCAACGGCATCAGCAGCCATGTAAGGATGCACACGCTCAACACGTTCGAGATGAACAAGGCGAGATATCCGGGCAGGCCAAGAGCAGCAAGTGGGGGACCCACCACGAGGTTGAGGACCTCGACGGTGGGATAGAGGGCCAGCACGACGGACATGGCCTGCTTCCAGTTGGGCGGAGCACCCTCTTCCGTATCCTGCTCGAAGCGGAACCAACTGCCGAACGCGGAACCTACCTTGCGCACGTCGTAGGACACGAAGGCGCCTCGCCCTTCGTCGAGGAGCTTTCGACGGGTCGTGGATTCGAGCCACCTGTCCAGATGTTGACGGGTGTCGAAGCGGAAGACGGCGACCCACTTGTCCTGGACCCCCTTCACGGGCCGGAACAACTCCGAGCCCATGAAGCCCGGGAACTTCCGTTGAGCCGACAGGATCTTCTCCTGCCAGGTCACGAATGCCCGCTCCTGGTCAGGTCGCACGTCGTGCGAGACCACCGCGGTGACGGCGTCATGGACCGGCGTGCCACCCGCGAGAACTTCCTGCGTGGGGGCCTCCTCGAAGAGGTCGCGTCCCTGTTGGAGGAGTTCACGGCGCGTATCGGAGCCCATCCACGCGGTCAGCTGATCCAGATGGGAGAAGCGAAAGACGACGACCCACTCATTTCCCTCGGCGGAGGGCGGAGGGTACTGCTCCGCGCCCTCGAACCCGTCGAATTCGCCTGCGACCTCGTTGGTTCGATCCTGCCAGCGCCGGTAGTCGTCCTCACATCCCGGACGGACCTTCTGTGAGATCACGACAGTCGCGCTGTCATCGTGGGAGCCAGGAGTTGCACGAGGACTCACGCTTCCTAGAGTAGATAAAAACCGTATATGCCGCAAAAGTGATGTGGGATCGGAGGCGCCGAGATGGGACACAGGGAGTACCTGGCCGAAGCGGCGCGTTTGGCCACCGAATCGGTCGATAACGGCTGGGGAGGCCCTTTCGGTGCGGTGATCACTCATGATGGCGAGGTGATCGCTCGCGGCCAGAACCGCGTGCTGCTCACGGCGGACCCAACCGCGCATGGTGAGGTAGAAGCCATACGCAAGGCCATTCAGTACCTCAACCCGGATGCTCCCACGGTCTCGGAGGACCACCAGAACGAGTACACACTGGAGTTGGTGCCCCGTCCCGACGGGTCCCCGGACATCTTGCCGGAGCGTGCCCGCATGCTCCAGGGATGCTCGATCTACACCAGCGGCGCGCCCTGTCCCATGTGCATGAGCGCCATCTACTGGGCGCGAATCGAAGCCGTCTACTACAGCTGTGACTGGAAAGCCACCGAGGAGATCGGGTTCAGCGACGACTTCCAGTACGAGGACTTCCAGCGGCCTCCGGACCAGCGGAGCATCAGTCTGCGGCAGATGTACCCCGAACTGGGCGCCGAGGCCTACCAGGCGTGGCGGGACAAGCCGAACCACCATCCGTACTGACGGTCACTCGCACGGCCTTCGCGGCTGCGGCGAGGACGAGGACCGGCTCACCGAAGCGATGGCGGGCGCGGCGGTGCTGGGTGCGGCCCCGTAGGGGGCTGATCCGAAGGACCGTTTCACCAAGTCGATGGGCGGGACAACCGCCTACCTGGGCATAGAGGGTGCGGACGACGGCCTGCTTCATGTGGAGATCGTCCCGGACCGCGAGGGTTCGCAGTGGTGCTGAGAAGTTGACCGCCATGAGCCCTGGTGGCACTGTCCCGTGGACGGTATACGCATATGCCCTCGCTCATGGGAGTCTGAATGTCCGTTCGCCCAACCCTGCCCGGAATCGGGGCGGTTGCGCTCTTCGCCTCACTGTTCGTCACCGGATGCTCCGGCAGCGGTCTCTCCGTGGCCGAGCAGGTGAAGTCCCCTCCTCCGAGCGCTCAGGAGCGGGCCTACTACAGGTGCTTGGAGAAGAACGGCCTCATCTTGGAGGCGCGGGACGACGGCCAACTCCGTGTGGACAAGGACAAGAACGACGACGCGTCCATGACCAGCGCCGAGGCGAAGTGCGTGGACCTCCTGCCCGACGTGGCATCTCCGGCGCCTGCTCCGAGCGCGGTCGTGGCCAAGTCCCGGAAGTTCAGTGCCTGCGTGCGCGAGAACGGGTTCCCCGAGTATCCGGATCCCGATCCGACGACGGCGGAAGTCGATGTATCCGACCACCAGGCACAGAAGTTCAAGACTCCCGAGTTCCAAGTCGCCGCCAAGAAGTGCTCCGCAGGCTGAGGCAGTCCGTGCGAAGAGGCCCCCTGCCGGTCGGAAACTCCGCCGGCAGGGGGCCTTTCAGTGGCCGGGGCCTGCCCGGGTTGTCAGCAGGGGGTGCCCGGGGTCAGTGGCGGCCGCCGTGGGGGTTGCGGTCGTGGTGGGTGTCGCGGTTGTCACGGGCGTCGCGGTGGTTGGCGTTCCAGGTGGCGGTGTCCACCACGCGGCCGCGCTCGTTGCGCAGGGTGGCGGTGTCGCGGCGGTCCCAGATCTGGTGGTGCCGGTCCTGGAACAGGTCGCTGTGGGTGTCGCGGCCCACGCCGGTGTGGACCCGGACGGTGGAGTGACCGTTGAGACGGAAGTGGCGGAAGGTATAGGTGTGGCCGTGCTTGTCGGACAGCGTCCAGCCGCGCAGGTTGACGTTCTGACGGCTGTTGTTCGTGATCGCCACCCACTCCTGGTTCAGGGCGCGGTTGGAGCGGTGGTCGCGGCCCTCGGAGCCGAGGTGGACGTTGCTGATCACCAGGTTCTGGCGGTGCGGGCGCGGGGCGTGGTCGGCCGCGGACGCCGGCAGCGCCACCGTACCGACCAGTGCTCCGGCAGCGGCAGCGGTGGCGGCCAGACGACGAGCCGTCACAGAAACGGAAACGGACACAGGCTCTCCCTGCTTGGTGCGAGCACACTCCGCCCGCGGGGACGAGCCGCGCGGGAAGGTGTGCGCTGTGCGGTGGCGGCCGGCTGGCCGCGCCCTCACACCTTGTCCGCTGATTCCAGGACATGTGGGTAATTCCCGACCGGTGTTACAGAGTGTCCATATCTCTGTGACTGTTGACTGTAGGGCTCATTCAGTCGCCGAACACGGGCGGTTGACGGGCCGCCGGCGGGAAGGTCCTTGCGGGCACTGAGCCGCCGCGCGCGTACGCCATGGGGCGCCACCCCGGTCGCGGCGCGGCCGTCACTCCCCAGTGGGTAACAGCCGGTGCCGGTACGGGCGCGGGTACATACGGCGCAGGGCCCCGCTGGAGCATTGGGGCCCTGCGACCACCGCGGCGACGTGCGCCGCGGTGCGGTTGTGGATGGACGTGGTGGGCGGCGGCCCGTCAGCCGCACTGGCAGGGGCCGCCCGACTGGCACCCGCAGCCGCAGCCCGAGCCGCAGCCGCAGGCGCCGAAGAGCGGGAGGCTCCTGATCTCGGCTGGCTGCTCGGTCTCGCGCTCCTGCGTGGGGTCGGGCGTGGTGCTGGGGGATTCGGTCATGGGTCCCTCCTCGAGGCTGGTGCCTTTGCCCATTCCATGCCCGCCGCACTGGGCGCATCAACGGCGCACGGTGGCTCGTGCACGCCCTGGCGTCCCAGCTTCGCGCCGGCCCCCGGCTGTCAGGCGCCCTCCACCCCCGTCACCGGCTGGATGTCCTGCTGGAGCTCGTCCGCGTGCTCGCCGGTCACCAGGTACACCACCCGCTTGGCGACCGCCACCGCGTGGTCGGCGTACCGCTCGTAGTAGCGGCCGAGCAGGGTGACGTCCACGGCGGTCTCGATGCCGTGCTTCCAGCGGTCGTCGATCAGGTGCGTGAAGAGGGTGCGGTGCAGCAGGTCCATCTCGTCGTCGTCCTGCTCCAGCTGGAGGGCCAGGTCGACGTCCTTGGTCACGATCACCTCGGCCGCCTTCGCCATCAGGCGCTGGGCCAGCTGCCCCATCTCCAGGATGGTGGCGTGCAGGTCCTGCGGGACCGCGCGCTGCGGGAAGCGCAGCCGGGCGAGCTTGGCCACGTGCTGGGCCAGGTCGCCCGAACGTTCCAGATCGGCGGACATGCGCAGGGAGGTGACGACGATCCTGAGGTCCGTCGCCACCGGCTGCTGCCGGGCCAGCAGGGCTATCGCCAGGGCCTCCAGGTCGTGCTGGAGCTCGTCGACCCGCTGGTCGGCCTCGATCACGCTCTCGGCCAGCTTCAGGTCGGCGTCCAGGATGGCGGTCGTGGCGCGCCCGATCGCCGACCCGACCAGCCGGGCCATCTCCACCAGACCGTCGCCGATCGAGTCAAGTTCCTCGTGGTACGCGTCCCGCATCAGGGTTCCCTCTCGTGCGTCGTCGTTCGGGGGTTCGTAGGGGTTTCCGGGGCCGGGGGGCCGCAGCGGAGCCCGCGGTGCGAACCCCACGCTCCCACGGTCCGGGGCCTACGCGTCCGTTTCCGTCACCCCAAATGAACCATTACCGGCTCCAAGGTGAACTCTGGGCGACGAGTGTCCGAGCTCGCGCCTCGACGGCTGTGGTCCGGTCCTGTCCCGTGCCTAACCTGGACGCATGGACGTGAACGCGGCGGTCGCCGCAGCGGCAGCGATCGCCGGAGTGCTCACCGGCGTCATCGCCATGCTGGCGTTCCGCTGGAGCGAGCGCGAGCAGAGGCGCCCGACCCGTACCTCCCTGCACACCGACCCGGTTCTGCCGCCGGGTGTGGACACCGTCCTCTCCGTTCTGCGCTCCTCCGCGGTCGTCCTCGACGAGGCCGACGCCGTGGTCAAGGCCAGCTCCGCAGCGTACGCCCTCGGGCTGGTCCGTGGCGGCAAGCTGGCCGTGGAGCCGATGCTCCAGATGGCCCGGGACACCAGGAGGGACGGAGAGATACGGCAGGTCGAGCTGGACCTGCCGCGGCGCGGCACCGGACGCGGCGAGGCCCTGGCCGTCTCCGCGCGCGTCGCGCCGCTGGGCTCCCGGCTGGTCCTGCTCCTGGTCGAGGACCTGACCGAGGCCCGCCGCATCGAGGCCGTGCGACGCGACTTCGTCGCCAATGTGAGCCACGAGCTGAAGACACCCGTCGGCGCGCTCTCCCTGCTGTCCGAGGCCGTCATGGACGCCTCCGACGACCCGGAGGCCGTGGAGCGCTTCGCCGGGCGGATGCAGATCGAGGCGACCCGGCTCACCAATCTGGTGCAGGAGCTCATCGACCTCTCCCGGGTGCAGAACGACGACCCGCTGGAGGACGCCGAGCCCGTCCGGGTGGACGAGCTGGTGGCCGAGGCCATCGACCGCTGCCGCCACCAGGCGGGGACCAAGCAGATCACGATGGCCTCGAACATGGTGGCGCCCGAAGGGCTCGATGAGGGTGGTGGCGGGCGACGCGCGGGCGGCACCGCCGACCTGCGCGTGTGGGGCAACCGCGGGCAGCTCGCCGCCGCCCTCGGCAACCTCGTGGAGAACGCCGTCAACTACTCCCCGTCCCGCACCCGCGTCGGCATCGCCGCCCGCCGGGTCAACGTCCCCGGCGGGGACCTCATCGAGATCGCCGTCACCGACCAGGGCATCGGCATCTCCGACAAGGACAAGGAGCGCATCTTCGAGCGCTTCTACCGCGTCGACCCGGCCCGGTCGCGTGCCACGGGGGGCACCGGCCTGGGTCTGGCGATAGTGAAGCACGTGGTCGCCTCGCACGGCGGGGAGATCACCCTGTGGAGCGCCGAGGGACAGGGCTCCACCTTCACCCTGCGGCTGCCGGAGGCTGCCGCGGCGCGAGAGGCCCGCGACCGCGCGCAGCAGTACCCCGCCCTCGACGAGGAGGCCGGGCAGCCACTCACCGAACCAACCCCTTACGAACCGCTTCCCGCCCCGGAGGTCCTTCCGTGACCCGAGTGCTCGTCGTCGAGGACGAGGAGTCCTTCTCCGACGCCCTGTCGTACATGCTCCGCAAGGAGGGCTTCGAGGTCGCCGTCGCGGCCACCGGGCCCGACGGACTCGACGAGTTCGAGCGCAACGGCGCCGACCTCGTCCTCCTCGACCTGATGTTGCCGGGCCTGCCCGGCACGGAGGTGTGCCGCCAGCTGCGCGGCCGCTCCAACGTCCCCGTGATCATGGTGACCGCCAAGGACAGCGAGATCGACAAGGTCGTCGGCCTGGAGATAGGCGCGGACGACTACGTCACCAAGCCGTTCTCCTCCCGTGAGCTGGTCGCCCGTATCCGCGCGGTGCTGCGTCGGCGCGGTGAGCCGGAGGAGGTCACTCCGGCGGCCCTGGAGGCCGGGCCGGTCCGCATGGACGTCGACCGGCACGTCGTCACCGTCTCCGGCTCCAAGGTCGACCTTCCCCTCAAGGAGTTCGACCTGCTGGAGATGCTGCTGCGCAACGCCGGCCGGGTCCTGACCCGGATGCAGCTCATCGACCGCGTCTGGGGCGCCGACTACGTCGGCGACACCAAGACGCTGGACGTCCACGTCAAGCGTCTGCGCGCGAAGATCGAGCCGGACCCGGGCGCCCCGCGCTACCTGGTGACGGTCCGGGGGCTCGGTTACAAGTTCGAGCCGTAGACCGCCGCGGGCCGCGCCGCGCGCACCGGCCGTCCCCCTACGACAAGGGCGGCACCCTCCTGGAGAGGGTGCCGCCCTTGTCGTGAAGTGGGACTCAGTTGCCGGCCGCCGACTGCGAGGCCGAGTCGCCGGGGGTCGCGGCGGCGTCGCCCGACGCGGAGGCCGACTCGGACTGCTGGTCCGACGGCTTGCCCGCTGCGGACTGGGACGCGGCCGGCTCGCCGGGGGCCGCCGGGATGTTGCTCGGGCCCCACTTGTCGAAGTAGCTCTCGGCCGGGACCACGAAGGCGCGCAGGCTCACGTCACCGGTCTTGCTGAAGGAGAAGGTGATCTTCTGCGCGTTGCCGTCCTTGAGCACCGGGCCGGGGTTGGTCAGCGCGGCGGAGGCGTTGCCCTTGCCGCCGAGGACCACGGAGCCGTGCGCGGGGATGGTCAGCTTGCCGCTGCCCTGCGCCGGGGTGATCTGGGCGGAGCCGTCGCCGTCGACACGGATCGCGTCCAGCGTCTCGTCGGTCGTGCCGTTGTTGAAGAGGGTCGCGATGATCACGGCCGGGCCCTTGGTCTGAACGCCGGGCTGGGTGACGACCACCGCGTTCTGGATCTTGATCGTGCCGACCGTCGTGGCCGCGTTGTCGGGGTGGATCTGGAGCGTCTGGGCATCGTTGCCGGCACCGCACGCGGCGAGCGAGGCGATCGAGAACGCGATGGCGGCGGCGGCGAGGGCGCCGCGTCGAAGGCTGCTGCTCACGGCGGCGGCAACTCCTTGAACGTGGGCGGAACAGGGCGGCTCCCTTATAAAGCCGCCCTAAGCGTCTGTCAGCGGCCATAGGTTACCGAGCCGTTCCCACGGCCCCGCACCCGACCCGCCCCCTGGGCCTCCCGCCGCACCCTGCACCCCCACGGCGCAGCCGTCCCGGCGCCCCGAATCCGGTCGCGCGACCGGGTCCGTGCGGCACCCGCGCATTGGCCGCGCGACCGTCCGCCCTTTCCCATTAGCGCCTCTCCGCATAGCCCGCTCATAGCCCGTCATCAGCCTGCTGGGGATTTCCGGTGAAGGAATGCGCGCCGGGGGCGGGAATTGATCACCGGCCGTCCGGCCGGTCGATGGTACGAACGGCGTGATCAATTCCGGATTCGTCCCGAAGGCGACTCAGGAGCACCGAACGGAGTAGCGGAAGTCGAGCGCTTGGAACCAGACAAAACGGGATGTTCAGCCGTTTGGACAGGGCGTCGGATGCGTGTAACGTACGCGTTTCACCCCGCGTGCAGAGCCCCTCCGACCTGCGAATACCTGCTTCCCCTTGACCCCCGGGACCCTTCCGAAGCACGTCCCTGTCGCTGTTGTCAAGCCCCGAGATATGCCCTGACCTGCGAAAACGCCATTCAGAAGACGCTGTATCCGTGTTACCCTGGATAGCCACGGAAGGGGTACCTGTCACATGACGTTCAAGGTTGGCGACACCGTGGTCTATCCCCATCACGGGGCCGCGCTGATCGAGGCTATCGAAACTCGCCAGATCAAAGGCGTGGACAAGACCTACTTGGTGCTGAAGGTCGCCCAGGGTGATCTGACGGTGCGTGTGCCAGCGGACAATGCGGAGTTCGTCGGCGTGCGTGATGTGGTCGGTCAGGACGGGCTGGACCGGGTCTTCGAGGTCCTGCGTGCTCCGTACGCCGAGGAGCCCACGAACTGGTCGCGTCGCTACAAGGCAAATCTGGAGAAGCTCGCCTCCGGCGATGTCATCAAGGTCGCGGAAGTCGTGCGTGACCTGTGGCGTCGCGAGCGTGAGCGCGGACTCTCCGCCGGTGAGAAGCGCATGCTCGCCAAGGCCCGCCAGATCCTGGTGAGCGAGCTCGCCCTCGCGGAGAACACCAACGAGGACAAGGCCGAGGCCCTGCTCGACGAGGTTCTCGCGTCCTGACGCGAGGCGACTGTCACACCCGCCTCAGTTCAGCACAGAAAATGCCGCGGTGCCCGATGGCGCGTTTCACGTCGCCGGGCGCTGCGGCATGTTCGTACCCGCGCGCGTCCGCGTGGGTGTCCTCCATGCCGTACGGCGGGGGAGGAACCCCCCCGATACTGTGTGCAGGGCCCGGGCAGTCGGCTCGACCAGGGTCACGGAAGGGTCCGGTCGAGGCCGCGCGCCCGGCACTCCCCCCGGCTCTGCGAGCAGGGGGGCGCTCCCCCAGGCCATACCCACGCCGGGCCGCCACACAAACCTGACAGGAACCATGTCTGACGATTCGCGCCCCTCACCCACGAGCGGCAGGCCGGGAGCCCCCGTCGCCGCCGTGATTCCGGCCGCCGGCCGGGGCGTACGCCTCGGTCCGGGCGCCCCCAAGGCACTGCGCACGCTGAACGGCACGCCCATGCTCATTCACGCCGTGCGGGCCATGGCCGCCTCCCGGGCGGTCTCCCTCGTCGTCGTCGTGGCCCCGCCCGACGGCGCCGCCGAGGTCAAGTCGCTCCTCGACGCGCACGCGCTGCCCGAGCGCACGGACTTCCTCGTCGTGCCGGGCGGCGAGACCCGCCAGGAGTCGGTCAGGCTCGGCCTGGACGCGCTGCCGCCGGGCCACGACATCGTCCTCGTGCACGACGCGGCCCGCCCGCTGGTGCCGGTGGACACCGTGGACGCGGTCATCGAGGCCGTGCAGGCCGGGGCGGGCGCCGTCGTGCCGGCGCTGCCGCTCGCCGACACCGTCAAGCAGGTCGAGCCCGCGGCGGTGCCCGGCGGTCCCGAGCCGGTGGTGTCCACGCCCGACCGGTCGCGGCTGCGGGCCGTGCAGACCCCGCAGGGCTTCGACCGGGCGACGCTGGTCCGCGCCCACGAGACCGTCACCGACGACGTCACCGACGACGCGAGCATGGTCGAGCAGCTCGGCGAGCGGGTCGTGGCCGTGCCCGGCCACGAGGAGGCCTTCAAGGTCACCCGCCCGCTGGACCTGGTCCTCGCGGAGGCGGTCCTGGCCCGGCGGAGGCTGAACGATGGCTTCTGACGCGCCCCTGCTTCCCCAGGTCGGCATCGGCACCGACATCCACGCCTTCGAGGAGGGCCGCGAGCTGTGGTGCGCGGGCCTGAAGTGGGAGGGCGAGGGCCCGGGACTGGCCGGGCACTCCGACGCCGACGTCGTCGCGCACGCCGCGTGCAACGCGCTGTTCTCGGCCGCCGGTCTCGGCGACCTCGGTCAGCACTTCGGTACCGGGCGCCCGGAGTGGTCCGGCGCGTCCGGGGTCACCCTGCTGGCGGAGGCCGCGCGGATCGTGCGCGCGGCGGGCTTCCGGATCGGGAACGTGGCGGTGCAGGTCGTCGGCCCCCGGCCGAAGATCGGCAAGCGCCGGGACGAGGCTCAGAAGGTCCTGTCCGAGGCCGCCGGAGCGCCGGTCACCGTCTCCGGCGCGACCACCGACGGGCTCGGCTTCCCCGGCCGCGGCGAGGGACTGATGGCGGTGGCCACGGCGCTCGTGGTGCGCGCGGGCTGACGGCGTGCGAGGGTACCCGCGTACGCCTCGCCCCCGACGCGGGCACCCGACGCGCGACCAGGCTCACGGAGGTCCCCCATGTCCGCCGCCCTGCCCGACCGGCTCAAGTCACTGCTGGACGGTCCCGTCTTCGTCGTCCTCGGCACGATCCAGCCCGACGGCAGCCCGCAGCTGTCCCCGGTATGGGCGAAGCGGGACGGCGACGACGTCCTCGTCTCCACCACCGTCGACCGCCGCAAGAAGAAGAACCTCGACCGCGACGCCCGTGCGAGCGTCGTCGTCCAGGACCCCGAATCGCCCTACGAGTACGCGGAGATCCGCGGCATCGCCGAGATGACCACCGCGGGCGGCCGGCAGCTCATCGACGAGCTGTCCCTGAAGTACACCGGCAAGAAGTACGCCGAGTTCAACCCCTCCTCGGCGCAGGACGCCGAGCGCGTGATCGTACGGATCAGACCGCGGAAGGTCGTCGGGATCCTGTGACCGCCGCCCTCCCGCGCGGGGAAGGTGCGGAACCCGTGCGGAAAAGCAGCGGGCACAAAACGGCGGGGAGGCAAGCGAGGCACTGCCCGGCGCCCACTACCCTGGAGTGGTGACCATTCGCCTGTACGACACCAGCGCCCGGCAGATCCGTGACTTCACCCCGCTCGAGCCGGGTTGTGTCTCGATCTACCTGTGCGGTGCCACCGTGCAGGCGGCCCCGCACATCGGGCACATCCGCTCGGGGCTGAACTTCGACATCATGCGCCGCTGGTTCGCCCACCGCGGCTACGAGGTGACGTTCATCCGCAACGTCACCGACATCGACGACAAGATCATCGCCAAGGCGCACGAGCAGCACCGCCCGTGGTGGGCGATCGGCTACGACAACGAGCGCGCGTTCGACGACGGTTACACCGCGCTCGGCTGCCTGCCGCCCACCTACGAGCCCCGCGCCACCGGCCATGTGCCGGAGATGATCGAGATGATGCGGGGGCTCATCGAACGCGGTCACGCCTATGCCGCCGACGGCAACGTCTACTTCGACGTGCGCTCCTTCCCCGGCTACCTGGAGCTGTCGCGGCAGGAACTCGACAACCTGCTCCAGCCCTCCGGCGAGGGCGAGACCGGCAAACGCGACCCGCGCGACTTCGCCATGTGGAAGGCGGCCAAGCCGGGCGAGCCGACCTGGCCCACCCCGTGGGGGCCGGGCCGCCCGGGCTGGCACCTGGAGTGCTCGGCGATGGCGCACAAGTACCTCGGCAGCGCCTTCGACATCCACGGCGGCGGCCTGGATCTGATCTTCCCGCACCACGAGAACGAGATCGCCCAGGCCAAGGCCTACGGCGACGAATTCGCCCGGTACTGGGTGCACAACGCCTGGGTGACCATGGCCGGCGACAAGATGTCCAAGTCGCTGGGCAACAGCGTGCTGGTCTCCGAGATGGTCAAGCAGTGGCGGCCCATCGTGCTGCGGTACTACCTGGGCACTCCGCACTACCGCTCGATGATCGAGTACAGCGAGGAGGCGCTGCGCGAGGCCGAGTCCGCGTTCGCCCGGATCGAGGGCTTCGTCCAGCGCGTGGTGGAGAAGGCCGGCCCGGTCGAGCCGGCCGAGCAGGTGCCGCCCGCGTTCGCCGAGGCGATGGACGACGACCTGGGCGTGCCACAGGCGCTCGCGGTGGTGCACACCACCGTCCGCCAGGGCAACAGCGCGCTCGCCGCCGACGACAAGGAGGCCGCCGTGGCCCGGCTCGCCGAGGTCCGCGCCATGCTCGGCGTCCTCGGCCTCGACCCGCTGGACCCGCACTGGGCCGGAGGGGGAGAGCAGCGCGGCGAGGACCTGCACGGCGTGGTCGACACCCTGGTCCGCATGGTCCTGGACCAGCGCGAGGCGGCCCGTGCCCGCAAGGACTGGGCGACCGCCGACGCCATCCGCGACCAGCTGAACCAGTCCGGCCTGGTCATCGAGGACAGCCCGCAGGGACCCCGCTGGAGCCTGGGCGCGCGCTGAGCCCGCCCGTCAGCACGGAAGATCGATTGTGCCGCCCGGCCTCCCGGGCGGCACACTGCATAGACGTACGTACGACGCTTCAACAGACAGGTAGGTCATGGCCGGGAACAACCGCCGCATGTCCGGCAAGAAGGGCGCGCAGGTCGGCAGCGGCGGCCAGCGGCGCCGGGGGCTCGAGGGCAAGGGGCCCACGCCCCCCGCCGAGATGCGCAAGGGCCACGCCAAGCAGCGCGCCGCCCAGGCGAAGGCTCGCCGTGGCCAGGGCCGCCCGCAGCAGCGGCGCGGCTCGGGCAGGTCGTCCTCCGAGCTCGTCGTCGGCCGCAACCCGGTCGTCGAGGCGCTGCGCGAGGGCGTGCCCGCCACCACGCTCTACGTCCAGCAGTTCATCGACAACGACGAGCGGGTCCGTGAGGCGCTCCAGCTCGCGGCCGAGCGCGGCGGGATCAACCTCATGGAGGCCCCGCGCCCCGAGCTCGACCGGATGACGAACGGGCTCAACCACCAGGGCCTGGTCCTCCAGGTGCCGCCGTACGAGTACGCGCACCCCGAGGACCTCGCCGACGCCGCCTACGACCAGGGCGAGGACCCGCTGATCGTCGCCCTCGACGGGGTCACCGACCCGCGCAACCTCGGCGCGGTCGTCCGCTCCGTCTCCGCCTTCGGCGGGCACGGCGTGGTCGTCCCCGAGCGGCGCGCGGCCGGTATGACCGCGGGTGCCTGGAAGACCTCCGCCGGCACGGCCGCCCGTACGCCGGTGGCCCGCGCCACCAACCTGACCCGCGCCCTGGAGTCGTACCAGAAGGCGGGCATCACGGTGGTCGGCCTCGCGGCGGACGGCGAGGCGGAACTCGGCGACCTGGACGCCCTGGAGGGGCCCGTCGTCATCGTCGTCGGCAGCGAGGGCAAGGGCCTGTCCCGGCTGGTCGGCGAGACCTGCGACCTCCGGGTGCGGATCCCGATGCCGGGTGGGGCGGAGTCGCTGAACGCCGGTGTCGCGGCCGGGATCGTGCTCTACGAGGCGGCGCGCAGGCGCGCCTGACCGGTCGTCCGGAGCCGGGTGCGGGTGGTCGAACGGTCGTCCGTACGGCCACCCGCCCGGGTGAAACCGGGCCATCCGTACAACCTTGACGCGGTCCGGACAGATCCGACGCGTCACGGCAGTGTCCTAACTCCTCGTCACTCGGTTAGATGAGTGTGGACACCAGAACACCCCGCACACCCACGGGGGACCGCTCGTCGGGATACGACGACGCTCCCGCGCTGAGCATGGTGAAGGTGCCGAGCGATCCGGCGCAGGTCATCGTCAACCACGCGAGTTTCCGCGTGCAGTTGGGCGCCACCTCGCGGCGCGCCCAGTCCTGGCCGATCGCCCGGTACCCCGGCGGCACCGAGAACGCCGGCCGCGTGCCCGTCGCCGCGGGCCGGGCCGGGGCCGTGACCCACCGCCGCCCGGTCGTCTGGAGCGGCCGGTCAGCCCCGGACGACACAGGCGCCCACCGGCTGCTCCAGGCCGTGCGGAGCGGAAGCGTGCGGTACGCCGACGAGCCGTCCGCGGACGCCGGAGTCACGCAGGTCATCCCGCGCGTCGGCGGCACGCCGGGCCACGACGCCTACGACCTCGAGCGGACGGTCGAGACCCCCGTCGTCGGCGCCCGGCGCACGCCCCAGCCCGGCGAGACCCGGCTGCTGCCGCACATGCGGACCGCGGGCAGCGCCTACGAGGAGTCCGCCCACGGCGGTGCCGGGTACGGCGGTGCCGGGTACGGCGAGAGCGGGTACGGCACCCCGGCGTACGGACAACCGCCTTACGAATACACCGACTTCGCGGACGACGAGTACGACGAGTACGACACGTACGGCGAGCCGGACGGGCACCGGCGGGGCAGGCGCCACGCCGACGACCCTTCCCGGCACGCGTACTACCCGGGCCGGCGCATGAACCTCGGCGTCGTGCTGCTCCCGCTGCGCATCTTCCTCGGGTTCATCTCCCTCTACGCCGGCATGCGCAAGCTGTGCGACCCGCTCTACTTCGACGGCGGCAAGCGCGGCTCCATGGTCAAGTGGCTCAACACCCTGCACCCCTGGGAAGTCGCCGATCCGCTGCGCCAGTTCGCGCTCCAGCACCCCGTCGGTTCCGGGCTTGTCATCGCCTTCCTCCAGGTCATCGTGGGGATCCTCACGGTCCTGGGCTGCTGGCAGCGGGTCGCCGCGGCGATCGGCGCGCTGCTGTCGGCCGCGCTGATCGTGACGGTCAGCTGGAAGACGGTGCCCGTCTACGACGCGCCGGACATCATCTACCTCGCCGCCTGGTCCCCGCTGGTCATCGCCGGCGCGCCCGTGTACTCCTTGGACGGGCGCCTCGCCGCGTCCGCCTGGCGACGGCTCGGCCCCCGCTCCGACATCTGGGAGCTGCGCCGGTTCGTGCTGCGCCGCGGCGCCCTGGTCACGGTGGTCGTCACCGGTCTGACGCTGCTCGTCGGCTCGCTGCTCGGCGGCGCCGTCCGCGACGCCGACCGGGTGGTCGTGCCCGGACGGGGCGAGGCCCCGCGCAACGAACTGCCCGGTTCGCCGTTGCCGAAGGAGTCGGGCGAGCGGCAGCAGAAGCCGCCGTCGGCGTCGAACTCGCCGGCCACCCGGCGCGGCTCCTCGGCGAGCCCGTCCCGCGGCCCCGCGAGCACGCCGGGAGCGGCCCGCGAGAGCGGCACCGCGACCGGCGGCGTGCCCGGCGAGACCCAGGGCGCCGGTCAGACGCCGCCGCGGCACTCCGCCCCAGCGCAGCAGGCACCCAGCACCAGCTCGGGTCCGACCTCCGGCGGTACCGCGACCGGTGGCAGCACCGGATCGGGCGGTGGCTCCGGGGGGCCCGGCTCCAGTGGCGGCGGCTCCAGCGGCGGCAGCTCGTCCTCGGGCCAGCCGGGGCTGGTGGGCGGACTGCTGGGGTAGCCCGGCCCCCGGCTCGTCGCACGAGCGCGGCCCTGCGGGCTCACCTCCCCAGCGCCGCCAGCTCCTTCGAGGCCTCCGTGAGGTCCTTCGCGGTGTCGATGGCGCGCCAGTAGGCGCCCTGGGGGATCGGGAAGCCGGCGAGCCTGCGTTCGCGGGCCAGGTGCGGGAAGGTGGTGCGCTCGTGGTCGCCGCGCTCCGGGAGGAGGGCGGCGAACCCGGGCGAGAACACGTAGACGCCCGCGTTGATCTCGAAGGTCGAGGGCGGGGCCTCGATGAAGTCCGTGATGTGGCCGAACCCGTCCGTCCGCACGGCGCCCCAGGGGAGCCGCGGGCGGGCCAGCGCGAGGGTGGCGACCGCGTCGCGCTCGGTGTGGAAGTCGGCCATGTCGCGCAGCGAGAACCGGGTCCAGATGTCGCCGTTGGTGGCGTACCAGGGCTGGTCCGGGTGGGGCAGCTGCGCGGCGGCGAACTTCAGGCCGCCGCCGCGGCCGAGGGGCTCCGGCTCCACGACGGTGCAGACACGGACCGGCAGGTCCGCCGACTTCAGCCACTTCTGCAGCACCTCGGCGAGGTGGCCGCAGGAGACCACCACGTCCGTCACACCCTCCTCGGCCAGCCAGGCGAGCTGGTGGCCGATGATCGGGGTGCCCGTGCCGGGGATCTCGACCATCGGCTTGGGCCGGTCATCGGTGTAGGGCCGCAGCCGGGAGCCCTGGCCTCCCGCCAGAACGACGGCTTGAGTGGGGCGGGACGCGGTGTTCGGATGGGTCATGCCCGCACTGTACGTCCCACCCCTCGGGCCCCGTCCGCCGCCAAGGATTTCCTGGTCAACGGGTCACCGACTTCTTACTGCGATCGGGCCTCGGGCGGGGCGTGCGGTGCCCTTCGGGCGGGAGTGTGCGGTGGGGAGGAGGCTCGGGGCCGGTTGGCAGGGGGGCGCCCGCCAACGGCGATCACCGTACCCGCCGCAGGCGTTCGACACGGTCGGCTCGGCGGTCCGTGCCGAGGAGGTGAGCGGGCCGGTTCAGCGCGGCTGTGTGGCCCGGCGGGCGCGAGCCGCCGCCGGGGTAGGGATGCGCCTCGTGGCGAGGCCGGCGGCGGTCCGCTCTGCGGTGTGCGCGGGACTTGGGCGGCCTCGCCCTGGCCTCGGGCCCGCAACGGGCGGCTCTGTGGGCTCTCCCAGTCGTGTCCAGGGCGGGGCCCCGGCCCTGGTGGCCCGCCCTGGGGTTTCGCTCGGTCGGCCAGGGGCCGCGGGCGTCAGTCGTGGGTGGACTGGATGCCGGAGGCGAAGGAGGTGTCGCAGACCGGGCGGGCGTAGGACTGGGCGCGGGTGGCGCCGTAGATGTGGACGGCGGCGCGGCCCAGGGTGCGGGCGATGGAGGCGCAGTGGCCGGCCAGTGAGGGGCGGCCGTTGACCGCCTCCTGGAGGTGGGTGAGGACCACGCCCGGGTTCTTGTCCTGCAACTCGGTGAGCAGCTGGTCGCGCAGCACGTCCTGCGGGGCGCGGGCGCGGGCCTTCGCCGGGGTGCCGGCGGCCACGGCGTCCGACGCGGTCAGTACCGAGTTTGCGGGGCTCCCCGACCAGTTGACCCGGGTGACCGCGAGGGTTCCGGAGAGCACCAGGACGACGGGCAGGACGAGGGCGAGGGAGCGGCCGATCCGGCGGGCGGGGCCCGGGCCGCGTCGCGTGGGGTGGTTGGTGGAGTGCTTCACGCGAGTGAGGGTAGCGCCCGGTGATGATTTGGCGACATTTAGTCACTCCAACGGGGGATGGCCAGACGCTTTCTCCCGGGTGATGTGTTGACGCACACCGCTCGAAATGTCCGGTGCGAGGAGTGGTTCGGAGGCATGGAGAAGGGCCCCGCGGCCAGGTCGCGGGGCCCTTCTCGGCAACTTGGGTGAATCCCCCGGGATGTCCCGAGGTTTCAGCCGTAAGGCGTCAGCCGCGGACGCCTCAGTCCGACAGGCGCTCGCCCGTGGAGGTCGAGAACACGTGGGTCTCGCCCGGCCGCGGCACGACGTGCAGGGTGGAGCCCTTCTCCGGGACGGAGCGGCTGCTGACGCGGACGACGAGGTCCTTCTGCTCGCCGCCGACCTCGACCGAGCCGTAGACGTACCCGTCGGCGCCCGTCTCCTCCACCACGTTCACGGAGACGGCGAGGCCGGCCGGCGCGTCCTCGGTGTCCTTCGACAGCGAGGCCGCCGCGCCGCCGCCCAGCTCGACCACGTCGAAGTGCTCGGGGCGCACGCCCACCGTCACCGTGCGGTCGCCCTTGTCCGAGGCGGCCTTGAGCGCGTCGCGGTTGACCGGCACCACGCTGTTGCCGAACTTCACACCGCCGTCGGTGATCGGCACCTCGACGAGGTTCATGGCGGGCGAGCCGATGAAGCCGGCCACGAACAGGTTCGCGGGCTTGTCGTACATGTTGCGCGGCGAGTCGACCTGCTGGAGCAGACCGTCCTTGAGCACCGCCACGCGGTCGCCCATGGTCATGGCCTCGACCTGGTCATGGGTGACGTAGACGGTGGTGATGCCGAGCCGGCGCTGGAGCGAGGCGATCTGCGTACGGGTGCTCACCCGGAGCTTGGCGTCCAGGTTGGACAGCGGCTCGTCCATGAGGAACACCTGCGGCTCGCGCACGATCGCGCGGCCCATGGCGACACGCTGGCGCTGACCGCCGGAGAGCGCCTTCGGCTTGCGGTCGAGGTACTCGGTCAGGTCGAGGATCTTCGCGGCCTCCTCGACCTTCTGCCGGATCTCCGCCTTGTTGACGCCGGCGATCTTGAGCGCGAAGCCCATGTTGTCGGCGACCGACATGTGCGGGTACAGCGCGTAGTTCTGGAACACCATGGCGATGTCCCGGTCCTTCGGCGGCAGGTGGGTGACGTCGCGGTCACCGATCCGGATGGCCCCGGCGTTGACGTCCTCCAGGCCCGCGAGCATCCGCAGCGAGGTGGACTTGCCGCAACCGGACGGGCCGACCAGGACGAGGAACTCACCGTCCTCGATGTCGATCTCGAGCGCGTCGACGGCGGGCTTGTCGGAACCCGGGTAGATCCGGGTCGCCTTGTCGAACTGGACAGTGGCCATGGCGAATGGGCCCCCTTCTACCGGCAGGAACGTGCCGGACGATCCGTTGTAGGAAGGTGGTTGCCACTACGGGTGATTCCGTTGTGGTGGTGTAGTCCACAAGGGTGAACTGGCACAGGACGGTACCTGGCGTTCACCTGGTCTGTCAGCACTTGGGGTCGAGTGAACTTCACGGAAATTCCTGCCGGGCCACCGCGGGGACCTGGGTACACTGCACGGACACACCCATGCAGGCCTCCTTAGCTCAGCTGGTCCAGAGCGGCTGTCTTGTAAACAGCAGGTCGTCGGTTCGAATCCGACAGGGGGCTCCACACACGGAGGCCACCCGCACCGCGAGGTGCGGGTGGCCTCCGTTCGTTCTCGCAGGTCAGGCTGTTCTGAGCACCGTCCGTACGACCTGACGCAGCGTCGCCTCCGTGTCCGGCGCGGCCCCCGCCGCCCGCCACGCCACGAACCCGTCCGGGCGGACCAGTACCGCCCCGTCGGCCGTCGTGCCGTGGGCCCGCGCCCAGTCGGGTGCCGTTGCGTCCTCGCCGCCCTGCGGGTCGTAGGTGATCTCGGCGCCGACGCGGTACGAGTCCAGGCGTACGCCGTCGCTCCCGGCGATGCGCTGGGCCGCCGTGTGCCAGCCCGCCGCCGACTGGGCGTCGCTCAGCAGCACCAGGGAGCGCTCGTACAGGTCGAGCGTCGAGATGCGCTCGCCGCCGCGGCGCAGCCACAGGTGGGGCGCCCGGCTGCCCGGCTCGCCGGTCAGGCGCATCGCCTCGGGCACGGCCTCCTGGTCCGGGTCGGCGCCCACGACGGCGCCGTGCGGGTAGCGGTGGCCGAGGACGACGTTGAGGATGCCGCCGCGCTTGCCGCCGCCGATGCCGGGGGCCGGGGCGAAGCCGGGATGGCTGTGCTCGACGGAGCGGGCGGAGGCGCGGGCGCTGGTCGCCGTGGCGACGGGGCGGCGCTCGGTGTCGTAGGTCTCGAGGAGGCCGGGGCCGGCCCAGCCGCCGAGCACCGCGGCCAGCTTCCAGACCAGGTTGTGCGCGTCCTGGATGCCGGTGTTGGAGCCGAAGGCGCCGGTGGGGGACATCTCGTGCGCGGAGTCCCCGGCGAGGAACACCCGTCCGGCCGAGTACCGGTCGGCGACCCGTTCGGCGGCCCGCCAGGACGCCTTGCCGGTGATCTCCACGTCCAGGTCGGGGGCCCCGATCGCGCGGCGGATGTGCCGCTGGAGCCGGTCCTCGGTGAACTCCTCCAGCGTCTCACCGCGCTCCGGGTGCCAGGGCGCGTGGAAGACCCAGTGCTCCTTGTTGTCGACGGGCAGCAGGGCCCCGTCGGCGTCCGGGTCGGTGAGGTAGCAGCAGATGAAGCGGCGTTCGCCCACCACCTCGGCGAGCAGCTTGGAGCGGAAGGTGACGCTCACGTTGGCGAACAGGTCGCCGGGCCCGCTCTGCCCGATGCCGAGGCGGCGCCGGACCGGGCTGCGCGGGCCGTCGGCCGCGACCAGGTAGTCGGCGCGGACGGTGTACCGCTCGTCGGTGCCCCGGTCCCGTACCACCGCGGTCACGCCCTCGCCGTCCTGCTCGAAGGACTCCATCTCGTGGGAGTAGCGCAGGTCGCCGCCGAGTCTGCGGGCGCCCTTCAGCAGCTCGGGCTCCAGGTCGTTCTGGCTGCACAGGCACCAGGCGGTGGGGCTGAACCTGGCGAGGCCGCCGTCCGGGTCGATGTGCTTGAACAGCCACTCGCCCGCGTCGCCGGCCAGCGTCGGTGTCTGGAGGATGCCGTGGTTGTCCGCGAGGAGCGATGCCGCCGTCCTGATGTCCGGTTCGACGCCGGCCACCCGGAACAGCTCCATGGTCCGCACGTTGTTGCCGCGTCCGCGGGGGTGGATGGACGTGCCGGAGTGCCGCTCGACCAGCATGTGCGGCACGCCGTGGCGCCCCAGGAACAGGGAGGTGGACAGGCCCACCAGGGAGCCGCCCACGATGAGGACGGGTACCCGATGGTCGGCTTCTTGGTGCATCGCTGCCTCCAGGAGCGGGGGTGCGGGTGTGGCGCGCATCGGAGTTCCCATGCCCTCCCGGAGGCCGTCGTGCGTACGTCCGTGGCACCAATCACCCCTGTGATCACCCGCGTGGTGCACACGAGTCGCGCGCCGATCGGGCACGGCACAGGATCGAGATCACGCTGACGTCGCGTCACCCGCGGCCGGCGTTTCCTCTGCCCCGCCAAGCCCGCCAAGGAGACGTACGCAGATGACCGCCATTTCTGAGCGAGTTTCAGAACCGACCGAGCAGCAGGCCGCGAAACGTGTCTCCCAGTCCGTGTTCGACGGCTCCCGGCTCCGGGTCGTCCTGCTGGTGGACGTCTACGACGGCGCCCAGCAGCAGTTCCTGGAGGCGTACGAGGAGATGTGCGAGCAGGTCACGTCCGTCCCCGGGCACGTCAGCGACCAGCTGTGCCAGTCCATCGAGAACCCCTCCCAGTGGCTGATCACCAGCGAGTGGGAGAGCGCCCCGCCGTTCCTCGCCTGGGTGAACAGCGAGGAGCACGTGCGGATGGTGCAGCCGATGCACGGCTGCATCCGGGACACCCGGTCGCTGCGCTTCCACATCGTCCGTGAGACCGGCCACACGGGGGTGGGCACCGGTTCCGCCGAGCGCCGGCTCCAGGACTCGCCGCGGATCGGGGACGGTGTGATCCGGCACGCGCTGACCTTCACGGTGAAGCCCGGCAGCGAGCAGAAGGTGGCCCGGATCCTGGCCGACTACGAGTCGCCCGAGGCGCAGGTGGACGGCGCCACCCGGCTGTGCCGCACCTCCCTGTTCATGCACGGCAACCGGGTCGTGCGGGCCATCGAGGTACGCGGCGACCTGCTCTCGGCGCTGCGGCACGTGGCCCGGCAACCGCAGATCCGGAAGGTCGAGGAGGCCATCAACCCCTACCTGGAGCAGGACCGCGACCTCAACGACCAGGAGTCCGCACGGGTGTTCTTCACCCGGGCGGCGCTGCCCGCGGTGCACCACGTGACGGCCGACCAGGAGAGTCCGGAGGCGGAGCGGCACGCGCTGTACTACCCGGCGCGGCCCGGCAAGGGCATGAAGCTGGCGGAGCTGCTGTCCCGTCAGGACGAGCGGGCCGCGGAGGACCCGCGCAGCCCGGTGCTGCGCAGCACGGTCTTCGAGCGGGACGACGTCGTCGTCCGTCTGATCGACATCCATGGAGGTCTGGAGGCCGACCCGGCCGCCGCGCTGGGGCTGACGGATCCCGCGAAGGCGTCGGAGCTGACCACCCTGCTCGACGAGGGCCCCGCCCCGAAGGACGGCGACCTGGCCCGTCTGCTCACCCTCGCCCGCATGGACCTCATCACCGACCGCCGGTCCGCGCCGGACGCCTGACGCATCCCGAAGCCGACGTACCACACCACCGGAGGAACGACGTGATCAAACCCAGGCCCAGGATCGTGGAGCTCGGCGAGACCGAGCCCAACACGAAGCGCGGAGGCGATCTGCGCGCCATGCTCACCCCGGCCACGGTCGGTTCCACCAGCGGCTTCATGGGCGTGGCCATCGTGCAGCCCGGCGACCGCATCGGTGAGCACTACCACCCGTACTCCGAGGAGTTCGTGTACGTCGTCTGCGGCGACCTCGAGGTGGATCTGGACGGCGAGCCGCACCCGCTCAGACCGGAACAGGGTCTGATGATCCCCGCCTACATGCGCCACCGCTTCCGCAACGTGGGCGACGTGGAGGCGCGGATCGTCTTCCACCTGGGGCCGCTGGCCCCGCGCCCGCAGCTCGGCCACGTCGACACGGAGGGTACCGAGCCGGCGGCGGCCGGCGCTCCGGCGCCGCCGGCGGCGGGCGTGGCAGAGGTCCGATCATGACCAGGCGGGTTGCGGTCACCGGCATAGGCATCGTGGCGCCGGGCGGTATCGGCGCCCCCGCGTTCTGGGACCTGCTGGCGAACGGGCGCACCGCGACGCGGGGCATCACGTTCTTCGACCCGGCCGGTCTGCGGTCCCGGATCGCCGCCGAGTGCGATTTCGATCCGGCGGCCTCGGGGCTGGACGAGGAGCAGGTCGCGCGCTGCGACCGCTACATCCAGTTCGCCCTGGCCGCCGGCCAGGAGGCGGTGGCGGACTCCGGGCTCGACCTCGCCGGGGAGAACCCCTGGCGGGTCGGGGTCTCGCTGGGCACCGCGGTCGGCGGCACCACGCGGCTGGAGAACGACTACGTCCTGGTCAGCCACGGCGGCGAGCGCTGGGACGTGGACCACGAGCGGGCCCGGCCGCATCTGGAGCGGGCGTTCACACCGAGCACGCTGGCCTCCACGGTGGCCGAGCGGTTCGGGGCCCGCGGGCCGGTGCAGACCGTCTCCACGGGCTGCACCTCCGGGCTCGACGCGGTCGGCTACGCGCTGCACACCGTGGAGGAGGGGAGGGCGGACATCTGCATAGCCGGCGCGTCGGACTCGCCGATATCACCGATCACCATGGCGTGCTTCGACGCGATCAAGGCAACGTCGCCGAACAACGACGACCCCGCCCACGCCTCCCGCCCCTTCGACAACGACCGTGACGGGTTCGTCATGGGGGAGGGCGGCGCGGTGCTCGTCCTGGAGGAGCTGGAACGCGCCAGGGCCCGTGGCGCCCACGTGTACTGCGAGCTCAGCGGCTACGCCACGTTCGGCAACGCCTACCACATGACCGGACTGACCAGCGAGGGCCTGGAGATGGCGCGGGCGATAGAGACCGCGCTGGACCATGCCCGCCTGGACGGCTCCGCGATCGACTACGTCAACGCGCACGGCTCCGGCACCCGCCAGAACGACCGGCACGAGACGGCCGCGGTGAAGCGGGCGCTGGGCCACCACGCCTACGACACCCCCATGAGCTCCATCAAGTCGATGGTGGGTCACTCGCTGGGGGCGATCGGGGCGATCGAGGTCGTGGCCTGTGTGCTGGCGCTGGCCCACCAGGCGGTCCCGCCGACCGCGAACTACGAGACCCCCGACCCCGAGTGCGACCTGGACTACGTCCCGCGGGTCGCCCGCGAGCGGAAGCTGGACAGCGTGCTCTCCGTGGGCAGCGGCTTCGGCGGCTTCCAGTCCGCGGTGATCCTGACCCGGCAGAGGGAGAGGACACGATGAGCGCACCGCGCAAGCGGCGGGCCGCCGTCACCGGCATCGGTGTCGTCGCGCCCGGCGGCACGAGCACCGAGAGCTTCTGGAAGTCCACCCAGGAGGGCGTGAGCGTCCTGGACCGCGTGACCCGCGAGGGCTGCGAGCACCTGCCGCTGAAGGTGGCCGGCGAGGTGCGGTCCTTCGAACCCTCGGCGGCGGTCGAGGAGCGCTACCTGGTCCAGACCGACCGCTTCACGCACTTCGCGATGGCCGCGGCCGACGCCGCCCTTCAGGACGCCCGGCTGGGTCAGGCCGACACCGACGCGGCCCCGTTCTCCGCGGGCGTGGTCACCGCGGCGGGGTCCGGCGGCGGCGAGTTCGGCCAGCGGGAGCTTCAGAAGCTGTGGAGCAAGGGCCGCCGCTATGTCGGCCCCTGGCAGTCCATCGCCTGGTTCTACGCGGCCAGCACCGGCCAGATCTCCATCCGGCGCGGCTTCAAGGGTCCCTGCTCGGTGGTCGCGGCCGACGAGGCGGGTGGCCTGGACGCCCTGGCGCACGCGGCACGGGCGGTCGAGCGCGGCACCGATGTGATCGTGGCCGGTTCGACGGAGGCGCCGCTGGCCCCGTACTCGATGGTCTGCCAGCTCGGTTACCGGGAGCTGAGCCCGGTGGCCGATCCGAAGCGCGCCTACCGCCCGTTCACCGAGACGGCCTGCGGGTTCGTGCCGGCCGAGGGCGGCGCGATGCTCGCCGTGGAGGCGGCCGAGGCGGCGCGGGGGCGGGGCGTGCCAGTACGGGCCGTCCTGGCCGGGCACGCGGCGACCTTCACGGGCGCCTCCCGCTGGGAGCTGTCCCGGGAGGGGCTGGCGGAGGCGATCCGCGGCGCGCTGGCCGACGCCGGGTGCGCACCCGAGGAGGTCGACGTCGTCTTCGCCGACGCCCTCGGCGTCCCCGAGGCGGACCGGGCGGAGGCGCTCGCCATCGCCGACGCGCTCGGCGCGCACGGCCGGCGCGTGCCGGTCACGGCGCCCAAGACCGGCACCGGCCGGGCGTACTGCGCCGCCCCGGTGCTGGACACGGCGGCGGCGGTCCTCACGATGGAGCACGGCCTGATCCCGCCCACCCCGAACGTCTCCGACATCTGCCATGACCTCGACCTGGTGACCGGTCGTGCCCGTGCCGCCGAGGTGCGCACGGCGCTGGTCCTCAGCCGGGGGCTCATGGGCTCGAACTCGGCGCTGGTGCTGCGGCACGGTGCCGCCGAGGCCTCGTAGCGAGGCAGCCAGGATCAACCGGGAGCAAGGAGAGGAACCGCATGAGTGACCGAATCACAGTGGAGGAACTGGCCGAACTCATGAAGAAGGCCGCCGGGATCACCGTCAGCCCGCAGGAGCTGGCGGACCTGTCCGAGAGCGGATTCGACGAGCTCGGTATCGACTCGCTCGGCCTGCTCGGCATCGTGGGCGAACTGGAGAACCGCCACGGCATGCCGATGCCGGCCGACGCGGAGCGCTGCAAGACGCCCAGGAAGTTCCTCGACCTCGTCAACAGCACCCTTCTCGCAGGAGCGTAGAAATGGCCGGACACACCGAGAACGAGATCACCATCGCCGCGCCGGTGGACCTGGTCTGGGACATGACCAACGACGTGGCGAACTGGCCACGGCTGTTCAGCGAGTACGCCTCCGCCGAGATCCTGTCCCAGGAAGGCGACAAGTGCACCTTCCGGCTGACCATGCACCCGGACGAGAACGGCACCGTGTGGAGCTGGGTCTCCGAGCGCGAGCCCGACCGGGCCACGCTCACTGTCAGGGCCCGCCGGGTCGAGACGGGCCCCTTCGACCACATGAACATCCACTGGAGGTACGAGGAGGTCCCCGGGGGCACCCGGATGATCTGGACCCAGGACTTCGCGATGAAGCCGGAAGCGCCGGTCGACGACGACTGGATGACCGACAACATCAACAAGAACTCCAAGGTCCAGATGGCCTTGATCCGCGACAAGATCGAGAAGGCCGCCGCCGGGCGCCGGGCCGAGCCGGCCCTGACCACCGACTGAGCCGGACGGAGGAAGGACCGTGCACCAAGAACTGATCGTCGCCCGGATGGCCCCCGGTTCGGCCCCGGACATCGCCAGGATCTTCGAGGAGTCCGACCGTGGGGAGTTGCCGCACCTGGTCGGTGTCACCAGGCGCAGCCTCTACCAGTTCGGCGATGTGTACATGCACCTGATCGATGCGGACCGGGACCCGGGACCCGCCATCGCCAAGGTGGCGGACCACCCGGAGTTCCGCGGCATCAGCGAGCGGCTGTCGGCGTACGTCAGCGCCTACGACCCGCAGACCTGGCGCTCGCCGAAGGACGCGATGGCCCACCGCTTCTACCTGTGGGAGCGTGACTGAGCCGCCGTACCAAGCCACCTGACGAGCCGTCCGGTCCCTCACGGACGGCCACCGGCCGCCGGGCCCGCTCCGTCGCGGGCCCGGCGGCCGGTGTCCGAGGAGGTCGCGGCGGTGCCGCCGGCCGGGTCCGGTCAGCCCGGCACCGTGCAGTCGAAGGCGTGCAGGTAGGGGTTGACCGGGCTGATGTCGTCGATGATCAGGCCCGCCGCCTTCAGCCGGTCGGCCATGCTGGCGCTGGTGTGCTTGGCACCGCCGACGTTCAGCAGCAGGAGCAGGTCCATGGCGGTGCTGAACCGCATCGAGGGGGTGTCGTCGACGAGGTTCTCGATGACCACGACCCGCGCTCCGGGCCCGCCCGCCCCGATGACGTTGCGCAGGCAGCGGGCGGTGGAGTCGTCGTCCCACTCCAGGATGTTCTTGATGATGTAGACGTCGGCCCTGACCGGGATGGCCTCGCGGCAGTCGCCGGGCACGATCCGCACCCGGTCGGCCAGCGAGCCGCCCGCGCGCAGCCGGGGGTCGGCGTTGTCCACCACCCGCGGCAGGTCCAGCAGGGTGCCGTGCATCCGCGGGTACTTCTCCAGCAGGCTCGCCACCACGTGCCCCTGCCCACCGCCGATGTCGGCGACCGAGGAGGCGCCGGACAGGTCGAGGAGCTCGGCGACGTCCCGCGCGGACTGCTTGCTGGAGGTCGTCATGGCCCGGTTGAAGACGTCCGCCGACTCGGGGGCGTCCTCGTTGAGGTGGACGAAGAACTCCTTGCCGTACAGGTCCTCCACCACGTTGCGGCCGGTGCGCACCGCCTCGTCCAGTTTCGGCCAGGCGTCCCAGGTCCACGGCTCGGTGCACCACAGGGTGATGTAGCGCAGGCTGCCCGGGTCGTCCTCGCGCAGCAGCCGGGACATGCCGGTGTGCGCGAACGTCCCGTCGGGCTGCTCGGTGAAGACGCCGTAGCAGGTCAGCGCCCGCAGCAGTCGGCGCAGCGGCTTCGGTTCGGTCTTCACCGCGGCCGCGAGGTCCTCCACGGCCATGGGTGCGTCCCCGAGCGCGTCGGCCACACCGAGCCGGGCGGCCGCACGGAGGGCGGCGGCGCACGCCGCCCCGAACGCGAGCTCCCTGAGCCGCATGGACGGCGGTGGTGCGGACTGAGCGGTCGTCATGTACCGCCTTCCTTCCTTCTCGGTCCCGTGGGTTCCACGAGTGGCCATGGCCTCAGCACAGTCCCGCGGGCCTGGAGGCCCCGCAGGAGTTGGCCACGAAGGTGTTGAGCGTGGCGCTCTCCTGGTTGACCAGGTCCGCCGGGGAGTTGGCCTCGAGCACGTTCCGGCTCACCCGGTTCCGCTCGCCGGCCGGGCCGACGAAGCTCTTGAACAGCACGATGCCGCCGGAGAGGGGGGACCTGCCCGAGTTGCCGACGACGAGGTTGCCGGACACGTCGGTCTGCTCGGTGCCGGTCAGGACGATGCCCGAGCCCTGGAGGAAGGGCAGCCGGGCGGTCGCCGGGCAGAACCTGTTGTTCTCCACGACCCGGTTGTCGCGCACGGTCAGGGCGCCGGCCCGCGGCTTGTTCTCGTCGCCGACGACGAACACCCCCGCGCAGTTGCCGGTGACGTCGTTGCTCCTGACGGTGAGGTCGCGCAGCCGGCGGACGGTGACGCCGATCCGGTTGCCCTCCAGCCGGTTGTGGGCGATCAGCGTTCCGTCGGTGCCGGAGGCGCCCTGCTCGGCGGTGATCGTGTTGGCCAGGAAGAGTCCCGCGTCGCCGTTGTCCCGGGCGATGTTGCTCCGGTACTCGCTGCGTACGGACCGCTCCTCGGCGAGGCCCCAGACCTTGTTCTTCTCCGCGGTCACCTGCCGCACGGTCAGCCGGTCGGTACCCATGGCGAACAGGCCGGCGTGGGAGAAGCCGGTCAGGGTCAGATGGGAGACGGTGACACCTTCGAGGGGCTTGTCCTTGGTGCCCGCCACACAGATGCCGTCGCCCCGCTTGCCGCAGTCGTCCGCGGGCTTCTGGCTGCCCGGTTGCAGGACCGTGCTGCGGCCCGTGCCGCGCAGGGTCAGACCGGGCGTCGTCACCTTGACGCTCTCGTGGTAGACGCCGGGCAGCACCAGCACGGTGTCACCCTGCTTCGCGGAGTCCACCGCCTGCTGGATCGACTGGCCCGGATGCACCAGGTGCGTCCTGGGCACCGGGACCGGCGGGGCGGCGGCGATGCCCGCACCGACCAGCACAGCGGCGCTCAGAAGCAGAGCGATATGGCGTTTCGTCATATTCTGTACCGTATGGCCCGATAGTTGGCTGGAACGCCGGATGGGCCGTCCGGCGGCGTGTCACCGGCGCAGGGTGCGGCCGATCCACAGCTGTTCGGGGGACAGGGGACGGCCGTCCTCCAGGTCCCACACGGCGTTCTGCAGCACACGGCCGAGCGTCCAGGCGCGGGCCCGGTCCGGGTCGAGGCCCAGCGCCCCGGTCATGGCCTCGAAGCGCGGGACGACCTCGCCGGGCTCGAAGCGGTTGAACAGCGCCGGGAACAGTTCGAAGCCGGGGTCACCGGCGAGCGGCTTGGGGTCGATGGCCAGCCAGGGCTCGCGGTCGGCGCCGAGGACGTTGTCGTAGTGCAGGTCCCAGTGCAGCAGCCGGTCGCCGCTTTCGCCGGCGACCTCGCGCACGGCGGCGGCGCAGTCCGCGAGCAGCCGGCGGTCGTCCCCGCCGGGCAGCCGCCGCAACGCGCCCGGAGTCCGCTCCAGCACGGTACCCGCGATGTCCCCCAGCCGCCGTATCCCCGCCGGGGCCGGCACGGACGTCAGGCGGGCCAGCAGGCCGGCGATCACCAGGACGGCCCCGCGGGCGTCCGGCAGGCGCGTCAGCGGGCAGGCGGAGCCGAGCCGTTCCAGCAGCAGCGTGCCGGTGGGCTCGTCGTGCTCCAGCAGCCGTACGGCCCCCGCGCCGTCCCACACGCGCAGCGCCGGCGCCTCTCCCGCGCTCTCCTCGTCGGGCAGCTGGAGCTTCAGGGCGGCGGGCAGGCGGTCGGCGCGTACGACCGGAAGGACCAGCGCGCACACGCCGTGCATCGCCGGCCCGTCGATCCGCAGCCGCCACCGGTCGAGGAAGTCGGCCACCTGCCGGGGCAGACCGGCGACGAACGCGCGGCCCGCCGCCCCGTTGAATCTCTCCTGGGAAGCGGCCAGCGCGCCGGGCACCTGGATCACCTGACGACCATACTTGCGCATTTGAACCCTCCCCGGATGAAGCAGGGGGATTCCTGGCTCGAGCAGCCCATTCACTCTGCGAGCGAACGAGTCCGACGCTCTCAGCACCAGCCGGGACGGAACCTGCCCGGTCGCCCGTCAAGACAAAGGAGTTGCGTGTGCTTGGCTCTCGCAACGCACGGCAGTCAGCTCGCCCAACCGTGTGGGCGGTCTTTCGCCCTTTGTGCGAAACCCCGTTCCCTGCCCTGCTCCGCGGGAGTCCGATGCGTCTTGCCGCCGGAGCCGGGGTCGTCCTCGGAGGCTTCCAGTGAGCGGGGTCATGCGGACGCGGCGTGGGCTTCCGGCGGCGAAGGCGTACGTCCGCAGCGCTCCGGGCACGTACGTCTGGCTGCTGATCCTGTTCCTGACCACCGTCGCCCTGCACCACATGTCGCCGCAGTTCGAGCAGCACTTCCTGCGCCACCGCTCGACGAACCTGCGCGAGCTGTCGAACGACCCGGTGCGGGTGCTCTTCTCCAGCGCCATGTGGATCGACAGCGGCCACTGGCTGCCGTACGCGGTCCTCTACACGGTCTTCCACGCCCAGGCCGAGCGCTGGCTGGGCACCCTGCGCTGGCTGCTGGTGTGCGCGACCGCGCACGTGCTGGCGACGCTGATCAGCGAGGGCGCCCTGCTGTGGGCGATCCAGCGGCACGTGGTGCCGGAGTCGGCCGTCAACACCCTGGACGTCGGCGTGAGTTACGCCCTGGCCGGGGTGATGGGAGTGCTGACGTACCGGATCGCCCCGCCCTGGCGGTACCTGTACCTGGCCGCCGTCCTCGTCTTCTACGCCGTGTCGCTGGTGACCGGGCGCACCTTCACCGATCTCGGGCACTTCACCGCCGTCCTGATCGGCCTGGGCTGCTGTCCGCCGGCCAGGGGCCGGGGAGAGCCGTGGAACCCGCAGCAGGCGCTGTCCGCGCTGAGGCGTTAGCGCCCGGTCCCAGGACCTGTCGTCACATTCCCGTCTGCCCCGCGACGCCTGGCACGCTCCCCCGAGCTCTTCGAGCAGGGGCCCGACTCGCCGCATCGGGCGAGAGCCCAAGTACGTCCAGTACGACCACTTCCGCCCGGCACTCCCCCAAGCCCTTCGAGCAGGAGGACCCCCAGAGCACGCACCAGACGCCGCGGGGCCGCCCTTCGGGCGACGACCGGATTTTGACGGCAGGTCCCCGGGCCCCCGCGCCTCAGGCCACTGGTTCCGGTACGGGCGCCTCCGCCGGGGCCCCGTGCTTGGGGGCCCTGCCCGTCACCATCAGGCCCGCGACCAGCCCGGCCAGGAGCATGACGGCGGCCGCCCACCAGATGGCGACCGTGTAGCCGTGGACGATGCCCTCCGGCACCACCCGGGCCCGGTCCGCCGGGCCGCGCAGATGGGCGGAGACGTAGGCGGTGCTGCTGGTCGTGGCGACCGTGTTGAGCAGGGCGGTGCCGATCGAACCGCCGACCTGCTGCGAGGTGTTCACGGTCGCGGAGGTCACCCCCGAGTCCTGCGGGGCGACGCCCGCGGTGGCGGTGGCGAACACCGGCATGAAGGTCAGGCCCATGCCGAGGCCCATCAGCACCAGCGCGGGCAGTACCTCGCTCGCATAGCGCGAGTCGACCGTGAGCCGGGTCAGGAGCAGCAGCCCGCCCGCGGCCAGGAGCATGCCGGGGACCATGAGTACACGCGGCGCCACGTGCCGCAGCAGCCGCGCCGAGATCTGCGTCGAACCGGTGATGATCGCGGCGGTCAGCGGCAGGAAGGCGAGACCGGTCCGCAGCGGCGAGTAGCCGAGGATCTCCTGCAGGTAGTACGTCATGAACAGGAACAGCCCGAACATGCCGATCACCGCCAGCAGCATGGTCAGGAGGCAGCCCGCCCGGTTGCGGTCCCGCAGGACGTGCAGCGGCAGCAGCGGCATCGGCGCCCGGCTCTGCCACCACACGAACGTCAGGAGCAGCGCCGCACCGAGGGCGAACAGGCTCAGCACCAGCGGGTCGGTCCAGCCGCGCGGCTGGGCCTCGCTGAACCCGTAGACGACGGCGACCAGTCCGCCGCAGCCCAGCACCGCCCCGGGCATGTCCAGCCGGGCGCTCGCCCGGCCCGGCCTGTCGGGCAGCAGGGCGAGGGCGCCGAGGACCGCGACGACGGCGATGGGCACGTTGACGTACAGACACCAGCGCCAGTTCAGGAACTCCGTCAGCACGCCGCCGACGATGAAGCCGATCGCCGAGCCGCTGCCCGCCAGGGCGCCGTAGACGCCGAACGCCTTCCCGCGCTCCCTGGGCTGGGTGAAGGTCGTGGTCAGCAGGCTGAGCGCGGAGGGGGCGAGGACGGCCGCGAAGGCGCCCTGAAGGGCGCGGGCGCCGAAGAGCATGCCCGAGGACGTGGCCGCGCCGCCGAAGGCGGAGACGGCGGCGAACCCGGCCAGCCCGACGACGAACGTGCGCTTGCGGCCCACCAGGTCCGCGATCCGCCCGCCCAGCAGGAGCAGCCCGCCGAAGGCGAGGGAATAGGCGGTGATGACCCACTGCCGATTGCCGTCGGACATGTGCAGGGCGTGCTGCGCGGAGGGGAGCGCGATGCTCACGATCGTCGCGTCCAGGACCACCATCAGTTGCGCGAGCGCGATGACGATCAGTGCCCACCAGCGGTGCCGGTCGGTCTCCCGGGACGAGGATTCACCTGTTCGGGTGACGCTCATCTGGCCAGAAGACCATGAATCGGGAGGTATCGCATCCTCGTGCGTGCCGGGCGCCTCGCGGTCGGGGCGGGCGTTGTCAGTGGCGGCGTGCAGCATGGGGACATGGCGAGCGAAGCGAGCGGTAGGACCGGCGTGAGGGGCGCGCGGCGGCCCGAGGTGCGGTTGCCGGCGCTGGAGGCGTACGGCGGCGGGGGACTGGCGCCGGACGGGGACTACGACGGGCTGGAGTTCCGGGAGGAGGACTTCGCCGGGCAGGACGGGGCGGGTGCCCGCTTCCTGGACTGCGCGCTCGGAGGCTGCGCGCTGGACGACACGTCGCTGCGTCACGCCCGCTTCCTGGACTCGGTCCTCACCGGCATACGGGGTGTCGGCACCGACCTCGCCGAGGCGGCCCTGCGTGATGTGGAGGTGGTCGACGCCCGCCTCGGCGGTGTGCAGTGTCACGGTGCGGTCCTGGAGCGCGTGTGGATCCGCGGCGGCAAGATCGACTACCTGAATCTGCGCAATGCCCGGCTGCGGGACGTCGTCTTCGAGGGCTGCGTCCTCGTCGAGCCGGACTTCGGGGGCGCCCGGCTGGAGCGGGTGGAGTTCGCGGACTGCGTGGTCAAGGGCGTCGACTTCAGCGCGGCGACGCTCTCGGACGTGGACCTGCGGGGCGCAGCGTCCCTGGAGATCACGCGCGGGCTGGACCGGCTGGCGGGCGCGGTGATCAGCACCGGTCAGCTTCTGGACCTGGCGCCGGTGCTGGCGGCGGAGCTGGGGATCAGGGTGGAGGGGTGAGCGGCGTCGAGACGGCTGAAAGGGGATTCGGGCTGAGAGAGGGGGTCAGGAGACGCGGGGGTAGCGGGCCTGGAGGGTCCAGATCGCCGGGTTCTCCGCCAGGTCCTCGTGGAGGTCGCACAGGTCGGCGACGAGGTCGTGCAGGAAGTCACGGGCCTCGCGGCGCAGCGCCGTGTGCGAGAAGGTCAGCGGGGGCTCCTCGGCGGGCATCCAGTCGGACTCGATGTCGACCCAGCCGAAGCGGCGCTCGAAGAGCATGCGGTCCGTGGACTCGGTGAAGTCCAGCTCCGCCCGCTGCGGACGGGAGGCGCGGGAGCCGGCCGGGTCCCGGTCCAGCCGTTCGACGATGTCGCACAGGGCCCAGGCGAAGTCGAGCACGGGGACCCAGCCCCAGGCCGTGGCCAGTTCGCGGTCCGACTCGGTGTCGGCCAGGTAGACGTCGCCGCAGAACAGGTCGTGCCGCAGCGCGTGGACGTCCGCGCGGCGGTAGTCCGTCTGCGGCGGGTCGGGGAAGCGGTTGGAGAGGGCGTAGCCGATGTCGAGCACGTAGGCGATGGTGTCATGTGCCCCGCATAGGATCGCGCGCGTGCATCGATCTGCCCTGCTTGTCCGGACCGCCGTGGCCGGCTGCGCCCTGCTCGCGCTCACGCTGACCGGGTGCGACGGTGGTGTGCGGGGCACCCCGGGCGGGGCCGGGGTGCACGATCCGTACTTCCCCAGGGCGGGCAACGGCGGGTACGACGTCAGCCACTACGGCCTGACCCTTGCCTACGACCCGGACCGGCGTCATCTCACGGCCACGGCGGTCGTCACCGCCCGGGCAGCCAAGGACCTGTCCGCCTTCGACCTCGATCTCAGCGGGCTCGACGTCCGGAGCGTCACGGTGGCGGGGAAAGCCGCCCGGTTCAGCCGGGCCGGGCAGGAGCTCACCGTGCGGCCGTACGACGAGTTGGTGAAGGGGCAGACGTTCAGCGCGACCGTGCGTTACTCCGGGCGGCCGCAGGTCGTCGTCGACCCCGACGGGTCGCGGGAGGGGTGGCTGCCCACCGCCGATGGTGCGCTCGCGCTCGGTGAGCCGGTCGGGTCGATGGCGTGGTTCCCGGGGAACAACCACCCGTCCGACAAGGCCGCGTACGACATCTCGGTCACCGTGCCCGAGGGGTTGCGGGCCGTCTCCAACGGCGAGTTGAGGAGTGAGACGACCAGCGGGGGGCGTACGACGTTCCGGTGGCGCACCGCCGAGCCGATGGCGAGCTATCTGGCCACCGTCGCGATCGGCCGTTTCGAGATCACCCGTTCCACCACGAGGAGCGGTCTGCCGGTGTACGTCGCCGTCGAGCCGTCCCAGGTGCGGCAGAGCCGGGCCGTGCCGGCCAGGATCTCCGAGGTCGTCGAGTGGGCGGAGCGCCGCTTCGGCCCGTACCCCTTCTCGTCCACCGGCGCGATCGTCGGCCGTCGCGAGGACGCCGGTTACGCCCTGGAGACCCAGAACCGGCCCGTCTTCCCCGGCGCCCCCGACATCGGCACCCTCGTCCACGAACTCGTCCACCAGTGGTACGGGGACTCCGTCACCCCGAAGAGCTGGCGGGACATGTGGCTGAGCGAGGCCTTCGCGACGTACGCGCAGTGGCTGTGGGAGGAGGACCACGGCGGCCGGAGCGCGCAGCAGGCCTTCGACGAGCTCCACCGCGGCGACTACTTCGCCGACGACGTCGAGAACGAGGCGGTGTGGGCCTTTCCGCCCGCCAGGCCGAGCGGTGCCGAGCACATCTCCGACCGGCCCGTCTACGAACGCGGCGCGATGGTGCTGCACAAGATCCGCCAGGCGGTCGGTGACCACGCCTTCGGCGACATCGTCCGGGGCTGGGCCACCGCCCACCGCCACGGCAACGCGGACACCGCCGACTTCACCGCCTACGTGGAGAAGAAGGCCCCGGACACGGACTTCGGCGGGATCTGGGCCGACTGGCTGTACGGGGACGGCAAACCGGCGGGTCCCTGACCACGGCCGGCCGGTTCCCTCAGCAGCCGGCCGGTCCCCTCAGTCCAGCCGCTTGCGCAGCACCACGCACGGGCGGCCCAGCCGGCGGTCTTGGCGGTGAGCGAGGTGTCGGTGGCCGAGGGCGGTCCAGAACGCCAGGGCCCCGTGGTTGTTCTCGAGGACGGCCAGGCGCACGGCGGTGCGGCCCGCGGCACGGAAGCGGTCCTCGACGAGGGACGCCAGCCGGCGCCCGTGGCCGTGCCGTTGTGCGCCCGCGTCGATCATCAGCAGGCCGATCCACGGGTCCGGGTCGGCCGGATCGGGGTGGTGGGCGAGCGTGATCGCGATACCGACGAGCCGTCCCTCGCTGCGCGCGAGCAGCACCTCCGCGGCCGGGTCGGCCAGTTCGTCCGTGAGCGCGGACGCCACCTGTTCCGGGCGGATGTCGCCAGGGTCGGGGAAATCGCCGCTGAGGGCGTGGAAGTCGTGGTGGGAGGCGTACAGCGCGGTGAGCTCGGCCAGGAGCTCGCCCGGGAGGCCGCGGTCCGGCGTGAGGGTCAGGGGCTCGAGGAACACCCGGGCGACGTATCGCGCTCCGGACTCCCGGGGCGCCCCGAGCGCGGGGGACGGCCGACCGGAGCGATCGGTCGCAGCACCCGGAGCCCCGGCCCTTGGTGGGCCGGGGCTCGGTCAGTCGACCGGGTCCGTCAGACGTTGACGCCGAAGTCCTGGGCGATGCCGACCAGACCCGAGGCGTAGCCCTGGCCGACGGCACGGAACTTCCACTCCGCGCCGTTGCGGTACAGCTCGCCGAAGACCATGGCCGTCTCGGTGGCCGCGTCCTCCGACAGGTCGTAGCGGGCGATCTCGGCACCGCCGGCCTGGTTGATGATGCGGATGTAGGCGTTGCGGACCTGGCCGAAGTTCTGGCCGCGGTTCTCGGCGTCGTAGATGGAGACCGGGAAGACGACCTTGTCGACGTCGGCGGGGAGCCCGGCGAGGTTGACGTTGATCGCCTCGTCGTCGCCCGCGCCCTCGCCGGTGAGGTTGTCGCCGGTGTGGACGATCGAGTTGTCCGGGGTCTGCTTGTTGTTGAAGAAGACGAAGTGCTGGTCCGAGTAGACCTTGCCCTGCGCGTTGACCGCGATCGCGGAGGCGTCCAGGTCGAAGTCCGTGCCGGTGGTGGTGCGGACGTCCCAGCCGAGGCCCACGGTGACGGCGGTCAGGCCCGGAGCCTCCTTGGTGAGCGAGACGTTGCCACCCTTGGACAGGCTTACAGCCATTGTTGGGAGTCCCTTCCCTCGTTGCGTGTGCGGACGAAGCTACCGCCACCCATAGGAACGTCGAGGGGGTCCTCCGGGTTCCGCGTCTCTTTACCTTTTTTACCCACCCCGATCGAACACGCCCGCGGCGAAAACATGATGACGTGACGCGGGCGGGAAGGGGAACATGGACGACATGTCCGGTCCCCATCTCATCCGCGGCTCCGTCGCGCTCCCCGAGGCCGAACTGGCCTGGCGCTTCTCGCGGTCCTCCGGGCCCGGCGGCCAGCACGTCAACACCACAGACTCCCAGGTGGAGTTGCGCTTCGACCTCGCCAACACCGAGGCGCTGCCCGAGGTGTGGAAGCAGCGCGCGCTGGAGCGCCTCGCGGACCGGCTCGTCGACGGCGTCGTCAGCGTGCGCGCCTCGGAGCACCGCTCCCAGTGGCGCAACCGCGAGGCCGCCGCCGTGCGCCTCGCCGCGCTCCTCGCCGAGGCGACCGCGCCCCCTCCCAGGCCGCGCCGGCCCACCCGGATCCCGCGAGGCATCAACGAGCGGCGGCTGCGCGAGAAGAAGCGGCGCTCGGAGACGAAGCGGGGGCGCTCCGGCAAGGACTGGGGGTAGTCCGCGGCACCAAGCCGGCGGGACACCGGATGCGGACGGGTGTCAGCCCAGCCGGCGGTAGCGGCCGCGGTAGTACAGCAGCGGTTCGCCGTCCGTGCCGGGCAGGCGGGCCGTCAGGACCCGTCCGATGACCAGGGTGTGGTCGCCCGCCGTCACCCGCTGCTCGGTGCGCAGCTCCAGGGTGGCCAGGGCGTCGGTCAGCAGGGGGGCGCCGGAGACCTCGCCGCGGGTGTGGGGGAGGTCCCGGAACAGCAGGCGGTCGCTGACCCGGCCCTTCATGGCGAAGCGGCCGGCGACGGTGTGCTGGCTGTCGGCGAGGACCGAGACCGCCCACAGGGGCTGTTCGGCGAGCAGGTCGTCCATGCGGGAGCCTTCGCGCAGGCTGACCAGGGCCAGCGGCGGGTCCAGAGACACCGACATGAACGCAGTCGCCGTCATGCCCGCGTCCTCGCCGGCCGGCGCCTGCGGGTCGTCCGGGTCGAGCGGCGGCTCCTGCGCGGTCACCAGGACCACACCGGCGGCCAGCCTGGACATCGCGGCACGGAACTCCTCGTTGGTCACCCCCTCAGCATGCCCGGGTGGGGCTCCCCGCTGCCCGAGCGGAGCCGGGAGCCCGGCGGAGGCGGCGGGGGAGTGGGTGGACGGCGCGGCGGAAGTGTTCAACACACACGGAACGCTAACCACCGGTTCGCGGCGGCCGCATCGGGCCTCCGCCCGAAGCCGGACCTAGGACCAGCGGAGGAGTGTGTCGTGCATCATGTCCCCCGGCCGCGTGGCCGGCGTTCACCAAACGCACAGGGAAAGGACAGAAGCCGCACTCAATTGTTCACGTTCATCTGTGACTTGAGTCACAAGAGCTGTGAATTGTTGACCCTGTGTACCGAGTGGGCTCCGCGCTGTGATTCAGTGGCGGAGAATGACGATACGCCGAACAGCACCCTTGATTCGCTGGCGAGGTCTCGGGGGGAGGGCGAGCATGGAGACCGACTCGGAGCCGTACGTCCGCCTGGCGACCCTACGGCAACTGCACCAGGTCATGGCGGACATGAACACCGCGCGGAGCTTGGCGGACACACTGCAGACCGTCGCCGACGGCGTCGTGAAGGGCCTCGGTTACGAGCTGGCCTGCGTCAACCTCGTGCGCCAGGACGGCGACCTCGTGGTCGCCGCCTTCGCCGGGAACTCGGCCGCCGAGTCGCTCATCACCGGCCGCGTCGGCTCCCGGGAGTCCTGGGAGCGCCGGCTGGCCATGGGCGAGCAGTGGGGCGGCCTGGTCTTCATACCCCACACCGAGGGCTGGGTCCTCGACGACGACGACGTCCCGACGTGGTACACGGACGGGCCCGCGCCGCGCTTCGAGGACGAGTGGCACCCCTCCGACCGGCTCTTCGCGCCCATGGACGTCCCCGGCGGGTCCGGCGGCTCCTCCGGCGAGCTGCTCGGCGTGATCTCCGTGGACCGCCCGCGCAACGGCCGCCGGCCCGGCGCCTGGGGCCGCGAGGCCCTCCAGATGTACGCCTTCCAGGCGGCCATCGCGATCAGCAACGCCCGGCTGCGCTCCAACATGCAGCGCGCCCTGGTCCGCCTGGAGCGCGAGCAGCAGGCCCTGCGCGCCAGCGAGGAGAGTTTCCGCCAGGCCTTCGAGTACGCTCCCTCCGGCATGGCCATCGCCGAGATGGGCGGCGACCAGCACGGCCGCATCCTGCGCACCAACGACGCCCTGTGCCGGCTGCTGGGCCGCCCCGCCTCCGCCATGCGCCGCTACTCCTTCTCCGACCTCGTCCACCCCGAGGACATAGGCACCCTGCTGCGGACCTCGGCGGAGGGTGGCCGGGCGGAGCTCCGACTGGGCCGCCGCGATGGCTCGTACGTGTGGGTGTCCCTGCGCAACTCCGTCGTCGCGGACGCCGCCGACGGGCCCCGCTTCCTGCTCACCCACGTCGAGGACATAGAGGAGCGCAAGCGCCGCGAGCTCCAGCTCGCCCACCGCGCCTCCCACGACTCCCTCACCGGCCTGCCGAACTCCGCCGAGCTGCGCGCCCGCCTGTCCGCCCGGCTGTGCCGGCGGCCCCAGACCGCGCACGCGGGCGACGCCGAGTCGCAGGACGCGGCCTACGGCCACCCCGGCTACGACCACGGCTTCGACTTCCGGGCGGGCACCCAGTCCTACGACGCCTACGACCACCACGTGCACACCGTCGCCCCCGAGGGCGACCACGACGACGGCACCAAGGGCCTCGCGGTCCTCTTCTGCGACCTGGACGGCTTCAAGTCGATCAACGACCGTTTCGGGCACAACGCGGGCGACGCGGTGCTCATCGAGGTGGCCCGGCGGCTGAGCAACGGCGTGCGCGACGGCGACACCGTGGCCCGGCTCGGTGGCGACGAGTTCGTGATCCTCGCCGACGGCCTCGGCCGGGCCGACGCCCAGGACCTCGCCGTACGCCTGCGCAACGAGATCATCCAGCCGATCCGCGCCGAGGGCCGGGCCGTCCGGGTCGGGGCGAGCTTCGGCATCGGGTGGGCCCACTGCGGAATGACGGCGGACGAAGTGCTGAAATCAGCCGACGAACGGATGTACGTCGAGAAACGATCTCGTCCCAAACAACATCGCCGTGCCGGATGATCCGCAGGTCAGCGAGCCTATGCGGCATGAGTCACCCGTTTGGGCCCCGTGGAGCGGGTAGGCTCGCCTTTCTCACGACGTACCGCCACACCCGCACCTGTTGAGGAGTACCAAGGGATGACGCCCGGCAACAGCGGCGCGAGCACGCCCGAGGACGACGACCCGTTCGGCTACCTGTACGCCGACGGCCAGGCAAACGGAGCCCAGCCGCCCTCGGGCGGATACGGCTATCCGAACTCGGTCAGCCGGGTCCGTACGGTCGGTCAGCGGCAGTACGGCCAGCAGGCCCCGACGTCGCCCTACGGCCAGGTCCCGCAGCAGCAGGGCACGTTCGGTCAGCCGAACGCCCACTACGCCGCCCCGGAGACCCTCCCCGGCGGCGCGCCCACGGGCCGCAAGCCGCCCCGGGGAGGCGGCCGGGGCCCGAACACCAAGGGCCTGCTGATCGGCGCCGTCGCGGTGGTCGCCGCGGTCGTCATCGGCATCGGCGTGGCCATGATCGGCGACGACTCGGGCAAGAAGGACGACAACCAGGCCGGCGGCGCGACCCCCGCGGTCACCCAGAGCGACGAGCCGACCCCGACGGAGAAGGCCGGCGAGAAGGCCCCGGAGGAACTGCCGAAGATCGACGCCAAGGCGCTGCACCTGGAGAACGGCGCGAACCTGGCGTCGGAGGTCCAGGGCGCCCAGGCCGACGGCGGTGTCTATGTGACGGGCCTCAACTCGCCCGGCGCTCAGGTCACCTGGAGCGTCAACGGCATCCCCGAGGACGGCGCGTACACGCTCTTCGCGCACTACAGCGCCGCCGGTGAGGACCAGGAGATGACCCTCACGGTCAACGGCAAGGTGTTCGGCAGCAAGCTGCGCATGAAGAACTACACGAATGCCGCCGACGGCGACTTCGCCAAGGGCTGGACGACGACCTTCGCGTACCCCACCCTCTCCAAGGGCACCAACACGATCACCCTCTCCTGCCAGGACGGCGACAAGTGCAACGTCCTGCTGGACCAGTTGTGGCTGAAGAAGGGGCAGGTCACCGGCTAGGCAGCGGTGACCACTCCGGTCACCGCCACCCGCCCCAGCAGTTCCTCGTAGGCCATGCGGTCGAACTCGCCGGCCACCGGGGACAGGACCGTCGCCGTGGACAGGGCGACCGCGCGGCTCAGGCGGTCCGGCCAGGGCAGGTGCTGGGCGAGACCGGAGAGCAGGCCCGCGACCGCGGAGTCGCCGGCGCCGGTCGGGTTGCCCCGGACGCGGGAGGGCGGGGTGGCCCGCCACAGGCCGTCGGCGGTGTGTGCGAGCAGGCCCTCCGCGCCCAGGGAGGCGACCACCGCGCGGGCGCCGCGCCGACGGGCGTCCTGGGTGGCGCGCAGCGGCTCGTGGGAGCCGGTGAGTTCGGCCAGTTCGTCGGCGTTCGGCTTGACGATGTCGGGGCGGGCGGCCACGGCCCGGCGCAGCGCCTCGCCACTGGTGTCCAGCAGCACGGGCACGTTCGCGGCGCGCGCGGCGCGTACCAGACCGGCGTACGTGCCCACCGGCAGCCCGGGCGGCAGGCTGCCGCACAGCGCCACCGCCGACACCGAGCCGAGCAGGCCCTCGTAGACGTCCTGGAAGGCGGACCACTCGGCCGGGGTGACGACCGGGCCGGGCTCGTTGAGCTGGGTGGTGTCTCCGGTTCGCTCATCCACCACGGCTATCGTGCGCCGGGTCGCGCCGGCCACCGGGACCAGCGCGTCCACCATGCCCGGCGCCTCGGACGCGAGCCGGTCCCGCACCTCGCGCCCGGTGGCCCCGCCCGCGAAGCCGGTGACCGTCACCTCATGGCCGAGGGCCGCCAGCACGCGGGCCACGTTGACGCCCTTGCCGCCGGGCCGCTCGGTCACCTCGGACACCCGGTGGGAGGCGTGCGGCCGCAGGGACGGCACCCGATAGGTGATGTCGAGAGCGGTGTTCAGCGTGACCGTGAGGATCACCTGGGCCGACCTCCCCCGAGTAAGCGCGTCCGCCGCGACGTTCCGGAGACTCGATCATGCCAAACACACGGCCCGGCGCCCACCCCTCGAACCGGTCCCCGCTGCCGGAGGGGCGGACGGATCACCCCAGTTGGGGCTCAACCACCCATGCGCCCCGCCGCATCACGCCCTTCAGGGCGAAGTTCTCGTCGAACAGGACGAGATCGGCGTCCTTGCCGGGTTCCAGGGAGCCCACCCGGTCGTCCAGCCCGAGCAACCGGGCCGGATTGGCGGACAGCGCGGCGACCACGTCCGTGACCGGCAGCCGGTCGACCGTCACCGCCCGCCGGAACGCCCGGTCCAGGGTCAGGGTCGAGCCCGCGATCGAGCCGCCCTCCACCAGCCGCGCCACCCCGCCGGCGACCTCGACCTGGAGCGGGCCGAGCAGATAGCGGCCGTCGCCGATCCCGGCGGCGTCCATGGCGTCGGTGATGAACGCGACCCGGTCCGCGCCCGCGTGGTGGAACGCCAGCTCCAGGGCGGCGGGGTGCAGGTGCACGCCGTCGTTGATCAGCTCGACCGTGACCCGCTCGTCCTCCAGCAGGGCCGCGATCGGGCCGGGGGCGCGGTGGCCGAGCGGCGGCATCGCGTTGAACAGGTGGGTGGCGACGGTGGCGCCGGCGTCGATCGCCTCCACCGTCTGCTCGTACGTCGCGTCCGTGTGCCCGATCGCCGCGATCACGCCGTGCTCCGCGAGCAGCCGTACGGAGTCGATGCCGCCGGGCAGTTCGGTGGCCAGGGTCATCATCCTGGCCCGGCCGCGGGCGGCGTCGATCAGCTTGCGCACTTCGGCGGGGTCCGGGTCGCGCAGCAGCTGCTCGGAGTGCGCTCCCTTGCGGCACGGCGAGATGAACGGCCCCTCGAAGTGGATGCCCGCGATCTCGCCCTGCTCGGCGAGTTCCGACAGCAGCCCCGCCTGCTTGACGAGGAGGCCCATGTCGTCGGTGACGGTCGAGGCGACCAGGGTGGTGGTGCCGTGCTCCTGGTGGGCGCGGACAGCGGTCAGCACGTCGTCGGCCGTGCCGGAGAAGGAGGCGCCGCCTCCGCCGTGATTGTGGATGTCGACGAAGCCGGGGACCAGCCAGTGCCCGCGTACGTCGAGGATCTCGGCGTCCTCCCGGGCGTTGTCGGCGATCCGCGTGCCGTCGACGATCACACGGCCGCCGTCCACGATCCCGGTGGGCAACACCACCCGGGCTCCGGTCAGAACCTTGCTGGGGGCCATCAGGTGGCTACCTCCGGAAAGTCGTAGAAGTGTTGAGCAGGTCCCAGGCCAGGAGCCCCGCGCCCAGGCATCCGGCGGTGTCCCCCAGGGCCGCGGGGACGATCGACGGCAGCTTCTGGAAGGTGACGCGCCGCCGGACCGCTTCCCGCAGTGGCGCGAACAGCGTCTCGCCCGCCTCGGCGAGCCCGCCGCCGATGATCAGCGTGCGCGGGTCCAGCAGGGTGAGCGCGGTGACCAGCCCGTCGGCGAGCGCGTCCACCGCCTCCTGCCAGACCGCCCGTGCCCGCGCGTCCGCGGACTCCACGGCCTTGGCGCAGTCCGCCGCGTCCGCGTCCGGGTTCCCGCACGCCTCGGCCCACGCCTGGCTGACCGCCGACGCGGAGGCGAACCGCTCCAGACAGCCGCGCTGCCCGCACGGACAGGCCAGGCCCCCGGGGCGTACGACGATGTGGCCGATCTCGCCCGCGAAGCCGTGCGCGCCCGCCTCCACCCGGCCGTCGATGCCGATGGCGCCCGCGATCCCGGTGCCCAGCGGCACGAAGAGGAACCGGTCGGCGCCCTGGCCCGCCCCGATCCGGCCCTCGGCCAGTCCGCCGGTGCGTACGTCGTGGCCCAGGGCCACGGGGCTGCCGAGCCGCTCGGCGAGCAGGTCGCGCAGGGGTACGTCGCGCCAGCCGAGGTTGGCCGCGTAGGCGGCGACGCCGCGCTCCTCGTCGACGATGCCGGGGACGGCGACGCCGGCCGCGGCCGCCTCCTGCCCGAGGTGCCGGGCGCCGTGCGCGCACAGCTCGGCGGCGAAGTCGAGGATGCCCTCGACGACGGCGTCCGGACCGCGCTCACGGCCGGTCGCCCGGCGGGCCCGGTGCAACAGGGAGCCGTCGGCGGCGATCAGGGCGGCCTTCATCCCGGTGCCGCCCACATCGAGGGCGATGACGTGTTTCACGTGGAACAGTGTGGACCGTCGACCGGGAGAGGTCTAGTCCACTTACTTGGTGCAGACCGATTGTGTCCCCATGGGGACCGATTGTGTCCCCATGGGGACGCCGGGACGGCCGGAACGGTGCAGACGGCGCGGTCGGCGCCGGCGGCCGAGCCGGGACGGGCCCGGCGGCGGCCGCTGTCGGCGGCGGGGGCTACGGTGCCTGGTATGGACGACGACGAGGAGCAGGGGCTCGGCCGCAGGGAGCGGGACATCCTCGCCCTGGAGCGCCGCGGCTTCACCGGCCCCGGCGCGAAGGAGCGCGCGATACGCGAGGAGCTCGGCCTCTCGCCCGTCCGCTACTACCAACTCCTCAACGCCCTCCTCGACGACACCCGCGCCCTCGCCCACGACCCGGTCACGGTGAACCGTCTGCGCCGGGTGCGCGAGGCACGGCGCGCCGAGCGGTGAGACCCGTCCGGAGCGGAGGAGTGCCTGGGGCCGTGGAGGGATAGGTTCGCCCCATGGGAAGCCAGGACAGTCACGCCACCGACTCGACCGCCCCCGTCTCCCCCCTGCCGACGCCCGTCACCCGGGCGGGCCGGGACGGGCTCGCCGCGATCCTCGCGCGGCCCGAGCACGCGCTGATCGCGCTCGACTTCGACGGGACGCTCGCCCCGATCGTCCCCGACCCCGACCAGGCCCGCGCCCACCCGGACGCCGTGCCCGCGCTCTCCGCGCTCGCCCCGAAGGTGGCCGCCGTCGCGGTGGTCACCGGCCGCCCGCCCGGCGTCGCGGTGCGCCACGGCGGCTTCGCGGGCGTACCCGGCCTGGAACACCTGGTCGTCCTCGGCCACTACGGTGCCGAGCGCTGGGACGCCGCCACGGGCACGGTCGCCGCCCCGCCCCCGCACCCGGGCGTCGCCGCGGTACGCGCCGAACTGCCCGGCCTCCTCGACCGGATCGGCGGCCTGCACGGCACGTGGATCGAGGAGAAGGGCCGCTCGGTCGCCGTCCACACCCGCCGCGCGGACGACCCGCAGGCCGCGTTCGAGGCACTGCGCGAGCCCCTCGCCGACCTGGCCGGCCGCCACGGGCTGATCCTCGAGCCCGGCCGCATGGTCCTCGAACTGCGCCCCCCGGGCATGGACAAGGGCGTCGCCCTCCTGGACTGCGCCCGCGACCTGGGCGCCACGTCGGTCCTGTACGCCGGCGACGACCTGGGAGACCTCCCGGCCTACGCCGCGGTCGACGAACTCCGCTCGGACGGAGTCCCGGGCGTCCTGGTCTGCAGCGGGAGCACGGAGGTCACCGAGGTGTCGGAGAGGGCCGACCTGGTGGTGGACGGCCCGGCCGGGGTGGTGGCACTGCTGAGGAACCTGGCGGAACGCCTCGCCTAGTAGGGCCTGTCCGGCGGATCGAGGGACCGCCTCGCCTAGTAGGGCCTGTCCGGCGGATCGACGGACCGCCTCGCCTAGAGGGCCCGTCCGGCGGATCGAGTCGCGGGAAAGCGGCGGTCGCTGTCAGCCAGCTGAGCGGGGTCCGGTGCGTGCGGCCGCAAGGCGGAGGAGGGAGTCGACGCGATGGGGCCCTGCTCGTCAAGGGCTTGGGGGAGTCGGCGACCGACGACGACGCCGCAGATCTGCGTGCCGGACCCCGCGTCTGCGGCGTGATCCGCCGGACAGGCCCCAGCGCGCCGTCCGCCCGCTCAGCCGCCCAGCTCCTTCAGCTGGTCCAGGAACCACTGAGCGGGCGGCAGCGCGGTCGCGGTGGCGGCCAGCCGCTTCGTCCGCTCCGCCCGCTCGGGGCCCGGCATGCTCAGCGCCCGGTGCAGCGCCCCGGCCGTCCCCACCACGTCGTACGGATTGACGACGACCGCGTCCTCCCCCAGCTCCGCGTACGCCCCCGCCTCCCGCGACAGCACCAGCGCGCACCCCGAGTCGGAGACGACCGGCATCTCCTTGGCGACCAGGTTCATCCCGTCCCGGATGGGGTTGACCAGCGCCACGTCGGCGATCCGGTACGCCGCGAGCGACCGCGCGAAGTCGTCCTCCACGTGCAGCAGGACCGGGGTCCATCCGGGCGTCCCGTACCGCGCGTTGATCTCCTCGGCCACCCGCCGCACCTGCTTCGTGTACTCCCGGTACACCGCGAGGTCCTGCCGCGAGGGGTAGGCGAACGCCACGTGCACCACCCGCCGGCGCCACTCGGGGCGGTCCTCCAGCAACTGCCGGTACGCGTGCAGCCCCCGCACGATGTTCTTGGACAGCTCGGTCCGGTCCACCCGCACGATCGTCCTGCGCGGGCCACCGTCCGGTCCGGCGCCGATCTCCTCGCGCAGCGCCGCCATCCGCTCCTCGACGTCGGCCCGGCGCGACCGCTCCCTCAGGAACTCCGCGTCCGCGCCCAGCCCGTGCACTCCGATCCGGGTGCCCCCGAGCCCGCCGGTGACCGCGTCGCAGCACCCGGCGAACGCGTCCGCCCACCGCTGGGTGAGGAAGCCCAGCCGGTCCGCGCCCAGCATTCCGCGCAGCACCTGCTCGGCGATGTCGTCGGGGAGGATCCGGAAGTAGTCCGCCGGCGCCCACGGCGTGTGCGAGAAGTGCCCGATGCGCACATCGGGCCGGAAATCGCGCAGCATGCCCGGTACGAGCGTCAGGTGGTAGTCCTGCACCACCACGGCCGCCCCCTCGGCCGCCTCCTCCGCCAGCGCCTCGGCGAAGGCCAGGTTGTAGGCCTCGTAGGACTTCCATCGGCGCCGGAACTCCGCGTCGAAGATCGGCTCCAGCGGTGTCTGGTACAGCATGTGGTGGACGAACCACAGCACCGAGTTGGCGATGCCGTTGTAGGCGTCGGAGAAGACCTTCGCGTCGATGTCGAGCATCCGCACCTGCTGCCCGCCGGTCGCCTCCGACGGCAGCCGGCGCCCGCCCTCGAAGCGGTTTGCCGCCTCCCGGTCGGCGTCGCTCAGCGCGGCGCACACCCACACCGCGCCCGCCTCCGGGCCGATCGCGGAGAGCCCGGACACCAGCCCTCCGCCTCCGCGCCGGGAGTGGAGCGAGCCGTCCTCGCCCACCTCGTACGAAACCGGGCCGCGGTTGGACGCGACCAGCACCTCGGCACCGTGCGTTGAAGCCATACGCCTCAACCTAGCCCGGCCCCGAAACGCTCAAACGTACGGTTCCGCTTCGTAGCCGGCGACAGGCGGGCGAGACCCGTCTTTCACGCCACCTGCCGGGCCGCGTACTCCGCGATCTCGGCCATCGGCGGACGCTCCTCGGTGTCCACGCGGTACGTCCGCGGCTCGAAGCCCTTCTCGCCGCGCTCGAACTGGGTGAGCCAGGGGCGCACGAGGTGGCCCCGGGCCAGGCGCAGCTGGGCGGTGCGGTAGATCGCGGCGGCCATCCGGCCGAGCGCCTGCCCGTCCTGGTGCCGGTGCCTGCGCACCCCGACGTCGACCTGGGCGAGCGCGTCCAGGCCCACCAGGTGCAGCGCGTCGACCAGCATGCCCAGCTCGACGCCGTAGCCGACCGGGAAGGGCAGCTGTTCGAGCAGCGAGCGGCGGGCCGCGTACTCGCCGCCGAGCGGCTGCACGAAGCCGGCCAGCTGCGGCCAGTGCATGTTGAGCAGCGGGCGCGCCATCAGCTCGGTGACCCGCCCGCCCTGCCCGGCCGCGGCCGAGGCGGAGGCCTGCCCGCCGGGCACGGTGAAGGGGCGGTCGTACATCGCCTTGACCAGGTCGACGTCGCGTTCGGTGAGCAGCGGGCCCACGATGCCGGTGACGAAGTCGGAGGAGAACTCCCGCAGATCGGCGTCGACGAAGCAGATGACGTCCCCGCGGGTGACGAGCAGGGAGCGCCACAGGACCTCGCCCTTGCCCGGCACCGCCGGCAGCCGCGGCAGGATCTCGTCGCGGCGCACCACCCGGGCGCCCGCGGCGGCCGCCACCTCGAAGGTGCGGTCGGTGGAGCCCGAGTCGACGACGACGATCTCGTCGACGAGCGGCGCCCGCTCCACGAGGTCGCGGCGGATCACCGTGACGATGTCGCCGACCGTCGCCTCCTCGTTCAGCGCGGGCAGCACCACGGAGACCGACTGACCGGTGCGCTGCTTGGCCGCCAGGATCTGGTGGAGTGGCCGGTCGGCCACGGACCAGGAGCGGGTGGCCAGCCAGCGCTCGACTTCTTCCAGCACGGTCAGCGGCTCCTCACTGTTGTCTCGCGCTTCGGACGACTGACTCAACCGTCCTGGCCTTCCGTTACAGTCTGAACAACGCGGACGACCATCCCATGCCGGGGGTCACCACCGCGCCACAACCGAATACAGCTCATCCAGAGGGGCAGAGGGACACGGCCCGATGAAGCCCCGGCAACCCTCCAGCCGGTTCTCGTATCGACTGCTGTGCGAGCGCAGCCGATCGTCTTCGCGAGGCTCCCGGCTAGGGAAGGTGCCAAATCCGTCTCACGGCGAGATGCGTCGTGAGGAAGATGAGGAGAAAGGGCCTCGCCTCACATGGCTGTGCAGACCGTTGCAAGCAGCACCGACTCCACCGTAGACCTCGGCCCCGCCGCGGCGCTGAGCTGCCGGGAGTGCGGTCACCGCGTCCCCCTCGGCCCGGTCTTCGCCTGCGAGGAGTGTTTCGGCCCGCTGGAGATCGCCTACGACTTCTCGGCCTACGACACCGAGGAGCTGCGCAAGAGGATCGAGGCGGGCCCCGCGAACATCTGGCGCTACGCGCCGCTGCTGCCCGTCCCCGCGGACGTCGCAGGCAAGCCGAACCTGAACCCGGGCTGGACCAAGCTCGTCCGGGCCGACCGCCTCGCCCGCGAACTGGGGGTGACCGGCGGGCTGTACGTGAAGGACGACTCCGGAAACCCGACGCACTCCTTCAAGGACCGTGTGGTCGCCCAGGCGCTGGAGGCGGCCCGCGCCTTCGGCTTCACCACGCTCTCCTGCTCCTCGACCGGCAACCTGGCCGGCGCCGTCGGCGCCGCCGCCGCCCGCGCCGGACTGCGCTCCTGCGTGTTCATCCCGCACGACCTGGAGCAGGGCAAGGTCGTGATGGCCGCGATCTACGGCGGCGAACTCGTCGGCATCGAGGGCAACTACGACGACGTGAACCGGTTCTGCTCCGAGCTGATCGGCGATCCGGCCGGCGAGGGCTGGGGCTTCGTCAACGTCAACCTGCGGCCGTACTACGCCGAGGGCTCCAAGACGCAGGCGTACGAGATCTGCGAGCAGCTCGGCTGGAAGCTGCCGGACCAGATCGTCGTCCCGATCGCCTCGGGCTCCCAGCTCACCAAGGTCGACAAGGGCCTGCGGGAACTGATCGAGCTCGGACTGGTCGAGGACAAGCCGTACAAGATCTTCGGCGCCCAGGCCGAGGGCTGCTCGCCGGTGTCCACCGCCTTCAAGGCCGGCCACGACGTCGTACGGCCGCAGAAGCCCGACACGATCGCCAAGTCGCTGGCGATCGGCAACCCGGCCGACGGCCCGTACGTCCTGGACATCGCGCGCCGGACCGGCGGCGCGGTGGAGGACGTGACCGACGAGCAGGTCGTCGACGCGATCAAGCTGCTGGCGCGGACCGAGGGCATCTTCGCCGAGACGGCAGGCGGTGTGACGGTCGGCGTGACGAAGAAGCTGGTCGAGAACGGCGTCCTCGACCCGACGAAGACCACCGTCGTCCTCAACACCGGCGACGGGCTGAAGACGCTGGACGCGGTGGCCGGCACCGGCCTGACCGCGACGATCCGTCCGACCCTGGACTCCTTCCGAGAGGCTGGCCTGGCATGAGCGTGACCGTCCGTATCCCCACCATCCTGCGCACCTACACCGGCGGCCGGGCCGAGGTGAGCGCCGAGGGCGCGACCCTCTCCGAGGTCATCTCGGACCTGGAGAGGAACCACACGGGCATCGCGGCCCGGGTCCTGGACGACCAGGGCAAGCTGCGCCGCTTCGTCAACGTGTACGTCAACGACGACGACGTCCGGTTCGAGCAGGGGCTCGAGACGGCCACCCCGGAGGGCGCGGGGGTCTCGATCATCCCGGCGGTCGCCGGCGGCTGATCATTACCTTCGGTAATTCCGGTTACGCAGAGTTCACCGAGTTGCCCCCTCCGTGAGAGAAGCGGAGGGGGCAATTCCGTGGGATTGAGCGCGGTACAGTTGGGGAACGCGCCCCCGAACTCCGAATCCGGGGCCCCGGATTCCTGTCGTGGGCCCGGCAAGAAGTAGCCAAAGTCTGCGGGCCTTTTGCGGCATTTTCCTTGTTTGTGGGGCCCGACTTGCCCTGAATTCGCGTGAATTCTTCCTATATTCCGGACCGTGTACGTCCAGATTTCTCGTCCGATTGACCTGTTGCAGACGGCAGTTGGACAGATACATTCAGCCGCGGTCGACGCGTTCCGGCGCACGCCCCCGATCCACGGGGGGTGAGGTCTGACCCGGGTCCGCGAAGTGTGGATCTGTGCAAGGGCCAGTAATAGGGGAGTTGGGCATGGCTCAGGGCACCGTCAAGTGGTTCAACGCGGAGAAGGGGTACGGCTTCATCGCGGTCGACGGTGGTGCGGACGTTTTCGTCCACTACAGCGCGATCCAGATGGACGGCTACCGCACGCTGGAAGAGGGCCAGCGGGTCGAGTTCGAGATCTCGCAGGGCCAGAAGGGTCCGCAGGCCGACATGGTCCGCGTCACGGCCTGAATCGCGCGACCACCGCAAGCGACGTTCTTCTTCGGAAGGGCCCGCACCTCCGCTGCCGGGGTGCGGGCCCTTCGTCGTGTCCGCGCATCCGACCCGTCCCGGGGGCCTGGCGTACCGGCGTTCGCGGGGCTGAGTCACCCCCATCCCCCGCAGGCGCTTGCGCCAACCCGTCACCCGACCGCCACCCCTCATCGAGCCCGCTTCGCGGGCGCACCTTGCACTCGGAGGGGTCGAGTGCTAATCATTGGCGTTAGCACTCTGAAGGTGAGAGTGACAACGAAGGACCGGGTCGGTGAGGCCACGGGCCGGGTGGGGCAAGGAACCTCCGGCCGGGGCCGTCCGTCGCGGGCGCGGGCGCGGTCCGAAGTAATCACCCCCAGTCCTGGGAGGACCACTTCACATGGCCAAGATCATCGCGTTCGACGAGGAGGCGCGGCGAGGCCTCGAGCGCGGCATGAACCAGCTCGCGGACGCCGTCAAGGTGACCCTCGGCCCGAAGGGCCGCAACGTCGTCCTCGAGAAGAAGTGGGGCGCCCCCACGATCACCAACGACGGTGTCTCCATCGCCAAGGAGATCGAGCTCGAGGACCCGTACGAGAAGATCGGCGCCGAGCTGGTCAAGGAAGTCGCCAAGAAGACGGACGACGTCGCCGGTGACGGTACGACCACCGCGACCGTGCTCGCCCAGGCCCTGGTCAAGGAAGGCCTGCGCAACGTCGCCGCCGGTGCCAACCCGATGGCCCTGAAGCGCGGTATCGAGAAGGCCGTCGAGGCCGTCTCCGCCGCCCTGCTCGACCAGGCCAAGGAGGTCGAGACCAAGGAGCAGATCGCCTCCACCGCCTCCATCTCCGCCGCCGACACCCAGATCGGCGAGCTCATCGCCGAGGCCATGGACAAGGTCGGCAAGGAAGGCGTCATCACCGTCGAGGAGTCGCAGACCTTCGGTCTGGAGCTCGAGCTCACCGAGGGCATGCGCTTCGACAAGGGCTACATCTCCGCCTACTTCGCGACCGACATGGAGCGGATGGAGGCGTCGCTCGAGAACCCGTACATCCTCATCGCCAACTCCAAGATCTCCTCGGTCAAGGACCTGCTCCCGCTCCTGGAGAAGGTCATGCAGTCGGGCAAGCCGCTGCTGATCATCGCCGAGGACGTCGAGGGCGAGGCCCTGTCGACCCTGGTCGTCAACAAGATCCGCGGCACCTTCAAGTCCGTCGCCGTCAAGGCCCCGGGCTTCGGCGACCGCCGCAAGGCCATGCTCGGCGACATCGCCATCCTCACGGGCGGCGAGGTCATCTCCGAGGAGGTCGGCCTCAAGCTGGAGAACGCGACCCTGGACCTCCTGGGCCGCGCCCGCAAGGTCGTCATCACCAAGGACGAGACCACCATCGTCGACGGCGCCGGCTCCGCCGACCAGGTCGCGGGCCGCGTGAACCAGATCCGCGCCGAGATCGAGAACAGCGACTCCGACTACGACCGCGAGAAGCTCCAGGAGCGCCTGGCGAAGCTCGCCGGCGGTGTCGCGGTCATCAAGGCCGGTGCCGCCACCGAGGTGGAGCTCAAGGAGCGCAAGCACCGCATCGAGGACGCCGTGCGCAACGCCAAGGCGGCCGTCGAGGAGGGCATCGTCGCCGGTGGTGGCGTGGCCCTGCTCCAGACCACCAGCGTCTTCGAGAAGCTGGAGCTCGAGGGTGACGAGGCGACCGGCGCGCAGGCCGTGAAGCTCGCCCTGGAGGCCCCGCTCAAGCAGATCGCCGTCAACGCCGGCCTCGAGGGCGGCGTCGTGGTGGAGAAGGTCCGCAACCTCACCCCCGGCCACGGCCTGAACGCCGCGACCGGTGAGTACGTCGACCTGGTCGCCGAGGGCATCATCGACCCGGCGAAGGTGACCCGTTCCGCGCTGCAGAACGCCGCCTCCATCGCCGCGCTGTTCCTCACCACCGAGGCCGTCATCGCCGACAAGCCGGAGAAGGCCGCCGCGCCGGCCGGCGGCGGCATGCCGGGCGGTGACATGGACTTCTGATCCCCCGAGGATCGGATCCGTCCTTCACGTACCGAGGGCGGCACTCCCTGGAGACAGGGGGTGCCGCCCTCGGGCATGTTCCGGGTCACAGGTGTGGAGCGGTGGAATGCCGTGGCCGGTGGGGCAGTTGACGCCGGTGCACGGCTGATGCGCGTGCGCGCCGGCCGGTACCGACCACGATTCCGAGGAGCCCCCCACGTGACCGTCACCGCCTCCGATGACGACAGCACGTCCTCGCCCGGGACGCCATCCGGCGAGAACATCCGGGTCATCGGCGCACCGCGGCGGCGGGGCGGCCGACGGCGGCCGGTGAGCCCGCGCCCGCCGGGGCGAAGGTGCCGTAGAGCCTACGGGTTGCCCATGGGTTCGATGTCGACCCGCACGGGATGGCCCCAGACGCGCACCACCTCGTAGTCGGTGAACTCGTGCACGAGCCGGTAGGCGGGCGCGGCGCGCGGTGCCCGGCGCTGGGCGGCGATGAACAACTCGGCCTCGCGCCGGTCCCGGCGCGGGGTCCCGCACAACTGCCACTCCCGCCCGTTCCACAGCTCCGGCAGCCACCGCTGCTGGGGCTGCGGCCGGTCCTCGCGGACGCCGTAGCGGGACGGGGCGGGGGCGGCGGGCTCGGCGGCGCGGCGCGCGTACGACGCGTACGCTCCGTCGACCTCGGAGCGGCGTGCGGCCCGGCGCCGGGTCTCGCACAGCAGGCACAGGTCGGGCGCGCTCTCGTCGACGGGCCCGTTCGGATGCTCGGGGCAGCGGGTGGCGGGCGCGGTCGTCGTGACGGTCTCGTCCAGCAGGTCGAGAGCGCGCCGGAGATCCGCCTTCACCTCGTGCAGCCTGGCGTCCGGCGTCTGCGCGGAGAGCGCCTCGCCGTGCTCGCCGAGCAGACGCAGAGCCCGTCCTAGGGCGGTGAGCTGGGCGTGGTTCATGGTGTCCTCCAGCGTAGGACGCCCCGGCAGGCATGCGAGCCCCGGCCTGCCCGCTCGTGCCGCCACCGGTCCCACGCCCGTCGGCCTCAGCTCCCGGCGCGTTCCAGCGCCGCGCGCAGACGGCCGCCGGATTCCTCCAGGAGACGGGTCGCCGTGGGGCCGTCGATGTCGGCGAGAAGGGTGAGGATGGCGGTTTTCACCTCGCCGTCCGTGGCCGTCAGGGCTCGTTCGATCTCGTCGTCCGGCGCGCCCGTGGCCAGGGCGACGATGCGACGGGAGCGGGCGCGGAGCTTGTCGTTGGAGGCCCGTACGTCGACCATCAGGTTTCCGTAGGTCTTGCCCAGGCGGATCATCGTGATCGTCGAGAGCATGTTGAGGACCAGTTTCTGCGCCGTGCCGGCCTTCAGGCGGGTGGAGCCGGTGAGCAGCTCGGGGCCGACGACGACCTCGATGCCGTGCTCGGCGGCGGCCGCGAGCGCGCTGTCCGCGTTGCAGGACAGGCCGATGGTCAGGGCGCCCAGGGCGCGGGCGTGCTCCACCGCGCCGATGGCGTAGGGGGTGCGGCCGGAGGCGGAGACGCCCACCACCGTGTCGTCCGGCGTGAGGCCGAGGGCGGCGAGCGCTTCGGCCGCCAGCTCCTTGGAGTCCTCCGCGCCCTCGACCGAGGTCACCATGGCCGGCGGGCCACCCGCGATCAGCCCGACGACCTGGGAGGGGTGGGTGTTGAAGGTCGGCGGGCACTCCGAGGCGTCCAGGACCCCCAGCCGTCCGGCCGTGCCCGCGCCGGCGTAGATCAGCCGGCCGCCGCGCGCCATCCGCTCCGCCACCGCGTCGATCGCGGCGGCGATCTGCGGCAGCCGCTCGGCCACGGCGGCGGGCACGGTGGTGTCCTCGGCGTTCATCAGCCGGGCGATCTCGAGCGTCGGCAGCCGGTCGATCTCCGCCAGCTCGGGGCGGAACGCCTCGGTCGTCAGCGACTCCAACTCGGCGCGCAGCTCGCGGTAGTGGGGCGTGGAGGTCATGAGGGGGCGGCTCTCTTCGTGCGTTGCGGTACGGCTGACCGTGCGGGTCCGGACTTGTTCGGTTCTCGGCTAGGAGCACTACGAGCGCTGGGTCCCGCCCCGTGGGCTGTGCCGGTGGGCGAGCGCCTCGTAGGACGCGGCGAGCGCGGGCGCCGCCGTCTCGTACGTCCGCTGTGCCACCCCGACGAACAGGCAGTCCACCACGAGCAGTTGGCTGGTCCGGGAGGACATCGCCGCCGGGCGCAGCTCGCTCTCGCGGGCCGTGGAGGTGGTCAGGACGTGGTCGGCGTACTGCGTGACGGGCGCGGCGGGTCGGCCGGTGATGGCGACGGTGGTCGCGCCGTGCTCGAAGGCCACCCGGAGCGGCTCGATCACGTCCCCGGTCGAACCCGAGTGGGTGATGGCGATCGCCACGTCCCCCGCGCGCAGCTGCACCGCGTTGGTGACGGCGAGGTGCGGGTCGCTGGGCGCGTGCGCCACCAGCCCTATGCGCAGCAGCTTCTGCATGAGGTCCTGGGCGACCAGACCGGAGGCGCCGATGCCGTAGACGTCGGTGCGGCGGGCGGCGGCCAGCGCGGTGACCGCCGCGCCGAGCTGGATGGTGTCGAGGCCGGCGGCGGTGTCGGCCAGGGTCTGCTGCTCGTCGTAGGCGAGTTTGGCGACGACGTCGGCGATGGGGTCGTCCACCGCGATGTCGGTCGTGATGGCGGGCGCACGTCCCGACTGCTGCTGGGCGGCCAGGCCCGCGAGGGCCAGGCGCAGGTCCCGGTAACCCGGATAGCCCAGCAGACGGGCGGTGCGCACGACGGTCGCCTCGCTGGTGCCGGTGAGCTCGGCGAGGCCGGTGACCGTGAGGGCCGCGCAGCCGGCCGGGTCGCCGGCGACGGCCTCGGCGACACGCTGCATGGAGCGGGTCATCGAGGGCGCGAGCGTACGTACCTTGGCCGCGAGGGCGGCGGGTGCGGGGGGCGTGAGGCCCGGGGCGCCCCCGCCTGCGAAAATTTCCTTCACGTCCTGGGTCACACTGTGAAAGGTATTTTCCGCACGGTCACGTGGTCAAGGCCGCGCGCCGAGGCCCCGAGGACCCGGCTCCCGCTCGGCACTCGCCCGCGGCCCCGGTCGGCTCTCGCGAACGGCCCAGCGGTGCACGGGAGATGGAGAGAACGGGTTCCGGGCGGCGCCGAACCCGCCGGCGCCTGATCCGTCACCGGTGTCCGGTCCAGGACTTCGGGGTCACAATGGGAGGCATGAAACCCATCAGCCCCCTGGAGCAGGCCCTGCACGCCGCCCGCGCCCTGGTGCTCGCCGACCTGGTCGCCGGCGAGGTCGCCAAGGCGGACGTGGTCTCGCTCGTGGAGGACTCCGTCGCTCAGCGCCGCTGGTGGGTGGAGCAGTGGCCGGAAGGCGCGCAGTACGTGGCGGGCCTGGTCGCGCAGGACGTCCAGGACGCGCTCCTGGAGCGGTACGGTCGCTGGCCGCTGTGCCCGGTGTGCGGCTACGGCGACCCGCACGCGCTGGACGTGGAGCCGGAACTCGGGCCCGACCCGCACTGGGTGTGCTCCAAGGCGGGCGTGAAGGTGGCGCCGGTGGGCGCCCTGGCGGAGGCGACCGGCCGGAGCACGACGTCGTGACGGCGCCGCGCCGGGCGGTCGCAGCGTGACCCTCTACATCGACCCGCCGTCCTGGCCGGGCCACGGCCGCATGTGGTCCCACCTGGTCAGCGACGTCTCGTACGACGAACTCCACACCTTCGCCGAAGGGTTGGGAGTACCCCGCCGGGCCTTCGAGCGGGACCACTACGACCTGCCCGCCCAGCGGTACGCCGACGCGGTGGCGGCCGGCGCGGTCGAGGTCAGCAGCCGCGAGGTGGTGCGGCTGCTGTACGCCGCCGGGTTGCGGCGCCCCAAGGGCCGTGTTCAGGGCCGGAGTTCGTAGAAGATCTCCTCCTCGCTCTCACGCACGGCGACGAAACCGGCGCGGGCGACGACGCGCTGGGAGGGAAGGTTGCCCCGGTCCACGGTCGCGACCAGCAGCCGTACGTCGTCCCGGGCCAGCGCCCAGTCCGACAGCGCGCGCAGCGCCTCGGTCGCGTAGCCGTGGCCGCGGGCGGACACGGCGAGGTCGTAACCGACCTCCGCGCGCCCCTCCTCGTCGGGCGCACCGTGGAAGCCCATCCCGCCGACCGCGCACCCGTCCTCCCTGCGCACCAGCACGAACATCCCCCACTCGGGCCGGTGCACCCCGCTCTCGCAGGCCTTCACGGTCATGCCTGCGGCGTCCCGCGTGCTCTCGAAGGGGCCGTCCTCGACCCACCGGAAACCCCCGTCCCCACCGCTGTTCAGGTCGCGGGCGGCGGCGGGGCCGACGCCCTCAAGGTCCAGGCGTTCGGCGGGTATGCGGAGCGTGTTGTCGTGCCCGTCGCTTCTCGTCATCCTCGTCCCTCGTCGGCCGGCCTCATGCTGTCAGGAACTCCAGTTCCCCACCGATGTTGTACCGGGCCGTGGCCTCCCAGTGCTCCCGGCCGTGCGGGGTGCGGAAGAGGTGGGGCCGGTCCAGGAGCCGGCGCAGGATCTCGGCGCGGCCCTCGCGGAAGGCGTCGTTCGGGACGAAGTGGTACTCCTCGCGGACGCCGGCCGTGTAGGCGGCGTACGCCGACGGGGCCGCGGCCAGGATCGCTAGGTCGGCGTCGCACAGGACCTGGCCGTCGCGGTCGTCGTCGGCCGGATCGTGGGTGACGGTGAGGCGCACCAGGCGGGCGACCTCGGTGGTCTTCGCCTCCGGTACCCCGGCCTCGGGAAGCGCCCGCTCGGCCAGGCGGGCCGAGCGCTCCTCGTTCTCGGAACGCTCCGGCAGGTAGACGGCGTCGTGGAACCAGGCGGCCAGCCGCACCACGTCCGGATCGTCGGCGTGCTTCTCGAGCGCATCGACGCGGTCCAGGACCTCGGTCAGGTGCGTGAGCGTGTGGTAGTGCCGGTGCGGCTCCTGCCAGCGGGCGAGCAGGTTGTCGGCGTACGGCACCGGGTCGGGATCGCCGCCGGGGCCCCGGGTGCCCTCCAGGGCACGGGTCCAGCGGGAGCGCAGGGCGTCGAGATCGGCCATACGGCCATTGTCCCAGCGGCGACCCGCTCCAACGAGGCAGGCCGACCCAGGACGACCTCGTGACCAGCAACGCAGCCCTTACAGCAAGTTGCGGCCGTGGCACCTTCACCGTGTCCCCCGTCGCCTGGTCCGCCTTCGTCGTCCACACCGGCCGCTGGCACTGACCGAAAACCGTCGTCAACATGGCGTGACGGCCGGCTGACCCTCGTCGGCCGGCCTTGGCAGCATCGGCGGTAGCAAAACAAAACACGGTGCATATCGCTGCACCAGGTCCTGGGGCCGCTCCTTCGGGAGCGGCCCGAGTGCTTTCCGGGAGGGATCGTTGTACCAGCTCTCGGATCTCGTCGTCTCCTCCCTGCTGTTCCCGATCGCCTGTCACGCCTACCTGAGCGACGTGACGTGGAACGTCCACTGCGACGACGCCTACCAGCCGCTGAGAGAGCAGTTCGGGGAGCGGCTGCGCAAGCTCCAGTTCCGCTATCAGGACCCGGCGGGTAAGTGGCGGGGCGGGATCGTGCGGCGGACCGGCCAGTCCTCAAGTCTGATGTTCGCAGAGGCGAAGGCGGCAACTCAGAAGTCGTCATTCCTGGGCAGCAGATGGGCGGAGGGGAACTGCCCACTGTGCCGTAGGGGGACCGCGATGAGGCCCGAGCACTAGCGTGGAACGCATGACTTCTGCTGATGTGCACGAGGTACGGGATCCGGAGCTGCCAGGACGGCTGCTCACCAGGGAGAGGGACGCGCTCATCCCGTTGCTGCGGAGCCGGGCGGACGCCGACTTCGCGCTGCCGACCGCCGCGTGTCCGGGGTGGACGGTGCGGGATGTGCTCGCGCACTGTTCCGCCGCGCTGACGCGAGTGGTGGAGCGCCGGTTCGAGGAGGGGGTGTTCTCGCCCGAGTCCAACGAGCGGGACATCGCAGAGCGGGGCGAGTGGAGCAACGCCCGGGTGGTGGACGAGCTGGAGCGCGGGATGACCGAGGCCGGGCCGCTGATCGCCCGGGCGGGCGGGGTGCTGGACGTGCTCGCGTTGGGCGAGTGGGTGCACGCCGGCGACGTGCGCGAGACCCTGGGCGAGCCGGGGGCGTACGCGGGGGACGGGCTGCCGTACGCGCTCGGCCTGCTGGCGTACGTGACCCGCGAGAAGGGGCATCTGCCGCTGCACGCCGACCTCGACGAGGTGGACGAGCCGCTGAGGTTCGGGGAGGTGAGCGGGGAGCGGACTCCGGCGCGGTACATCGGCGACGCCGCCACCCTCGTGCGGCTCTACGCGGGGCGTCCGGTGCCGGTGACCGGGGCGGGGTACGAGCTCGCGGGCGCCGGGGCGGGGGAGCTGAACATTTTCGGGTGACCGGTTCCCGGCCGCGGGTCACCCGACCGGCGTACTCTGATATTGGACTAGACCTGTCCGCTTCAGGGGAAACCGAGGGAAGGGCTCCTATGAGCATGCGTGCAGTCCTGGAGGTGATCGCCCTCGACGTCGAGGACGCGGTCGCCGCTCAGGCCGGAGGCGCGGACCGCCTCGAGCTGGTCACCGACATGGCGGCCGACGGGCTCACCCCGCCGGCCCGTACCGTCGCCGGGATCCGCGCCGCCGTGGACATTCCGCTGCGCGTGATGCTGCGGCTCGCGGACGGGTTCGGCCCGGGGGGTGCCCGGGGGCTGGACCGGCTGGCGGGGGTCGCGGGCGAGCTGCGGGCGGCCGGCGCCGAGGAGTTCGTGCTCGGGTTCCTCGATCCGCGGGGCGGGGCCGATCTGGTCGCCGTGGAGCGGGTCGTCGGCGAACTGGGCGGCTGCCGCTGGACCTTCCACCGGGCGATCGACCGCGCCGCCGACCGGGACGCGCTACGCAGGCGGCTGGACGGGCTGCCGGGGCTCGACACCTATCTGACGGCGGGCGCCGCCTCGGGGGTGGACGACGGGCTGCCCACACTGATCGCGGAGGCCGCGCGGAGCGGCGAGCCCGGCTACGAGCAGCAGATCATGGTCGGCGGCGGCCTGCGGCTGGACCATGTGCCCGCGCTGCTCGCCGCCGGGATCGACGCCTTCCACATCGGCGGTGCGGCCCGCCCCGGCGGCTGGGACGGACCGGTCGCCGTCGCGGCGGTCGCTCAGTGGCGCGCGGTGCTGGACGGGGTGGCGGTCCGGCAGCCCGCGGGCTGAGACACGGTGCCTGACCGGGGTGGAGTGGGTCCGTGGCCGGGTAATTCGTACGCCTGGCCCATTCCGTCCGGGCACGATGTCGTTCATGACAGCGACGTTCCCTGACCCCACCGGGCTTCCGTACCACCGCATGGCCCGGTACTCATCTCGCCACCGCTGGTGGCGGCCGCTGCTCGGCACTCTGCTGCTGTTCTTCGGGTGGTTCCTGACCGGTGCCTTCCTGTACGTCCTCGCCGACACGCTGGGGAGAGGCGCCGGCTACCGGGAACTGCCGGACGGCGAACTCGACTTCGGTCCGATCCTCGGAACGGCGCTGGACCTGACCGCCATAGCCCTGACCTTGCCGCTGGTCCTCCTGGCCGTGCTCTGGGTGGGACGGCGTCCGGCCGGCACGGTGGCTTCGGTCACCGGGCGGCCGCGCTGGCGGTGGCTGGCCTGGTGCCTGCTGGCCGCCGTACCGCCCATGCTGCTGTTGCCGGTCGTCGCGATCTTCCTGCCGGACGACCAGGGCGACGGTGCCGGAGGGGCCGACGTGTGGGTGGGGTGGCAGACGTTCCTCGTCTCCCTGGCCATGCTGGTTCTTCTCGTGCCGTTGCAGTCGGCGGCGGAGGAGTACCTCTTCCGCGGCTGGCTGCTCCAGGCGGCCGGGGCCTTCCTCCGCTCCCCGTGGCTCGCGGTGCTGCCGCAGGCGGTGCTCTTCGCGGCCGCGCACGGCTGGGGCACCCCCTGGGGTTTCGCCGATCTTCTGGTCTTCGGCGTGGTGGCGGGGTGGCTGACTATCCGCACGGGCGGTCTCGAGGCGTCCGTCGCCCTGCACGCGCTGAACAACCTGCTGGCCTTCGGCCTGTCCGCCGCGTTCGTGGACGGACTGGCGTCCGACGAGACGGCGGCGGACGCCCCCTGGCAACTGGCCCTCGTCGACATGCTCTCGGTGCTGGTCTTCGCCGCGCTCGTGCTGTGGCTGGCGCGGCGCCGCCGTCCGCAGCACCTGTCGCCCGCGGTCACCGAGCCGGTCCCGCCCCGTCTCCTGCCGTACACACCGCCGCAGGGCGCGTACTGGCCGTACCCGCAGGCGCCAGGGGCGTACGGGGCGTACCCGCAGGCGCCGGGTACGTACGGGGCCTACCCGCAGCCGTCCGGGGCGCACGGGCCGTACGCGCCGCCGCCGGGCGCGCATTGGCCGTACGCGTCACCGCAGGGCCCGAATGGGCCGTACCCGCAGGCGCTGGGAGCACACGGGCCGTACGCGCCGCCGCCCTCGAACGCGGCCGTGCCCGGCCCCGCCGCGCACGGCCCCCATGGACCCAGCCCTGTCGAGCCCGGCCCTGCCGTCCCCGGACCCGCCGTGTCCGGTCCTGCCGTGTCCGGTCCTGCCGTCCCCGGCCCTGCCGTGTCCGGCGCTGCCGTGTCCGGTCCTGCCGTGTCCGGTCCTGCCGTGTCCGGCGCTGCCGTGTCCGGTCCTGCCGTGTCTGGCGCTGTCGCGCCCGGTCCTGCCGTGTCCGGCGCTGTCGCGCCCGGTCCTGTCGCGTCCGGCCCCAATGGGCCCAGCCCTGTCGAGTCCAGTCCTGCGACGCTCGATCCCGCCACGCCCGGTCCTGCCGTCCCGGGCCCCGCCGTGTCCGGCTCCGTCGTCCCCGCCCCCGGCGAGCCGGCGTCGCATCAAGGTGGTGGGGCTCAGGACAGCTGAGGCGGGAGCGGAGCGGTGTGGGTGATGATCAGGCCCGACACCGCTCGGGTCAGGGCCACGTACAGGCGGCGCAGGCCGGTGCGTTCGTCGGGTTCGCCGTCGACGACGGCCCGCGGTTCGTCGAGGACGACGTAGTCGTACTCCAGGCCCTTGGCGAGCGAGGCCGGGACCAGGGTGAGGCGGGTCTCGGCCGTCGTCTCCTCCCCGGGGGCGAGGTACGGCAGGCCGGCCGCCGTCAGCGACTCGGCCAGGGCCGGGACGCGGGCGTCGGCGGCGATCAGGCCGACGGAGCCCTCGTTGCGCAGCAACTCCTCGCAGGCGGTGACCACTTCGGCGTCCCCGGCGGTCGTACGGATCTCGAAGAAGCCGGGGTTCTCGCGCACCGACGCGACGGGGGTGAGCCCGGGGGCGATGTGCGGCAGCAGCCGGGAGGCGTACGTGATCACGTCCGTCGGGACGCGGAAACCCGCCGTCAGCTCCTCGATCAGGCCGTCGGACTTGCCGAGGTGGGCCAGGGCCTCCTCCCAGGTGCGGGTGGCCCACGGCGTGGTGCCCTGGGCCAGATCGCCGAGGACGGTCGCGGAGCCGGTGGTGCAGCGCCGGCCGACCGCCCGGTACTGCATGGGGGAGAGGTCCTGCGCCTCGTCCAGGACGACATGCCCGAGGGAGTGGGTGCGCTCCACCAGGTCGGCGGCCTCGTCGACCAGTACGGCGTCGGCGGCGGACCACTTGGCCGACTTCACCGACCGTACGGGCCTGGCCCACAGGAGCGTCTTGCGCTCCTCCTCGGTGAGGATCCCGTCCGCGTGCTCCGCGAGGAAGTCCGCGTCAGTCAGCAGCCGCAGCACCAGTTTCGCCGGGTCGACCGGGGGCCAGACCGTCTTGACGGCCGCCTTGACCGCCGTGTTGCGGGCCACCGCGTCCTGTACGCGGTCGTCGGGGGCCTCGCCCGCCCGCTCCATCTGCACCAGCACGGCATGCGCGATCCGCTGCGGCAGGGCTTCGCGGGCGGCGCCGTAGCGGATGCCGCGGTCCAGCAACTCGCGGACGATGTCCTCCAGTTCGTACGCCGGGACGCGCCAGCGCCGCGATCCGCGCACCACCACGACCGGTTCGGTGGGCATGGTCACGTGGGAGTACAGGGCCCTGCGGAGCACCTCCGCCATCCGTGCGTCGCCCTTGACGATCGCGGTCGCCGCGTCGTCCGTGCCCCGCACCCCCACATGCCTCACCAGATCGTCGACGGTGGCCTGCTGGACGGTCAACTCACCGAGCGCTGGCAGCACTTGCTCGATGTAGTGCAGGAAGGACCGGTTCGGTCCGATCACGAGGGTGCCGGTGCGGGCGAGCCGCTCGCGGTGGGCGTAGAGGAGGTAGGCGACCCGGTGCAGGCCCACGGCGGTCTTTCCGGTGCCGGGGCCGCCCTGGACGCAGACGGTACCGGACAGCCCGGACCGCACGATCTCGTCCTGCTCGGGCTGGATGGTCGCCACGATGTCGCGCATCGGGCCCACGCGCGGGCGCTCGATCTCCTGCTGGAGCAGCCTGCTGGTGGTGGCCGCCTCGGCCGGGTCGGACAGGTGCTCGTCCTCGTACGCCGTGAGGTCGCCGCCGGTGTAGCCGAAGCGGCGGCGCAGCGCGATGTCCATGGGGTCCTTCCTGGACGCCCGGTAGAACGGCTGCGAGACGGGCGCGCGCCAGTCGATGACCATGGGGTCGCCCTCGGCGTCGTGCACGTGCCGCCGCCCGATGTAGAAGCGTTCGCCCTCGGCGCCCTCGGCGCCCTCCGCCCGGTCCGCGCCCGGAGTGTGCAGGTAGTCGAGCCGTCCGAAGAACAGCGGGGTGTGGCTGAGGTCGGCCAGCGCCTTGATGCGCTCGTCGATCTGGCGGGCGAGGACTTCGGCGTTGACCCAGTTCGCGGTGACGTCGCGGATGTCCAGCGACTCCACGTCCTCGCGCATGGCGCGCAGTGCGGCGCGGGAGGCGGACAGATGGGCGCGCTCGCGGGCGAGGGGGTCGTCGGCGGGGCGGGCGGGGCCGGCGGGCGTGGACGAGGATGACGACGAGGACGACGAGGACGACGAGGACGACAGGGACGACAAGGGGGTGCCTCCGGAAGGCCTTCGGGGCAGGCGGGTGCCGTGTGGTGGTGCCGTGTGGCTGCGCCGCGCGGCGGCGGGATCTGCCGACCGGTTTCCGTCCGGGCGGCGGCACTCCGTCAGGGGAGGCGGGCAAGAGGGTGGATTCTAGGGCGCGGGGAGGTGCGGAGGCCAACCGGTTTTACCGTGCCGCGCGCTCCGAGGTGCCGTGATCGCCTTCCCCTGGGGGCCGCGTCCGCCGGACGCAGGGGCCGTGGTTCCTCCAGAGGGGTAGCCGGGGGCGGGGAGACCCGGTCCGCAGGCCGATGCCGGAGCTGTGCCCGCGGATCCACCATGGAGACATGAGCGCAGCAACCGTCCACCCGGCTCCCGCCGCTCGCCCGGCCGGCGCCACGGCTGTCCAGGGCAGTCCTCGTCATCACCTTCTGGGCGACGCCCTGCACGCCGTCAAGGTGTTCGCGGGCGCCCTGTTCGACGTGGTCGTCCTCGGCGAGTACGGCGAGGAGGCGGGCGTACGCAGCAAGTGAGCAACTAGGGTCCGGTTCGTGACAGCACGGAAGGTGACTCTCCGGTCATCGACGGCACCCGCCCTGGCCCTCCTCGTCGTCTCCTTCGCCGCCCTCGCGGCCCTGTTCGCGGTGCAGCGGGTACAGATGGCCGACGCGGTGGTCTACCAGGCCGAGGGCGCGGCGGTCGTCCACGGCCGCGACCTCTACGGCTTCACGGTCACGCAAGGACGGCTGCCGGCCACGTACCCGCCGTTCGCGGCCCTGCTGTTCGTGCCGACGGTGTGGCTTTCCGCCGCGGCCCTGAAGGCGGCGTTCTTCGTGGGCAACGCGCTGCTGCTCCCCTGGCTCGTCCACCTCTCCGCGCGGCTCGCCGGCCGCCGGGCCGGACTCCCGCTGCTGTGTGCCGCGACGGCGCTCGCCGTCTGGCTCGAACCGGTCTTCCAGACCTTCGTGTACGGGCAGATCAACCTCGCGATCGTCTGCCTGGTCCTGTGGGACCTGACCCGGCCGCCCGGAGCCCGCGGCAAGGGCGTCCTGATCGGTGTCGCGACCGGCATCAAGCTCACCCCGGGCCTCTTCATCGTGTACCTGCTGCTGCGGGGGCGGCGCCGCGAGGCGGCCACGGCGGTGGCCGGGTTCGCCGGGACCGTCGCCGTCGGGGTACTCGTCCTGCCCGCGGCCGGCGTCGACTACTGGACGCGCCGCCTGTTCGAGACCAACCGGGTGGGCAAGCCGTGGATCGTCGCCAACCAGTCGCTTCAGGGACTGGTCGCGCGGCTGCTGGGGGAGCCGTCGCCCGGCCTCGCCTGGATCCTCCCCGCCGTCGCGGTGGCCGCCGCCGGCCTGTGGCTCGCGTGCCGGGTGCGGCGGGAGCGCTGGGGCGTGCTGCTGACCGGCCTGACCGCGCTGCTCGTCTCACCGATCAGCTGGTCGCACCACTGGGTGTGGTGCGTCCCGTTGATCGCCGTATTCCTGGCCGAGGGCCGCCGCGCCTGGGCGGCGGTCACCGTGGTCCTGTTCACGGCCCGCACCTTGTGGATGGTGCCCAACAAAGGTGTGGAGCTGCACCTGTCCTGGTGGCAGCAGCCCCTGGCCTCGCCCTACCCCCTGCTGGGGCTGGTCCTGCTCGTGGCGGTGGCGCTGGAGTGCCGCAGACAGCGGCCCCGCCGGACTCGGGCGGGTCAGGCCTCCTCCGCCAGCAGTTCGTCGGCGTCCATGATCCGGTAGGCGTAGCCCTGTTCGGCCAGGAAGCGCTGGCGGTGGGCGGCGAAGTCCTGGTCGATGGTGTCGCGGGCGACCACCGAGTAGAAGTGGGCCTGGTGGCCGTCGGCCTTCGGGCGCAGCACCCGCCCGAGGCGCTGGGCCTCCTCCTGGCGGGAGCCGAAGGTGCCCGAGACCTGGATGGCGACCGTGGCCTCCGGCAGGTCGATGGAGAAGTTCGCGACCTTCGACACCACCAGCACGCTGATCTCGCCCTCGCGGAAGGCGTCGAAGAGCTTCTCGCGCTGCGCGTTGGACGTCTCGCCCTTGATCACCGGCGCGTTCAGGTGCTCGCCCAGCTCGTCGAGCTGGTCGATGTACTGGCCGATGACCAGGATCTGCTGCCCGGCGAAGCGGCGGACGATCGCCTCCGTGACCTTCCGCTTGGTCGCGGTGGTCGCGCAGAAGCGGTACTTCTCCTCCGTCTCGGCCGTGGCGTACGCCAGCCGTTCGGACTCGGTCAGGTTCACCCGGACCTCGACGCAGTCCGCGGGCGCGATGTGGCCCTGCGCCTCGATCTCCTTCCAGGGCGCGTCGAACCGCTTGGGGCCGATCAGGGAGAACACGTCCGACTCGCGGCCGTCCTCGCGCACCAGGGTCGCCGTCAGTCCCAGCCGCCGCCGGGCCTGGAGGTCCGCGGTGAACTTGAAGACCGGCGCGGGCAGCAGGTGCACCTCGTCGTAGACGATCAGTCCCCAGTCCCGGGAGTCGAACAGCTCCAGGTGGGGGTAGATCCCCTTCCGCCTGGTCGTGAGCACCTGGTAGGTGGCGATGGTGACCGGGCGGACCTCCTTCCTGGTCCCGCTGTACTCCCCGATCTCGTCCTCGGTCAGCGAGGTCCGCTTCACCAGCTCGTGCTTCCACTGCCGGGCCGAGACGGTGTTCGTGACCAGGATCAGCGTCGTGGACTTCGCCTGCGCCATCGAGCCCGCGCCGACCAGCGTCTTGCCGGCTCCGCAGGGCAGGACGACGACCCCGCTCCCGCCGTGCCAGAAGTTCTCCACGGCCTGCTTCTGGTAGGGCCGCAGCGCCCAGCCGTCCTCGCGAAGCTCGATCGGGTGCGCCTCGCCGTCGACGTACCCGGCGAGGTCCTCGGCGGGCCAGCCCAGCTTGAGCAGGGTCTGCTTGATCTGCCCGCGCTCGGAGGGGTGCACGGCCACGGTGTCCGGGTCGATCCGGGCGCCGACCAGCGGAGCGATCCGCTTGGACTTCAGCACCTCCTCCAGGACCGGCCGGTCGGTGGTGGTCAGGACCAGGCCGTGCGCCGGGTGCTTGGTGAGGGTCAGCCGCCCGTAGCGGTCCATCGTCTCGGCGATGTCGACGAGCAGCGCGTGCGGCACGGGGTAGCGGCTGTACTGCACGAGGGCGTCGACCACCTGCTCGGCGTCGTGCCCGGCGGCGCGCGCGTTCCACAGGCCGAGCGGGGTGACCCGGTAGGTGTGGATGTGCTCGGGTGCCCGCTCCAGCTCGGCGAACGGCGCGATGGCCCGACGGCAGTCGTCGGCCTGCTCGTGGTCGACTTCGAGAAGCAGGGTCTTGTCCGACTGGACGATCAGGGGACCATTCACGCGCAGCGCCCTTTCCGTGTGGTCAAACGTCCAGTGTGCCCTATCCGCGGCGGATCACGGCTGGTCGTCCGCGAGCTCGGCGACCCCCGTGACCCGGTGCAGGGGGTAGGTGCGGACCTCGTCCGCGGTGTGGTCGTACGCGGTGACGAAGCCGCCCTCGACGCGGATCGGCGCGATGACGCGCTGGCTGGCGGCGCCCTCGGCGTTGACGTAGCCGATCCACAGGGCCTCGCCGGTGAGGACGGCGGCCTGCATGGTGGCGAGGGTCTCGGCGGAACCGGTGCGGGGCAGCTCGCCGTTCTCCCGCGTGGCCGCGGCCGGCTTGCGCGGGGCGGTGGAGGCCAGGTCGCCGGCCCGGATCGCGCGGATCGCGGCGGACAGCAGTGCGGCGTCCGGGGCGGGCGGCCCCTCCGGGACCGGGTCGGGGGCGGTGCGCGGCGGAGTGCGGTGGGAGTGCGCGCGGGTGATCAGGACGTCGCCCGCCGCGGATTCGGCGGCCGGGGCGTAGCCCATCGCGCGCAGGCCCTCCAGGAGCGCGGCCGGGTCGGCCTGGGCGGCCAGCACGGTCGGCGCGAGGCGGCGCAGGCGCAGCCCGGCGGACCGCTTGTCGGCGAGGATCTCGTTCAGCAGCGCGTCGTCGTCGCAGCGCACGTACGCCGAGGCCGCGCCGACCCGCAGATGGCCGTGCCGGCGGGCCACGTCGTCGATCAGGTACGCCAGCGGCTGCGGCACGGGCGTACGGGAGTGCGCGGCGAGGAAGGCGTGCAGGTCGGTGGCGGTGCGGCCGGCGTCCAGGGCGCGGCGTACGGAGGCGGGGGTGAACCGGTAGACCGTCGCGCCGCCCTTGGACTCCACGTCCGCGAGCACGCCCAGCGTCTCGGCGAGCGGACGCCGCAGGGGCCCGGGCGCGACCGCGGTCAGGTCCGCCTGGATCAGGACGTGGTCCAGGGGCTCGGGCAGGAGCGGGGCGAGGACACGGGCCGCCTCGGCGGCGGCAGCGGCCTGTTCGGCGGGGGAGGCGGGGACGGTGGGGGAGGCCGTCGCGACAGGAGTCACGGCGGCCGCGGGCGTGGTCGCGGACTGGGTTTCCGGGGTGCCGGGGGTTCCTTCGGGCCGGTGGTGCTTGTGGACGGGCAGCTTGTCCCCGGGGCTCGCGGGCGCGGCCTCGCCCGCGAGCGCGGCCGCCTTCGCGCGTGCGGCGGGCCCGTGCCCGCCCTTGCCGGCGGGGGTCTTCCCGGGCGCGGACTCCGCCTCCGCGGGAGCCGGTGCGGACGCGCCGAGCAGCGCGCGCCCGTGTGCGGACAGCGCGCCCCGGCCCGTGACGCCGAGCAGTTCCGCCTCGGACAGCGTCCACCGGGCGAGGCGGCCGCGCAGGTCGTCCTCCTGCTGCGGTCCGCGCGGCGGGCGCTCCCAGCGCAGCCGGGCCAGCACCGACTCGGCGGCCGGTGCGGCGCCCTGCGGCAGCCCCGCGAGCAGGGTGAGCACCCGGTGCCGTACTTCCGGCGCCGCCGAGCGGTCGAGGCCGGGGCCGAGCGCGGACAGCGTCCGGTCCTTGGCGTCCCGTCCGCCTGCCAGCCCCGCGGTCCGCGTGGCCGCCAGCCAGGCCGACGCGAGGTGGGCCCAGCGTTCGGCGGCGGGCCACTCCAGCCACTCGTCGTAGGCCGGCGTCGCCGCGTACCGCTCGTCGTCCCCCACTGCCTTAAGGGCGTGGGAGGTGCCCCCGCCGCCGTCGGAGGCGAGCAGACCGGCCGCGTAGGCGAGTTCGACCCAGAAGGCGGCCACCGGTTCGGGCACGTCGAGGGCGACGGCGGTGCGCTTGAGGTCGCGCACGCTCAGTCCGCCCGCGCGCAGCACGTTCGGGCCGCCCTCGTCCCAGTCCCGCAGCAGTTCCTCCACGGTGACCAGGGCGGTGTACGCCTGCCCGGCCGCCGTCGCGTCCACAACCTGTGGACGGTGGGTCGCGGCCGCCTCAACGGCCGGCGGCACCGGCTCGGGCGCGCGGTGGGCGCGGCCCCCGCGCAGGTGCAGGGCCGCCTCGCGGGGGAGGACGACGGTTCCGGGCGCCGTGGGCAGCAGCAGCCCGCGGTCCAGCAGCCGGCGCAGACGCGGCGCCGGTTCGGGGGTGACCTGGCCGTAGGGCGGCCCCCACACCAGGCGCTCCAGCACCTCGAGGGAGTCGGCCGGCAGCCCGGCGAGCAGCGCGGACATCCGCTCGCGGTCGGTGAACAGGTCGGTGAGCGAGGCGACGGCGGAGACGGAGTCGTGGGTCGAGGGCAGTCCGGCGGTCGTCACGATCTCCTGGATGCGCCCCGGCGACATGCCCGCCGTGGCCTCCCGCACCGTCGGTCCGAGCCCGGTCGGGGACGGGTGCTGGGGCGACGGCGCGAGCAGCTCGCGTGCCGTGCGCACCAGGCGCAGTTGATCGTCGCCGCCCCAGACGAGGGCCTGCTCGCGCAGGGTGCCCAGGGCGCGGGGCAGCGCGGCGGCGACGGCGGGATCCCGGGCGTCGGAGGCCATCAGGCCGAGCAGTTCGCCGTACGAGGCCGGGTCGCCGGCCACCGCGAGGGCCTGGGCCGTCTGCTGGGCGAACCGGTCCAGCCGCTCCAGGGCGCGGACCACCGAGGCGCGGGTCCCGGCTCGGGTGGCGAGCTGGGTGAGGTCGGTCGGGACCGGGGTGATGAGGTCGGGGCGGCTGCGCAGAAGCGCGGCCAGGGAGGCGTCGTCGCGCGCGCGGAGCGCTTCCGCGAGCGAACGCGGGGCCGCCGGTTTCTCATCGCTGCTCATCCGATTCACGGTACCGGGTGAGTGTCGTGACCGGCCCCGTACAGCGGCACCGGGCACCGTGCGGGAGGCGGTACCTTCGTCCAACGGGGTCATCGGCCAGCCACCCCGGAGGGGCTTCGTGGGGATCGAGAGCGATCAGGTCGTCTACGAGTATCTGAGCCGCGTCGGGGACGTCGCTCAGCGACGACAGCTGTCCTCGGCCACGCGGATGCGCCTGGTCGCGGAGTTGCGCAACGAGATCGACCGGCGCCGTGCGAAGGCCGCCGTGGACAGTCCCGCCGCCGTCCGCCGCATCCTCGACGGGCTCGGCAGTCCCGACGACGTCGTCGCGGCCGCGGGCGGCACCGGCGGGGGCGGACCGCGGGCAGCGGGCCCGGCCGTGCCCGCGCAGCGTGAACCGGGGGCGGCGCAGGCGCGCCCCAAGGGGCTGCGCAAGGTCGTACCGCGGCCGCGTCCGCCGCAGCCGCAGGCGGGCCCCGCGCCGTCCGACGGCCCGTCCCCGCCGCACCTGGCGAGCGCCGACGAGCTCGGCGGCCCGGCGAGCGGCTCCGAGTGGTGGCGCGTGGAGCAGGGGCCGTTGGGGATCGGCGACGACGTACCGGGGTTCATGGGCGGGGTGGAGATCCCGGAGCTGCTCAAGCCCCCGCCGGCGAAGGAACCCGCGAAGGCGGAGCCCGCGCCCGAGGCGGCCGGCGCCGCGGAACCGGTGGAGGTGGCCGAGCCGGACGCGCCCGCCGGGCGCCGGCGTTTCGCGCTGCCCCCGTTGATGGCGGACCGGAGCAATCCGCTGCTGCTGCTCGCCGCCGGGCTGCTGGTGGTCGGCGCGGTCCTGGGCAACTGGTACGCGCTGCTGCTCGGCTGGGTCATCGCCTACGCCTCCCGCCGGCTGACCCCGACGGAGTCCAAGTGGGCCGTCGTCGGCATGCCCGGCCTGGCGCTCGCCGCCGGGGTGGTCTGGCTGTGGGGCCGTACCGACGACCGCTGGGGCACCCCCGTCGCCGAGGGCCACATGAACGACGCGGTCGCCCAGACCTGGCCGTGGGTGGTGCGGGCCGCGGCCGTGCTGTCGGCACTGTTCCTGGTGTGGCGCTCGCAGCGGCGGAAGTAGGCGCGCCCGCGGCGCCGGAAGTAGGTGTACGTCGCACGGGCCGCAGGTCTCGTGGCCCGGGCCCCTGGGCACAATGGCCCCTATGACCTCTCGCCCGCTGACCGTCGGCTTCGACCTCGATATGACCCTCATCGACTCCCGCCCCGGCATCCGCGCCTGCTACCTGGAGCTTTCCGAGCGGACCGGGACGTACATCGACGCCGACCTGGTGATCACGCGGCTCGGTCCGCCGCTCGCGGAGGAACTGGTCAACTGGTTCCCGGCCGAGCGGGTGGAGGCGGCGGGGGATCTGTACCGGGAGCTGTACCCGGCGATCGCCGTCTCCGCCACGCCCGCGCTGACCGGCGCCCGCGAGGCGATCGAGGCCGTGCGGCAGGACGGCGGGCGGGCGATCGTCGTCACCGCCAAGTACGAGCCGAACGCCAAGCTGCACCTGCAGCACCTGGGCATCGAGCCGGACGCGGTGATCGGAGACCTGTGGGCCGAGCAGAAGGCCGAGGCGCTGCGCGAGTACGGCGCCCGGGTGTACGTCGGCGACCACGTCGGGGACGTCCGGGGCGCCCGCGCGGCCGGCGCCCTGTCGGTGGCGGTGGCCACCGGACCGTGCGACGAGGGGGAACTGCGGGCGGCGGGCGCGGAGGTCGTGCTCGCGGATCTGACCGCGTTCCCGAACTGGCTCTCGGCCAACCGGGCGCTTTTCAGCCGCTAGCGTGAGCCGCCGCGCGCCTGACGGCGGCCCGCGGCGATCGACCGGAGCACGCCCGCACCGGCGATCAGGAAGCCGACGCCCATGAGCATGCTCAGCCCGAACATGTAGGTCGGGAAGGGCTTCGCGCCGAGGAACAGCGGCGCCACCGTCACCGCGGTTGCCAGCGCACCGATGAAGAAAACGATGGCACCTGCACGGATCAGCCGGTCACCGGCCGTGGCGGAATTCGTTCGGGTATTGTCACGCACGCCACCAAGGGTAGTTCCTGGTGTGCGGGTGCCGAGGACCCGAGAGGGGCCGTGGGGCGGGCGTCGGCGGGACGGTCGGCAACGGTGGACGACCCCGCGCGTATTCGAACCGGACCGGAGTTTTGTCGCAAGAAGGAACGATTGCGCGATCGCTCCGGACAAAACACTCTTTCGTGATGTGCGCACACTGTGCGCCATCTTGCCTTGTCGGAAAATTACCCGACATTTCCATTGATGCCGGACGGCCACCTGTCATAGCGACGTGCGGTGCGCTGCGAAATTCGGCCAGTCTCGGTGAGGTGTTGACGAGGGGTGCCGGCCTCCGGTGTGAAGTGGGAAGGCCGTTGACGGCGGTCCTGCAAATGCCCCCTGATATCACTGACCATTCAACAATTGCTTCATGCGACGGCGGGCCCGATGCACGGGCCCTCACCGCACCTCCTTCGCCCGGTTTGGTCCTCGACGCCACCGGAGTTGGGCAGGTCCACGGCCCGCGGGCCGCCGCCCGGGATCTGCTCCAGATCCGCAAGGCGGTGCCGTCGTGATCCGGCCGGCGCGGGGCGCCGGAGCGCCCGCCGTCCGGGTGTCAACACTCTCCGCGAATACGGGTTGCCGGAGCCGCCCCCTCATGTGCTGAGATATCCCCTGCCTCCCTCGCCCCGAGCGAGCGCGCCCACGCCGACCGGCCAGGTTCGGCCGACTGGAGTGGGCGGGCTTGACGGCGGGTAAAGAGGTGGGGAGGCTTCGGGACAACGGCAGGCACGAGCGAGCGCTAGATAGCCTGACCTGCGGCAACTGTGGTTCGGCTGACCGGTGAGATGGGGTGCGTGCTTTGCCTACCGGCAAGGTCAAATGGTTCAACGCTGAGAAGGGCTTCGGCTTCCTCTCCCGCGACGACGGCGGTGACGTCTTCGTCCATTCCTCGGTGCTTCCCGCCGGAGTGGACACGCTCAAGCCGGGACAGCGGGTGGAGTTCGGGGTGGTCGCCGGCCAGCGCGGCGACCAGGCCCTCTCCGTGACGCTCCTGGAGCCGACCCCGTCGGTCGCCGCCGCCCAGCGCAAGAAGCCGGACGAGCTGGCATCCATCGTGCAGGACCTGACCACCCTCCTGGAGGGCGTCGCACAGACCCTGGAGCGCGGCCGCTACCCCGACAAGACGTCCGGCAAGAACGTCGCCGGTCTGCTGCGCGCGGTCGCCGACCAGCTGGACGTATGACCCGACTGACCCGCCCGGGTCAGGGAAAAGCGAGCGCGTCCGGGCCGAGGGGCGGTACGAGCCCCTCGGCCGCCGCACGTGTGAGCAACCCGCGGACCGCCGCGTAGCCGTCCTCGCCGAGGCCGGCGGTGAATTCGTTGACGTACAGCCCGATGTGCTGGTCGGCGACGGCCGGGTCCATCTCCTGGGCGTGCTCCATGACGTACGGCCGGGAGGCCTCCGGGTCGTCCCAGGCCGCGCGCACCGACGCACGGATCGCGTCGGCGAGCCGCGTCAGCGTCCGCTCGCCCAGCGACCGCCTGGCGATGATCGCGCCGAGCGGGATCGGCAGCCCGGTGGTGCTCTCCCAGTGCTCGCCCATGTCGGCGAGCTTGTGCAGGCCGTAGTTCCGGTAGGTGAAACGCGCCTCGTGGATCACCAGACCGGCGTCGACCTTCCCGTCCCGCACGGCCGGCATGATCTCGTGGAACGGCATGACCACGATCTCGCCCACACCGCCGGCCCGTCGCCCACCACCACCCTCAACCGAGGGCCCCGCGGGCCCGCGCCCCTTGTTTCCAACGACGTCCGCGGCCCACAGGCGGAACAGCAGGTACGCCGTCGACTTCTCGCTCGGCACCGCGACCGTGCGGCCGGTCAGGTCGGCGTCCGGTTCCTTGGTGAGCACCAGGGGCCCGCAGCCCCGTCCCAGCGCGCCGCCGCACGGCAGCAGCGCGTACTCGCCAAGGACGTACGGCAGCACGGCGTAGGACACCTTCAGCACGTCCAGCTCGCCGCGCTCGGCCATGCCGTTGGTGATGTCGATGTCCGCGAAGGTGACGTCGAGCGCGGGCGCGCCGGGGACGCGGCCGTGGGCGAGCGCGTCGAAGACGAAGGTGTCGTTGGGGCAGGGGGAGTAGGCGATCCGCAGTCGGCTGCTGTCAGGGCTCATGCAATCTTCCAACTCGTGAGGACGGGCGCGAGCTTCCCGAAGCCCTCGGTCAGGGCGGTCAGGGCGTCGCCGATGCGCCAGGCGGCGCGGTCACGCGGGCCGACGGGGTTGGAGACCGCGCGCACCTCCAGCACCGGGACGCGGTGCGCGGCGGCCGCCTCGGCGACGGCGAAGCCCTCCATGGCCTCGGCCAGGGCGTTTGGGTGGCGGACGCGCAGGGCGCCGGCCCGGGCGGCGGTGCCGGTCACCGTGGAGACGGTCAGCACCGTGCCCGTACGGGCCGAGGCGGCGGCCGCGATCGCCCGTACGAGCGCTTCGGGCGGACGGTGGGTGACGGTGCCGAAGCCGAGTTCGGTCACCGGCAGGAATCCCTCGCCGGTCTCGGCGCCCAGGTCGGCGGCGGTGATCTCGTCGGCGACGACGAGCGAGCCGACGGGCGCGTGGGGCGCGAAGCCGCCGGCGATACCGGCCGAGACGACGAGGTCGTAGGGGGCTCCGGCGAGCGCGGCGGCGGTCAGCGCGGAGGCGGTTGTCGCGGCGGCGAGGGCGGGGCCCACCCCGGCGGCGATCAGGTCGACGGCGGGCGGCCCGGGGACCCGGCACACGGTCGCTCCGGGCAGCGGCCGCAGCGGCTCCTCACCCGCGGGCCCGGCGAACGCCCGTGCCACCGCGTCCCGTTCGACGGGGACCGCGGTGGCGACCAGGACGCGTGGCGAGGACGTGGTCAGGAGTTCTTCGTCAGCTTGAAGGACCACAGACCTCGCACGTCCTTCTCGCCCTCCTTGAGGGAGACCAGCGTCGAGTTGCCGCTGGCGCCGTACTGGGCGTTGAAGAAGACGCTGCCCGGGATCGTGCGGTAGGTCTTGGTGCTGGAGTCGGTCAGCGGCTGACCGTTCATCAGGATGGTCCAGCCCGCTTTCGCGATCTTCGGGTCGACACCGAAGCGCACGGTCTCGTCCGGGTCGACCTTGATCGTCTTGATGTCCTTGGACTTGAGGCACTTGGCCAGGTCCGCGGTCTTGAGCGCGTTGCCGTCGTTGTAGCAGGTGGCTTCCGAGCTCACGGAGGAGCTGCCGACGGTGAGCGTGGACAGCGGGGTCGGCTTGGAACAGGCCGACAGGACGAGCAGTCCGGCGGAAACGGCGCCGGCAGCGGCGACGGCGCGGCGGCGTCGCACGGCGGAATGCAGCGTGGTCATGTCCGAAGGCTATCGGGCACGCCCGGCCGCCCGCCCACGCGGGGGTGCGGGCGTGGCATGCGGGGGCGCGGACTGGCATACGGCCGCGGTGCGCGCCTCACGCCACCCGGGGGCGCGCGGCGCCGCCGTGCCGGGCCGAGGCCAGCAGACCGCGGACGGTGGGCAGCCAGCCGGCGGCCACGATCCCGGCGCCCACCGACAGGCCCAGCACACCGTTGAGCGGCAGCACGATGCCGATCGCGCCGCCGAGCACCCAGGCCATCTGCAGCAGTGTCTCGGAGCGGGCGAACGCCGAGGTCCGCACCGGTTCGGGCACGTCCCGCTGGATCAGCGCGTCCAGGGACAGCTTGGCCAGCGCCTGCCCGAAGCCGGCGATCGCGGCCAGGCAGGCCACCAGGAACGGGCCGAAGAAGACCGCGGCCGTGACCGCCGCGCCCAGCACGATCGCGACGACCGTGACGATGATGACCTCCGGCGCACGCGACCGCAGCCAGGCCCCGACCGCCGTGCCCAGCGCGTTGCCCGCGCCCGCCGCGACGCCCACGATGCCCAGCGAGACCGCCGCGCTCTCGCCGGTCAGCGGGTGCTCCCGGAGCAGGAAGGCGAGGAAGAAGATCAGGAATCCGGAGAGGCAGCGCAGCGCGGCGTTCGCGGCGAGGGCGTGCGTGACGGCCGTGCCGACGGTGCGCAGGCCGGGACGCTTCAGTGGCTTGCGGTGCGGACCGCGCAGGTGCTGCTCGTCCGCGGCGAGCAGCGCCCGGTCCTCGCCCTTGGCCGAGTCGACCTTCGGCGGCAGGGCGAACGACAGGAACGTTCCCGCGACGAAGATCACGAAGGCGCCGTAGAGCGGCCAGTGCGAGCCGAGGGCCTGGAGGCCCGCGCCGATGGGCGCGGCCACGCCGGTGGCGAGCAGCCCGCCGAGGGTCACCCGCGAGTTCGCCTTCACCAGGGAGAACCGGGGTGGCAGCAGCCGGGGCACGACGGCGCTCCTGACCACGCCGTACGCCTTCGAGGCGACCAGCACGCCGAGCGCCGCCGGGTACAGCTCCAGGCTGCCGCTGGCGGCGGCGCCCGCGATGATCAGCGCGAGCAGCGCCCGGGCCAGCATCGCGGCGGCCATCGCGGCGCGGCGGCCGTGCGGGAGGCGGTCGAGGAGCGGGCCGATCACGGGCGCGAGGACGGTGAAGGGCGCCATGGTGATGGCGAGGTACAGCGCGACCCGGCCGCGGGCCTCGTCGGTGGGCACGGAGAAGAAGACGGTGGAGGCGAGCGCCACGGTGATCATGACGTCGCCGGCGCCGTTCACCGCGTGCAGCTCGATGAGCCGGCCGAGCCCGGACTCGCCGGCGCCGTGGGCGTTGGTCGCCCTGCGGATGCCGCGGACCGCTCCGGTCACGGGCAGGTGCAGGGCACGCCCGACCGCGCGGACGGACCCGCCGAACCGGCCCGAACCGCTGCCCCGGCTGCTCCCCTTGACCCCCTTGTCCCCACCGACGCCGGTGGTTCCCGGGGGCGTCCTCGCGGCTGCCACCCCGTCATACTGCCCCGGAAACGGCAGCGGTAGCGCCATGGCGGCACGGATGGGACCAACGAGACACCCCTAAGGCACCCACCCGGCCCCGACACGCCCCCGCCGGGCTCCTCGTGGCGGACCCGCCCCGGGCCGCCGCCGACCGGGCCGCGTCAGCGACGGTGGGGCCGGGGCATCGCGCCGCCGCTTGGCGCCGCCACTCGGCCGTCGTCGCGGCCGCCTGCTCGGCCGCGGGCCCCGGTGGCCCGGTTTTCCGTCGGGCCCCGGCGGCTTTGCCGGGCGGTTGCGGGGCGCGGCCGCGGCTGAGTCGGCCCGGGGTGGTGGTTCACGTCGGCCGAGGGCCCCGGAACGCCTCGGCGGGCGGTCCCGGCCACGGCCTCGGTGCGGAGCGTCGTGGTCCCGGACACGGCCGCCTTCCGGGCGCAAGCGGTGCGGAGCGCCGCGGTCCGGGCTCGGGGCGGGGTTCGTGGGTCCGGCGATGGGGAGCCGGCGGGCGTTGACGTGGGTGGGAAAGTTCTGGCGCGGCGCGGTGAAGCCAACGTCGGTGTAGGCCGCACGGCGACGAGAAGGTAGCGTGCGTAGCGCGTCGTGGCGAACGTTCTCGACCGCGCGCCTTACGTGCATACCGCAGAATGGATGACGTAGGTGCGCCCGAGCGCGATCGGGCGTGGACGTCGAAGCGGTCCCAGGGTCCGCTCCGTCCGCCCCGCCGCCTTCAGGCCGGCGCACCCGAAAGACGGCGTAGGAGAGAAGCGATACCTGTGAGCGCAGCGACCACGCGAAGCCGCACCCCCGACCGCCTGTGCGCCGAGGCGGTCGACCTCGCCCGGGCCGCAGCCGAGGAGGCGGCCGCGCCCGGAGTCGTCGGCGAGCACGCGGGAGTGCTCTCCGAGGGCGACCGGGTCGTCACGCACTTCTTCGAGTGCAAGGAGCTGGGATACCGCGGCTGGCGCTGGGCCGTCACCGTGGCCCGTGCCTCGCGCGCCAGGGTCGTCACCCTGGACGAGGTCGTCCTGCTGCCCGGCCCGGACGCGCTGCTCGCGCCCGAGTGGGTGCCGTGGAGCGAGCGCCTGCGCCCGGGCGACATGGGACCCGGCGACCTGCTGCCCACCGACGCCGAGGACCTTCGCCTGGAGCCCGGCTACTCCGGCGAGGACGAGCCCGCGCCGAACGCCGCGGTCTCCGGGGAGATGGCCGACCTGGCGGAGGCCGAGGACGCCGAGGTCATGGCCGGCCCGCCGAGGAACCTCCCCACCGTCCCGTCCCGCGGCTCGATCTCCGCGCTCGCCCAGGAGCTGGGCATGCGCCGCGCCAGGGTCCTGTCCCGCTACGGCCTGCACGTCGCCGCCGACCGCTGGGAGGAGGGCTTCGGCGCGAAGACGCCGATGGCCCAGGCGGCCCCGGCGGCCTGCGTGAGCTGCGGCTTCCTGGTGCCGATCGGCGGTTCGCTGGGTCAGGCCTTCGGCGTTTGCGCGAACGAGTTCTCCCCGGCCGACGGCCGGGTGGTCTCCCTGACGTACGGCTGCGGCGGCCACTCCGAGGCCGCCGTGATGCCCAAGCCCCCGCAGCCGGCCCAGCCGGTGATCGACGAGACGCGGGTGGACCCCTTCCCGCTGCGTCCGGCACAGGACTCCGGCTCGGTGCCGGTGACCGGGGACGACGAGACCGCCGAGCTGGGGCACTCCTAGGACCTGCCTCGCGACCGGTCCGGTCCGTCCGTCCGCCGGGCGAATGGCCTCTCCTACGCGCGGTACCTTCGTCGTCACGCCGATGAGGAGAGTGAACGTGAGCATGTTGGTGCAGCCGTCCGCCGGAGGCGATCCGTTCGGGACCGCGCGCCTGCGGCGCGGTGTGCTGGACGCCTGGGCCACCAGCCCGGCCCGGTTCCGCGAGGACGCCAACGCGGAGGAGGACCTCGTCCTCGGCGGCTACCGGGACCGGCTGGTCGTCGAGCTGGCGCAGAACGCCGCCGACGCCGCCGCCCGCGCCGGCGTGCCCGGCCGGCTGCGGCTCACCCTGCGCGACGGCGTGCTGCTCGCCGCCAACACCGGCGCCCCGCTCGACGCGGCCGGCGTGGAGTCCCTGTCGACGCTCCGGGCCTCCGCCAAGCGCGACGCCCGCGACAGCGCCGTCGGCCGCTTCGGCGTCGGCTTCGCCGCCGTCCTCGCCGTCACCGACGAGCCCGCCGTCGTCGGCCGGCACGGCGGTGTCCGGTGGTCGCTGGCCGAGGCACGCGCGCTGGCGGAGGAGACCGCCCGGCACAGCCCCGGCCTCGGCGACGAGATCCGCCGCCGCGAAGGACACGTACCGCTGCTGCGGCTGCCGTTCCCCGCCGAGGGCACCGCGCCCGACCCCTACGACACGGTCGTCATCCTGCGCCTGCGTGACGCGGCCGCCGCCGACCTCGCCGAACGTCTCCTGCACGCCGTCGACGACGCCCTGCTCCTCGCCCTGCCCGGGCTCGAGGAGGTCGTGGTCGAGATCGGCGGCGCCGCACCGCGCACCCTGCGCCGCCGTACCGACGGCGCCCTGACGGTCGTGGAGGACACCCGCGAGGGCACGACCCGCTGGCGTACCGCGGGCGCACACGGCCCGCTCACCCCGGAACTCCTCGCCGACCGCCCGGTGGAGGAGCGCCTGCGCCCGTACTGGTCGGTCACCTGGGCCGTCCCCGTGGACGCCGACGGCACCCCGGCCGGCCCCCGCACCAGCCCCGTCGTCCACGCCCCCACCCCCAGCGACGAACCCCTCGGCGTGCCGGCCCTGCTCATCGCCTCGTTCCCGCTGGACAGCACCCGCCGCCACACCGCGCCCGGCCCGCTCACCGACTTCCTCGTGCAGCGCGCGGCCGACGCCTACGCCGAACTCCTCGCCGACTGGCGGCCGGTGACCGAGGGCGTCATCGACCTCGTGCCCGGCCCCCTGGGCAAGGGCGAACTGGACGGCGCGCTGCGGCAGGCCATCCTCGAAAGGCTGCCGCGCACCTCCTTCCTGCCGCCCGCGGCCGTGCCCGAGGAGCACGACTCCGACCTGCCCGAATCCCTCCGCCCCCGGGACGCCGAGGTGGTCGAGGGCGCGGGCGCCGACACCGTGCGCGTCCTCGCCGAGGTGCTGCCCACCCTGCTGCCCGCCGGACTCGAACGGCGCGTGGAGCTGCGCACGCTGGGCGTGGCCCGCCTCCCGCTGACCGACGCCGTCGACCGGCTGGCCGGACTCGAGAAGGAGCCCGGCTGGTGGCGGCGGCTGTACGACAGCCTCGCGGGCGTCGACCCCGACCGGCTCTCCGGACTGCCGGTGCCGCTGGCCGACAGCCGTACGACCATCGGGCCCCGGCAGGTCCTGCTGCCCGTCGCCGGCGCCGCCCTCACCGACCCGGAGGTGCTCGCCCGGCTCGGTCTGAAGGTCGCCCACCCGGACGCCGTCCATCCCCTCCTGGAGAAGCTCGGCGCCCTGCCCGCGACGCCGCGTGCCGTGCTCACCACCCCGCAGGTGCGGGCCGCCGTCGCCGCCTCCCTCGACGAGGACACCGGCGGATGGGACGAGCACACCCCGGACGCCGAGGAACTCGCCGACACCGTCCTCGCCCTGGTCAGGGACGCCGGACTCGAACCCGGCGACGAGCCCTGGCTGGGCGCGCTCGCCCTGCCCGACGAGGACGGCGAACTCGCCCCGGCCGGTGAACTCGTCCTCCCCGGCGGCCCGTTCGCCCGTCTCATGCGCGAGGGCGAACTCCCGGCCGTGGACGCCGAGCTGGCCGGGAAGTGGGGTGAGCAGCCGCTCGCCGCGTGCGGTGTGCTCGCGAACTTCGCCCTGGTGCGGGCCACGGACGTCGTCCTCGACCCGGACGAACTCGAGCCGCGTGAAGGGGACTTCCCCGAGCCGGACGACCCCGGGCTGCTCGACGCGGTCGACGTGTGGTGCGAGGACCTGCTCGACCGGTTCCCGGACACGCCCGTGCCGCCGGTCGCCACCGAGATCGTCGCCGTGCGCGACCTGGACCTCGTCGACGACGACCAGTGGCCCCGGGCCCTCGCGCTGCTCGCCCAGCCGCCGCTGCGGGACGCGCTCACCCAGCCGGTGCGGATCCTGCTGCCGGACGGCACCCACGAGATCGTCCGGCCGTACACCGCCTGGTGGCTGCGCGGGCACCCGGTGCTCGGCGGGCGCCGCCCGGCCGGTCTGCGCGCCGCCGGCTCCGACCCGCTGCTGCGCGGTCTGTACGAGGAGGCCGACGCCGCCGGCTTCGACGACGAGCAGGTGCTGCGGGCACTCGGCGTGCGTACGAGCGTCGCCGCGCTGCTCGAGGAACCGGGCGGCGCCGCCGAGTTGCTCGAACGGCTCGCCGACCCCGAGCGTCCCGTGTCGTCCACCCAACTGCACGCCCTGTACGGCGCACTGGCCGAACTCGACCCCGAACAGGTGACCCTGCCGGACGAGGTACGGGCCGTGGTCGACGGCCGGGTGGAGGTCGTGGACGCCGCCGACGCCGTGGTGTGCGACTCACCGGACCTGCTGCCGTTCACCGAGGGTGTCCCGCTGCTGCCCGTACGGCCCACGCTGGCCGCCGAGTTGGCCGAGCTGTTCCAGGTGCGGCGGCTGAGCGAGTCCGTCACGGGCGAGGTCGACTCCGAGGGCACCGAGCACGACGTCCCGGAGCCGGTACGGGTGCTGCTGGGCCCGCGTACCCCCCGCACCTACGTCGAGCACGAGGAACTGGTCGTCGACGGAACCGAGCTGGACTGGCGGCTGACCTCCGACGGCGTCCTGCACGCGGCCACCCTGGAGGGCGTGGCCGCCGGCCTCGCCTGGGCGGCGGGCCAGTGGCCGCGCCGCTTCGAGGTCGCGGCACTCCTGGAAGACCCTTCCCGGACGGAGGAACTGGCGCGGGACCGCTGGTTCGACTGAGGAGCCCCCGCCGTGCGCCTGCGCCGTGACGAAGCGGCCGACTCCTGCGGTAGGTGGCGGCACCTCGAATCCAGATCCGTATACCAAATAGTCGCGCTCCCCGTGGGACACTGGGGGCATGGCAGGGTCTGGGGAGTTCGAGCCGGAGTCCGAGCGGGTCACGCGGCAGCTCCGGGATGACATTCTCGATGGTGTTCGCAAGCCCGGGAGCAAGCTCGTCGAACGCGAGCTGGCGGCACAGATGGGCGTGAGCAGAGTGCCCGTTCGCGACGCTCTGCGCGTGCTCGTTGCCGAGGGCCTGGTCACGCCGAGACCGCGGACGTGGGCGGTCGTTCGGGAGTTCACGCCATCGGACATCGCGGATCTGACCGAGGTCCGCGGGGCGCTGGAGGCGCTGACCTTCCGGCTCGCCGCGCAACGGCGCCACCGCGCCGGCCTCGACCGGCTCCGCTCCAACCTGGAAGAAGAGCTGAAGGCCGCCCGTGCGGGGGACGCCGTTCGCGCCCGGCGTGCGGCGGCGGACTTTCATGAGACTGTCACATCGATGGCTGCCAACGAGCTGCTGAGCGAGCTGGCGAGCACCTTCCGCAGCCGGATGCGGTGGCTGCTGGTGCAGCACGACGACCTCATGGCGATCGCGCAGGAGCACGAGGTCCTTTTCGCCGCCATCGCGGACCGGAACGTCGCGCTCGTCGAGCAACTGGTCGCCAAGCACCTGGAGAACAGTCGACACGCGATCGCCGTCCATCGCCGGTGATCCCCGCGGCCGGGTGGTCGAGGGCCCAGCCCACGATGCTTCGGTATACCATTTCTCAATGGCTGATCTGATTCTGACCAATGTCCGACCCTGGGGCATGAAGGCTGTCGACATCGTCGTCTCCGGTGGGGAGATCCGCGCTCTGGTGCCCGCTGGTGCCGTGGGCGAACCCGGCGAGCGGGTGGACGGCGGCGGACTGCTCGCCCTGCCCGGCTTCATCAACGCACACGCCCACGTGGACAAGAGCTGGTGGGGCCGGCCGTGGGTGTCCTACGGCGGCGAGCCGACCACGGCGGGACGGATCGCGCACGAACGGGCCGAGCGGGACGCGCTCGGCATTCCCAGCGTGGCCAACAGCCTCACGGTGCTGAGGGAGTTCCTGCGGCACGGCGTCACCGCGGCGCGCAGCCACGTCGACGTCGACCTCGGAATCGGCCTGCGGGGGATCGACGCCGTCCGCGAGGCGGTGGACGCACTCGGCGGCGCGATCGAGGTGGAGATCGTCGCGTTCCCACAGGACGGGGTGATCCGCCGACCCGGCGTCCTGGACCTGCTGGATCAGGCGGCGGCGAACGGTGCGACCAGTATCGGCGGACTCGATCCGGCGGCGATCGACCGCGATCCGGTGAAGCAGCTCGACGGGCTGTTCGACATCGCCGAGCGGCGCGGGGTCGGTATCGACATCCACCTGCACGACGGGGGCGCGTTGGGCGCCTTCCAGTTCGAGCTCATCGCCGACCGCACTCGCCGCGCCGGGCTGCAGGGGAAGGTCAACATCTCCCATGGCTTCGCCATCGGGGAGTTGCCGTCGGACCGGCAGGCCGACCTGCTCGACGAGCTGGCCGAGGCCGGTATCTCCTGGTCGACGGTCGCCCCGGTGCGCATGGCGCCACTGCCCTGGCGCGGGATGCGAGACCGGGGGATGCCGGTGGGTCTGGGAACCGACGGGATCCGCGACCTGTGGTCGCCGTTCGGCGACGGTGATCTGCTGCGCGTGGCCCTGGATTTCGCGCGGCTCCACGGAATGCGGACCGACGGGGATCTCGGCTACGCGGTGCAACTCGCCACCACCCGCGCGGCGGGCTTCGTGCACCGAAGCGTCCACGACCTCGCGGCGGGTGCACCCGCGGACATCGTGCTGGTCGATGCCGAGAACGTGCAGGACGCTCTGATGCGGGCACCTCGGCGTGAACTCGTCGTGTCCGGTGGGCGAGTGGTGGTCCGGGGCGGCGAGCTGCTGATCTAGGTGTACTGCCCTGAGAGGCTCCCAACCTCTCAGGGCAATACACCTGGGACAGGCCCCGGCCGCTGGTAAGGGGAGGGGCCGTTGTTCGCGCGGGCTCAGCGGCGTACCAGGGCCAGTTGGTCGGCGACGACGACGCCGTCGTGCAGGACGGTGCGGTCGGTGCCGCGGTCCATCACGGCACTGGCCGGCGTCTCGCCGTCGACCAGCAGCAGGTCGGCACGGTCGCCGACGGCCAGACCGGGCCGGTCGGCGACCCCGGCCGGCCGGGCGACGTCATGACTCATGATCGAGGCCCCGCCGATGGTCGCGACCGCCAGCGACATCTCGATCAGGTCGTCACGGCGGAAGTTGTTGGTGAAGGCCAGCTGCCAAGTGCGATCGAGCATGTCGCAGTTGCCGTAGGGGCTCCAGTAGTCGCGCTGGCCGTCCTCGCCCAGGCCCACCCGGACGCCTGCCTCCGTCAGCGCCACCAGCGACAGCTGCCCGCGGTCCGGCGGCGCCACGGTGGCCATCGCGATGTCCAGCTCGGCGAAGTCGTCGATGATGCGGCGGCTCACCGATTCGGAGATCGAACCCAGCTCGTAGGCGTGGGACATCGTGACCTTGCCCTGCATGCCCAGCGCCCGGGTGCGCTCGAGCACCAGATCGGTGGAGAACACCCCGAGGTGACCCGGCTCGTGCAGGTGGATGTCCACCTCGACCTGGTACTTCTCGGCCAGCCCGAACACGACGTCCAAGTGCCCCTTGGGATCCCGGTCGAGGGAACAGGGATCGATGCCTCCGATCACCTCGGCGCCCGCCTTCAGCGAGGCCGCCAGGCAGTCGACGGTCCCCTCCTCGCGGAGGATGCCTGCCTGCGGGAACGTCATGATCTGGACGTCGGCCCGACCGGCGAACTTCTCCTTCGCGGCCACCACGGCATCGAACTTCTCGAGCTTGCAGTCCACGTCCACCTGGGCGTACGACCGCACCCGGGTGGTTCCGCGGGCGATCATCCGCTCCAGCGTGCCGGCCACCCGCTCCTTGAGGGGAACCTCCGCGGTGCGCCAGTTCTGCCGGTCGTTGAGCATCATCGTCCAGACTCCCGGGCCGCCGGTGTGCGGCCGGAACGGCAGGCCGATCCGGGTCGAGTCCAGGTGCACGTGCACGTCGCTGAACGACGGCAGCAACAGCCGGCCGCGACCCTCGACCACCTCACCGGCCGGCTGCGCGGCCGGGTCGTGCGGGTGGATCGACGCGATGCGATCGCCGGACAGTTCGACGTCGCTGCGCTCGCCACCCCAGGGGCGGACGTCACGGATCAACACTGTTGTCACCTTTCTGTTGCACGGTACGGCCGTTTCGCAGGACGTGGCACGGCTCACCGGGGCGTCGTGGCCAGGAGTTCGGCGGCGACGTCGGCGTGATGGCAGGCGATGTCGCCGCTCGGCACACCGCCGGTGCACAGCTGCCGGCGTTGTGGGTCCAGCCGCGGATGCGCCGGACACCGGGACCGGAAGACGCAGCCGCGCGGCGGGTCGGCCGGGCTGGGCAGATCGCCGGACAGCCGGATCCGCCCGCTGCGATCAGCCGTCGGGTCCGGTTGCGGGACGGCGGACAGCAGCGCCCGGGTGTAGGGATGCCGCGGAGCGCCGAACACCTCTTCGGTGTCGCCTTGTTCCATGATCCGGCCCAGGTACATCACCGCGATGCGGTCGGCGAAGTGCTTGACCACGGACAGGTCGTGGGCGATGAAGAGGTACGCCACTCCGGTGTCCCGCTGGATGTCCTCCAGCAGATTGATCACCTGTGCCTGCACCGACACGTCCAGCGCGGACACCGGTTCGTCGCAGATGATCAGCTGCGGGTCCAGGGCGAGCGCGCGGGCGATGCCCACACGTTGCTTCTGGCCGCCGGAGAACTCGTGCGGGAAGCGGTTGTAGTGGTCGGGGCGCAACCCCACCCGGTCCATGAGGTCCCGCACCTTGGCCTTGACGCCACCGGGCGGCGTGATCCCCTGGGCCAGCAGCGGTGCGGCGATCGCACTGCCCACGGACTGGCGCGGGTTGAGCGAGGACGACGGGTTCTGGAACACCATCTGCACCCGGCGCCGGTACTCCTGCAGGTTCGATCGGCGCAGTTCGGAGATCTCCCGGCCGTCGAGCCGGATGCTCCCGGAGGAGGGCTCCAGCAGCCGCATCAGCAGTCGGCCGGTGGTCGACTTGCCGCAACCGGATTCCCCGACCAGCCCGAGGGTCTGCCCGGCCTCGACCGAGAAACTGACCCCGTCGACGGCTTTGATCACGCCGCCGGCCGACCGGAAGGCGCCGGAGCGGATCGGGAAGTGCTTGGTCAGGTCGGTGACCTGCAACAGCGGCGTCATCGGACCACCTCTCCGGCCGGTTCGAGGGTCTGAAGGTGGCACCGCGACGGGTGTCCGCCGGGGCCGGTCAGCGTCGGCCGGCGGGTGCCGCAGGCGCTTTCGGGCACCAGGTGCGCCTTCGGGCAGCGGTCTGCGAACAGGCAGCCCTCGGGCAGTGCCAGCAGCGACGGCGGGAAGCCCGGGATCGGGCTGAGCCGCTCTGACCTCCCCGCCAGCGACGGCATCGAAGCCAGCAGCCCCTGGGTGTAGGGGTGCCGCGGGTCGCTGAACAGGTCGGCGACGGTCGCCTGCTCCACGCACACCCCGCCGTACATCACCACGACCCGGTGGCAGACCTCGGCGACCACACCCAGGTCGTGGGTCACCAGGATCACCGAGGACCCGGTCTCGGCCTGCAGTTCATTGAGCAGATCGAGTATCTGGGCCTGCACGGTGACATCGAGCGCGGTGGTGGGCTCGTCGGCGATCAGCAGCTCGGGTTCGCAGACCAGCGCCATGGCGATCATCGCGCGCTGCCGCATACCGCCGGAGAACTCGTGCGGGTACGCCGAGTAACGGCGCTTGGGGTCAGGAATCCCGACCCGGCCGAGCATGTCGACGGCGACCGCCGTCGCGGCCTTCTTGGACACGGCGTTGTGCACCCGGTAGGCCTCGGCGATCTGCACCCCGACGGGATAGAACGGGTGCATCGCCGACAGCGGGTCCTGGAAGATCATCGCGATCTTCTTGCCCCGGTAGGCGCGCATCTGCGCCTCGGTCAGCGGGTTGAGATCCCGTCCGTCCAGGAGGATCTGTCCGGTGACGGTGGCGGAGGTGTCCTTGAGCAGCCCCATCAGAGCCTGGCTCGTGACGGTCTTGCCGGAGCCGGATTCGCCGACGATGCCGACGGTTTCCCCGCGCGCCAGGGTCAGGTCCATCCCGTTGACCGCGTGCACCACGCCGTCGTCGGTCGGAAAGCTCACCCGCAGATCGCGGATGTCCAGCATGGGCGCGGCTTTGGGCGTGGTCATCAGGCAACCCTCACTCGCGGGTCGATCACCGCGTAGGCGGCGTCGACCACGACGTTGGCGACGATGATGAAGAACGCGGCCATCATGGTGATGGCCATGGTGACCGGAAGGTCGCCGGCCTGGGCGGCATGCACCGCGGTGAATCCGACACCTGGCACCGAGAAGATCTGCTCGGTGAGCACAGCGCCGCCCAGCAGGGTGCCGATGTCAAGACCGAGCATGGTGACCACCGGAGTGATGCCGGCCCGCGCACCGTGCCTGAACACGATGCTCCGCCGGGACAGGCCCTTCGAGCGCGCGGTGCGCATGAAGTCCTCTCCGAAGGTCTCCAGCATGTTGCTGCGGGTGACCCGGATGTACTGAGCGCTGAACAGCACCGCCAGCGCCACCCAGGGCAGCAGGTAGTTCAGGAACCAGCCGCCCGGACCCGCGGCGCCGAACGGTGAGGTGATCGCGTTGGTGGTGAAGGGCAACAGGTGCACCGTGCTGACGAAGAACAACAGCAGCAGCAGGCCGGTCACCGGAATGGGCAGGGACACCCCGACCGAGGCGGCGCCGACGATGAGCTTGTCGGTGAACCGGCCCTTGCGCAGTGCCGCCAGCAGGCCCAGCCCGACGCCGACGACGCTCCACAGCACGATCGCGCCGCTGGCCACGGACAGTGTGTAGGGCAGGGCCCGCCCGATGATCGTGGTGACGTCCTCGTTGGTCTGGAACGACTTGCCCAGACACGGCCAGGAGCACAGCGTCCCGCTGCCCGGCGCGCCGACCGTGCGGCTGCCCACCAGGCCCGACATGTAGTCGAAGTACTGGGTGAGGAACGGCTTGTCCATCCCGAGCGCGACCCGGGCCTCGGCGATGCGCTGCGGAGTGCACTCCTGACCGCAGGCCGCCGCGGCCGGGTCCGCCGGGCCGAGCTGGAACAGGGTGAACGTCACGAAGCTGATGACGAACAACAGCACGATCATCGCGACGAATCGCCGCATCAGAAATCTGGTCATGGGCGCGACCCGCCGGCTCGGGATGAACTCACCGCTTCTACCTCTTCTTGTGACGGGATCTCAGTGCTGGACGCCGATGATGGACAGGTCGATGCCGCCGAAGAAGTAACCCACCTGCGCGTTACGGACCTTGGAGCCGACCACGCTGTTGGTGTAGCTGCGAATCAGCGGAACCAGGGGGTAGCTCTGCATGGCCTGGTCGAACAGAGTCGCCCACTTCTTGCCGAGTTCCTCGCTGGACCCGTTCGTGCCGCGCAGCTCGTACATCGCGCGGGAGATCTTCGGGTCGTAGTAGCGCGGGATGTTGGAGAAGCCGTAGGTCTTGCCGTCCACGCTCGGGCCCAGGTTCGGGTCGACGGTGGTGCGCACCGAACCGCTGTCCGCGCCACCGCACCAGCCGCTGCGGGCGATGTCCGGCATCTGGTCACCGGCCAGCACGGTGTAGTAGTTGGCGGCCGGGATCGGGCGCAGCTGCAGGTCTATGCCGAGCTGCTTGAAGTTCTGCTGCAGCACGGTGCCGACGTTCTTGTACCGGGGGTTGGCGTCGGCGTAGCCGTACACCAGCTTCTTGGGGTACGTCTTGCCCGCCAGGAGCTTCTTGGCCTCGTCCAGCTTGGACTTGCCCGTCGGGGTGAGCTCGGTGTGCTGCTCGACGTATCCCCGCTGGGCCGAGTTGATGTACGACTGGGCCAGTTTGCCGAACCGTTCGCCGCCGTACTGCACCTGGATCGCGCTACGGTCGATGGACAGCGCGAGTGCCTTGCGGACCTGAGGGTCCTTGATCGTCTCGGTGTTGAGGTTCAGCACGTCCGTGCAGCCCAGCAGGCCGCCCGCGGTGCGCTTCTTGACTTCGGCCGTGTTGAGCTTGGCGGCGTCGGACGCCTGCAGACCGCCGTTGCTGTCCAAGGTGACGGCCGTCGGGTCCGAGTCGGCGAGCAGCTGCTGGCTGATGGTCGCCTGGGCGGTGGACAGGGTGAAGGTGAACGTGTCCGGCAGGGCGGTCCGGTTCGGGTCGGTGGCCGGGTTCCACTGGTCGTTGCGGACGAGCTTCATCGCGCGGCCGCGGTCGTACGACTGGATCTTGTACGGGCCTGACGAGACGGGGTGGTTGGTGTAGTCGAGCTTGGTGTCCTTGGCCTTCGGCACCGGCGCCGTGTTCGACCGGGAGACCAGGGCGGGGAACTCGGCGAACGGCTGCTTGAGGTGGAAGACGACGGTGCGGTCGTCCGGGGTGTCGATCGCCTTGAAGTCTCCGCCGGTGTACGGGCCCTTGTAACTGTCGTCGGCCAGGGCGGCGTTCAGTTCCTGCGGTGCCTGGGTGTAGACGTCTCGGGCGTAGGTGCGCTCGACTCCGTACTTGATGTCCTTGCTGGTGATCGGGGTGCCGTCCTCGAACTTCAACCCCTTCTTCAGGGTGTAGGTCCAGGTGAGGCCGTCGGCGGAGGGCTTGCCCAGGTCGGTGGCGAGATCCGGCACGATCGTCGGCGGCTTGCCGGCGGTCTCCTTGGCCATGGTCAGTGTGCGGTAGTACAGCTGCCCCACGTTGGCGGTCTGCACGTAGTTGCTGTTGCCGGGGTCCAGCGTCTGGAAGTCCGAGGACATCAGGACGTTGATGTTCCCGCCTTTGGCGGAGTAGCCCTTCCCGATCTCCACCGGCGCGTAGGCGTCGGCTCTGGGACCGGAGCCGGTACCGGGGGTGGGCTTGGATCCGCCGCAGGCGGTCAGGGCCAGCCCGGCACTCACCGTCAGGGCGATCGCCGCCATGGTGCTTCGTTTCACTGCGTCTCCTTGAGGGTAAGGAAAGGGATGGCGCGTCGGGGGAGGACGGCGCGTCGGGGGAGGTCAGCTTCGGGAGGACTTGGGGTCCAACGCGTCCCGGACCGCGTCGCCGAGCAGGTTGAACGCGAGCACGGTGATCACCAGCGCGCCGGCCGGGACGGCGAGGAACCACGGGTCGGACAGGTACCAGTTGCCTGCCTGGGCCGCGTTGAGCATCTGACCCCAGGAGGGTGTGGGGTCTTTGACCCCGACGCCGAGGAATGACAGCGCCGCCTCTGCGGTGATGTTGGTGGGGATCATCATGGTCGCGTAGACCAGCACGACGCCCATGACGTTCGGGATGATCTGCCGCAGGATGATGCTCCGGTGCGAGGCCCCGTAGGCCTGGGCGGCCTCGACGAATTCCTGCTCCCGGATCGAGAGCACCTGGCCGCGCACGACTCTGGCCAGGTAGGCCCAGCCGAAGAAGCCGAGGATGATCACCAGCGAGGCGATCGGTACCAGGCTCCCCGAGTCGAGGGCGGTGCCACGCAGCCGGGACTGCATGATCGGGGTCAGCGACAGCACCAGCAGCAGGTGGGGGAAGGCCAGGAACAGGTCCATCACCCGGCTGATCACCATGTCGATCTTGCCGCCGAAGTATCCGGCGGCGGCGCCGAGCACGGTGCCCAGGACCACCGACACCACCGTGGACAGCAGCGCGATGGTCAGGGAGATCCTCGCGCCGTAGGCCATCCGGGCGAAGATGTCGCGCCCGAGCCCTGGTTCGAGGCCGAGCCAGTGCTCGCTGGACGGGAAGCGGTAGTACGGCAGCGGCAGGCCCGGCGCGTAGAAGGAGTCCAGGAAGTCCGGCCCCGTCCGGGAGGTGAACGGGTCCGATCCTTCGATGGCCACCAACACCGGGGCCAGGATCGCGAACAGCACCATGAGGACCACCACGATCAGGGCGGCGATGGCGATCCGGCTGCGCCGTATCCGAAGCCACGCCGTGCCCAGCAGTGACCGCGCGGTGGCGATCTCCGCGGCGGGCCCGCGCTCGGCGGTTGCGGTTGCGGGTTCTGGTGGAGGCAGAGTGGCCACCTGCCCGTCAGGGGGCTCCGGCGCGTCGGCGTGGCGCGGCGGACTCGGCGGCTCATGCGGATCCGGCACGTCCGATCCTTTGGTGCTCGAGGGGGTGGGGAGGTGGCCGAAACGGTATACCAAGAATCGTGATTTCTACTAGGGTTCGACAGCAACCCGGCGCACCGTTGCAGCTGGGGGCATCAGCCCTCGTAGGGCGCATTTTCCGGCTTGTGCAAAAGTTTGCGCGAGCCATAGCCGGTCGTTACTCGGTCCGGGGGCGCGTCGAACGCTCCCGGGGTTAAGGGCGACCGTTTCAGTCAGTTGGTGTACCAAATCTGGAAGGGCACGCCGATGAAGACCCTGGTCACTGCTTCCTGGGTGATCGCCCACGACGGACGCTCGCACGTGGAGGTCCCGGACGGCGCCGTGTTGATCGACGGCGACACCATCGTCGATGTGGGCGATCGCGCCGAACTCGACCGGCGGCAAGCCGACGTGCGCATCGACCTCGGTGACGCGGTGGTCACCCCCGGCCTGATCGATCTGGACGCCCTCACCGACATCGACCACCTGATCCTGGACTCCTGGGCGTCCCCGGAACTGGCGTCCGGCTTCGTCTGGTCGACCGAGTACTTCGCCGCGCCCCGGGCGGTGTTCGACGCCGGGCAACGGCGCGCGGTACGTGAGTACGCGCTGGTCCAGCTCGCCCTGCACGGCATCACCAGTTACATGCCGATCGCCTCAGAGGTGCACAGCGACTGGGCCGAGACCTACGAGGACTTCGTGGCGATGGCCGAGGTGTCTTCGCGACTGGGTCTGCGGGGCTTCCTCGGGCCGTCGTTCCGGTCCGGGGTGAACGTGATCGGCGCCGACGGCAAGCGCACCGTGATGTTCGACGAGGAGGCCGGCCGGCGCGGTCTGGCCGAGGCGCTGCGGTTCCTGGACCACACCGCTCAGCTCGCCGATCCCCTGGTGACCGGGGTGCTGCTGCCGTGCCGGATCGAGACCCTGCTCCCCGACCTGCTCAGGGACGTCGCCCGGGCCGCGCACGAGCGCGGCGTGCTGGTGCGCCTGCACGCTTTGCAAGGCATGTCGGAGCGTGACTACATCCAGCGCGCCTATGGTCGTACCCCGCTGCAACTGATCGCCGACTCCGGGCTGTTGTCCGACCGGCTGATCGTTCCGCATGGGGTGGTGCTCGATGTGCACCCCGAGGTGCTCGGCATGGACACGGGAGATGTCGCGGTGCTGGCCGACGCGGGCGTCTCGATAGTGCACTGCCCGCTGACGAACGCTCGATATGCCCACAACCTGCACACGTTCGCCGACTACCGGGCGCGGGGGGTGAACCTGTGTCTGGGCACCGATTCCTTCCCGCCGGACCTGATCCGGGGAATCGACGTGGGCACCCAGGTGGCCAAACTCCAGGCCGGCGACCTGGGCCAGGGGCACCTCACCGGCTACTTCGAGGCGCTCTGGACCGGTGGGGCGACCGCGTTGCGCCGACCGGATCTCGGGCGGCTGGCCGCGGGGGCCACCGCCGACCTGGCGGCGTTCGCCCTGGACGACTTCCGTATGGGCGTCACCGAGGATCCGCTGCGCACCCTGGTGCTCAACGGCACCGCCCGCGATGCGGTCCTGACGATGGTCGCGGGCAGGGTGGTCATGCGCGACGGCTCGATCCCCGGCGTCGATCTCACCGCTCTGAGGCGAGTCGGCCAGCAGTTGTTCGACATGATGCGCGCGGCTTACCCGGAGCGCGACCATCGCCGGCGCACGGTGGAGGAACTCTTTCCGCCGGTCTTTCCGCGAGGTTGACCGTCGAGAAGGGCTCCAGCACCTACAAGACGCTCAAGACCATCAAGACGGACTCCGAGGGCAGGCTGAAGACCACGACAGGGCCACGGCCGACGGCTACTTCCGCTACTCCTTCGCGGGCAACTCCGCCACCTCGGCGGTCGACTCCAAGGCCGACTTCGTCGACGTGAAGTAGGCGGCACCGGCCCTGCCCCGGCACGGCAGGGCGGCGGTCGACCACTTCCCCCTAAAAGCCACGGACGGCCGCCGCCACGTCGACTGACAGGCCGCTCACAGGAAATTCAAATTCCGTGCAACCTTCTGCACGGGTCAGGGATCTGATCACGTGAGTCAGACAGACTCCACGATCACTTGGGCCCGCGCCGGAGGCGAACCGCGACGAACGACTGGCGGGGCCCTTTCTCCACTGGGGGAACGCATGCGAATTCGCGCCACTGTGGCCGCCGTCTCCGGCGCCCTGGTACTGTCCGCCCTCGCCGTCCCGGTCGCGCAGGCCGACGGCCCCCGCGACGTCAAGCCGAACAAGCCCAGCGCCGCCGAGCGCTTCGGTACCTCCTCCGCGAAGTCGGCCTTCCGCGCCTTGGCCGCCGAGGAGCTCCCCACCGTGTCCAAGGTGACCGTCAACTCCGGCAAGGCAGTCGTCGTCGGCACCACCTACGCCAAGACCTTCACGGTGTCGCTGACCGCCAGCCACGCCACGGGCATCCAGGACGCCTATGTCGACCTGTGGCACGGCACCGATGCCGAGACCGACGTCGACGGCTACCTCCCGCCGAACGAGGACGTGGCGAAGTGCACTGCCGCCAGCGCCACCACCTCGACCTGCAAGCTGACCATCACGGCCTACCCGGGCACCGACCTGTACAAGAACGCGCTGGCCGGCACCTGGAAGGTGACCGCCGGAGCACTCGCGGGCGATGGCAGCGTCTACTGGAACGACTACCAGACGACCCACCGCGTCCAGCGCAACCCCGTGCTCACCATCAACGCCACGCCCGAGCCGGTCAAGAAGGGCTACACCATCACGGTCGTCGGCAAGCTGACCCGGGCCAACTGGGAGACCGGCAAGTACCACGGCTACACCTACCAGTACGTGAAGCTGCAGTTCCTCAAGAAGGGCTCCACCGCCTACACCACGCTGAAGACCATCAAGACGGATTCCAAGGGGAACCTGAAGACCACGACCAGGGCCACGGCCGACGGCTACTTCCGCTACTCCTTCGCGGGCACCTCGACCACCCCGGCGATCAACTCCAGGGCCGACTTCGTCGACGTGAAGTAGCAGGGGGCGGCACTGGCCGCACCCCTACGCGGGAAAGCGGCGGTCGACCCACTTCCACAGAAGTTCCAGGGCGGCCGCCGCCACCGCGGCGACTCCCACCGCCAGCCAGGGCATCGCCGTGCCGACCAGCTTCAGCGCGAAGAAGTGCTGCGGCTCAGGCACGATCAGTACGACGACGAACGCCACGCCCATCGAGGCCACCAGCGCGATCCGCCACCAGGTGTAGGGGCGGGCGACGATCGCCAGGACCCACATCGAGACCAGGAACAGCGTCAGCGTGGCCGCGCTGGTCTCCGCGTCCAGGGCGCCCGGACCGGTGTAGTGGTGGCGGGCGACCAGATACGTCACGAAGGTCGCCACGGCGGCCACCGCCCCGCCCGGCACCGCGTAGCGCATGACCCGCCGTACGAAGTGGGGCTGGGCCCGTTCCGTGTTCGGGGCGAGGGCCAGGAAGAAGGCCGGGACGCCGATGGTGAGCGTGGACAGCAGGGTCAGGTGGCGGGGCAGGAACGGATACTCCACCTGCGCGCAGACCACCAGCACGGCCAGCAGGACCGAGTAGACCGTCTTCACCAGGAACAGGGTCGCGACCCGGGTGATGTTGCCGATCACCCGCCGCCCCTCCGCGACCACGGACGGCAGGACGGCGAAGCTGTTGTTCAGCAGCACGATCTGAGCGACCGCCCGGGTGGCCTCCGACCCCGAGCCCATCGCCACGCCGATGTCGGCGTCCTTCAGCGCCAGGACGTCGTTCACGCCGTCCCCGGTCATCGCGACCGTGTGCCCGCGTGACTGGAGGGCGCCCACCATGTCCCGCTTCTGCTGCGGGGTGACCCGCCCGAACACCGTGCCCTCGTCCATGTCACGGGCCATCTCGTCCCGCTCGGTGGGCAGCCGGCGGGCGTCGACGGCGGTCCCGGCGAGGCCGACCTTCGCGGCGACCGCGCCGACGGACACCGCGTTGTCACCGGAGATGACCTTGGCGCGGACGTCCTGCTCGGCGAAGTAGCGCAGGGTCGCGGCGGCGTCGGGCCGCAGCCGCTGCTCCAGCACGATGAGAGCGGCGGGCCGGACGGTCCGGGCCACCTCCGGGTCGTCCAGGTCGCGGGCGGCGTGGGCGAGCAGCAGCACGCGCAGACCCTGCTCGTTCAGCCGCCCGGTCTCGGCGAGGGCGGGGGCCTCGGCGGGCAGCAGCACGTCCGGGGCGCCCAGCAGCCACGTACTGGACTCGCCGTCGCCCTCGCTGAAGCTGGCCCCGCTGTACTTGCGCGCGGAGGAGAAGGGCAGCGACTCCACGCAGCGCCACTCCTCGCTGTCCGGGTAGGCGGCGATGATCGCCTGGAGGGAGGCGTTGGGGCGCGGGTCGGACTCGCCGAGCGCGCCGAGGACCTTGCGCACGTACGACTCGTCGTAGCCGTCCAGCGATCTCAGCTCGGTGACGTCCATGCCGCCCTCGGTGAGGGTGCCGGTCTTGTCCAGGCAGACCGTGTCGACGCGGGCGAGGCCCTCGATGGCGGGCAGCTCCTGCACGAGGCACTGCTTGCGGCCCAGCCGGATCACGCCGATGGCGAAGGCGACGGAGGTGAGCAGGACCAGGCCCTCGGGGATCATGGGGATGATGCCGCCGACGGTGCGGGCGACGGACTCCTTGAGGTCGTTGTTCTTCACCACGAGCTGGCTGATGACCAGGCCGATCGCGGTCGGGACCATCATCCAGGTCACGTACTTGAGGATGGTGGAGATGCCGGTGCGCAGCTCGGAGTGGACGAGCGTGAAGCGGGAGGCCTCCTCGGCGAGCTGGGCGGCGTAGGCGCCGCGGCCGACCCTGGTCGCCTGGAAGGCGCCGCCGCCGGCGACGACGAAGCTGCCGGACATCACGCGGTCGCCGGGCCGTTTGACGACGGGGTCGGCCTCACCGGTGAGCAGGGACTCGTCGATCTCCAGACCGTCGGTCTCCACACAGGATCCGTCGACGACGACCTTGTCGCCGGGCCCGATCTCGATGAGGTCGCCGAGGACGACCTCGGAGGTGGCGATCTCGACGGCGGTGTCGTCGCGGCGCACCGTGGGGCGGGCCTCGCCTATGACGGCGAGCGAGTCGAGGGTCTTCTTCGCCCGCCACTCCTGGATGATGCCGATGCCGGTGTTGGCGATGATCACGAAGCCGAACAGGCTGTCCTGGATGGGGGCGACGAACAGGGTGATCAGCCACAGGACGCCGATGATCGCGTTGAACCGGGTGAAGACGTTGGCGCGGACGATGTCCGGGAAGGAGCGGCTGCTGCGCACCGGCACGTCGTTGACCTCGCCGCGGGCGATGCGCTCCGCGACCTCGGCGGAGGTGAGTCCGGTCGACCGGACCGCCGGTACGGGCACGGGGTGCACGGGGTCGAGTTCTGCGCCCGCGTCTGTGTGCGTCATGCATTCGACGGTACGTGCGGTTGTGCGGCTTTACTCGTCGAGGGGGCGGAAGATCCGACCTGGGGAGGAGCGGGCTCGTACGGCGGTCGTACGGGCGGTGCCGTCCCCGGGGCCCGCCGGCTCGATCACCAGCTCGCGCAGCAGATCGACGTAGTGCCGGCCGGTGCGCGCGCTCGACGGCGGCGGCCGCGACCATGATGCCGGGGCCGGTGAAGTCCGTGCCCGGATCGAACATCAGCGGCCGGTCGGCGAAGTGCCGCAGCGACGCCTGGACGCTGTCGTCGGCGTGGCCGGCCAGCAGCCGCGGCGCGTCGGCGATCATGTTCGGGGCGTCGATGCCAGGTGTGGCGATCGTGTGGCGCAGGGTGATGCGCCCGTCGATGCCCGAGTGCGGGCCGAGGAGCGGGCGACGGGGTCGAGTTCCAGGACGCCCTGCTCCATGAGCCGGCCGATGACGGCGCCGAGCAGGGTCCTGGAGATCGAGCCCACTTGGAAGAGGGTGTTCTCGTCGACGCCGATCGGGTGGACCACATGGGTGACGCCGTAACCGGTGGCGCAGATCCGGCCGTCCAGGGCGACCCCCACCGCGGCACCGGGGACACGGTGCTCGGCGAGCAGGTCGGGGACGGCGGAATCGAGCCGGGCGCGCAGGTCGGGCACGGGGGGCTCGCCAGATTCGGGGTTCGTTCCTCGGCCGGTGCGGTTCACGCACCGGCCGCCGTACGGCTGCGGGGATTCAGCTGGTCGCGCAGCGCGTCACCGAGCAGGTTGAACGCGAGCACGAGCGCGACGAACGCCAGCGCCGGGTACGCCGCCAGCCACGGCTCGGTGAGCAGGTACTGCTGCGCGGCCGAGATTATGCTGCCGAAGTCGGCGTCCGGGGGGCGACGCCGAAGCCGAGGAAGCTGAGCGCCGCGTAGGCGCCCTCGGCGGTGTACAGGTTGATGGCGGTCATGATGACCAGCGGCGAGCTGATGTTCGGCAGGATGTGGCGGCGCAGGATCCACCATCTCCTCGATCTAGACCCGCTCCCCGCCCGTGTCGGGGCGCGGGTCCGGGTCCCTATTCCGCGGACGTCGGCTGCTGCGGTCGCCCTGCCCGCTCCGCCGCCGCCCGCTTGATGGCGGCGTCCCGCTTGCGGACGTACCAGATGCCGATCAGGCCCAGGCCGCCGCCGGCCAGGCAGGTCCACAGCCACCAGGTGTGGCCGTGGTCGTGGAACCAGCCGTAGAAGGGGAGCTGGACCAGGAAGAGGACGAACCACACGATCGTGCCGCCGGTGATGGTGGCGACCACGGGGCCCTCCAGGGGCTCCGGCGCCTCGTGCTTGGGGGTCCACTTCGCCATGGGGCTCAGCTTACGGGGCCCGGGGGACGCGCGTCCCGCCCCTGGTGGGCTGGTGTCTACGCGCGGAGATGGTCTTTTGGGCTTTATATGTTCATACTGAAACGGTCCGAGTCTGGCCACTTCTCTTCGTAGGAATCACCGACACAGTCGCGACAGGGACCTGGGGGAACCTGTTGGTTGTCGGTTTGGTCCTCGGTCCGGCCCGGAATCCGTACTCACCCGCACCCTTGAGGTCACCCGCATGCCCACCTCGGCCACCGCCAAGGCTTCCGCCCCCGAGCAGCCGGGAACGCCACCCCCGTACGGCGCCCTCGACCGCTACTTCAAGATCTCCGAGCGGGGCAGCACACTGTCCCGGGAGGTCCGCGGCGGTTTCGCCACCTTCTTCGCGATGGCCTACATCATCGTGCTGAACCCGATCATCCTGGGCAGCGCCAAGGACATGCACGGGCACCAGCTCGACAACGGCCAGCTGGTCACCGCGACCGTCGTGACCGCCGCCTTCACCACCCTGCTCATGGGCGTCATCGGCAACGTGCCGATCGCGCTCGCCGCCGGCCTCGGCGTCAACACGGTCGTCGCGCTCCAGCTGGCGCCGCGCATGACGTGGCCGGACGCCATGGGCATGGTCGTCCTCGCCGGCTTCGTGGTGATGCTGCTCGTCGCCACCGGCCTGCGCGAGCGCGTGATGAACGCCGTCCCGCTCGGCCTGCGCAAGGGCATCGCCATCGGTATCGGCCTGTTCATCATGCTGATCGGGCTCGTCGACTCCGGCTTCGTCTCCCGTATCCCGGACGCCGCCCACACCACCGTCCCGCTCCAGCTCGGCGCCGACGGTCACCTCAACGGCTGGCCGGTTCTCGTCTTCATCCTGGGCGCGCTGCTCACGCTGGCGCTGATCCTGCGCAAGGTGCCCGGCGCGATCCTGATCTCGATCGTCGCGATGACCGTCCTGGCGGTCGTGATCAACTCCGTCGCCAAGGTGCCGTCCTGGGGTCTGACCACCCCGAAGTGGCCGGGCAGCCCGGTGTCCACCCCCGACTTCGGCCTGCTGGGCAAGGTCAGCCTGTTCGGCGGCTTCGAGAAGGTCGGCGTGCTCACCGGCGTCCTCTTCGTCTTCACCGTGCTGCTGTCGACCTTCTTCGACGCCATGGGCACGATCATGGGCATCAGCGACGAGGCGAAGCTGACCGACGCCCAGGGGCAGATGCCCGGCATCAACAAGGTCCTCTTCGTCGACGGCATCGCGGTCGCCGCCGGTGGCGCCAGCTCCTCCTCCGCCACCACCTGCTTCGTGGAGTCGACGGCGGGCGTCGGCGAGGGCGCCAGGACCGGCTTCGCCAACGTCATCACCGGTTCCCTGTTCGCCGTGGCGCTGTTCCTGACCCCGGTCGCCACCATGGTGCCGTCCCAGGCGGCCACCCCGGCCCTGCTCGCGGTGGGCTTCCTGATCCTGGCCGGTTCGGTCAAGGAGATCGACTGGGCGGACTACACGATCGCCATCCCGGCCTTCGTGACGATGCTGATGATGCCGTTCACCTACTCGATCACCAACGGCATCGGCATGGGCTTCATCACCTTCGTGGTGCTGCGCCTGGCGGCCGGCCGCGGCAAGGACGTCCCGGCGGCGATGTACGTGGTGGCGTCGGTCTTCGCCTTCTACTACCTGATGCCGGCCCTCGCCCTGACCTGATCCGACCCGGTTCGGCGCGGGTCAGGTGACCCCGTAGAACCGCTCCGTCTCCTCGACGGCGGCCTGGAACCGCTCGTCGAAGTCATCCCGAATGAGCGTCCGGACGACATAGTCCTGGACGCTCATTCCTCTTTTCGCGGCATGGCACCTGAGCCGTTCGAGCAGCTCGTGGTCCATGCGCAGGCTGGGCACGCTGGTCCCCATGGACACGAGGGTCGCGGGACCCTTCCGCGCGGGGCGTCATGTTCCGGGCGTGGATCACCCGAAAGAGTGATGTGATCTTCAGTGGCGGGCGTCACGGGCGAAAGGGCGTGTTCGCGGTGGTATTTAGCGAGAGTAATGAGGTAAGCTAAAGAACATGCCGGACCTCACCCATGGCGACGACGCTGCCGCCGTGAACTCCTTGCGCTCCGCCGTGATGCGGTTGTCCCGTCGGCTCAAGCACCAGCGTGTCGACGAGTCGCTGAGCCCCACCGAGATGTCGGTGCTGGGCACCCTGTCCAACTGCGGGAGTGCCACGCCGGGCGAGCTCGCCCGCAAGGAGCACGTGCAGCCGCCGTCGATGACCCGCATCGTGGCGCTGCTCGAGGCCAAGGGGTTGGTCAGCCTGGAGCCGCACCCCGAGGACCGGCGTCAGAAGGTGGTCACGAGGACCGCCCAGGCCGAAACGATGCTGGAGGAGAGCCGCCGCAAGCGGAACGCCTTCCTGGCCGGCCTGGTCGAGGGTCTGGACGAGGACGAGTGGGCCAAACTGAGCGCCGCCGCCCCCGTGCTGGAGAAGCTCGCACACCTTTAAACACGTTCCACTCGGCGAGTGAGCAGCCGACAAGGAGGCGAACCCCTTTGAGTACGGGATCCGGAGCAGATTCCGCCCCCGCACCGACCACCCACGACTCCCGCACCGCCCCCGACACCCCCGGCAAGTCCTCGATGTTCAGCTCGCTGAGGGTCAGGAACTACCGCCTGTTCTTCCTGGGCCAGGTCGTCTCCAACACCGGCACCTGGATGCAGCGCATCGCGCAGGACTGGCTGGTCCTGAGCCTCACCGGCTCCTCGGCCGCCGTCGGCATCACCACGGCCCTCCAGTTCCTGCCGATGCTGCTCTTCGGCCTCTACGGCGGCGTCCTCGTCGACCGCCTGCCCAAGCGGCCCACCCTGCTCGTCACCCAGTCGGCCATGGCCGTCACCGGCCTCGCGCTCGCCGTGCTCACCCTCACCGGCCAGGTCCAGGTGTGGCACGTCTACCTCGCCGCGTTCGCGGTCGGCCTCGCCACGGTCGTGGACAACCCGGCCCGCCAGTCCTTCGTCTCGGAGATGGTCGGCCCGCAGCAGCTCCAGAACGCGGTCAGCCTGAACTCCGCGAACTTCCAGTCCGCCCGCCTGATCGGCCCCGCCGTCGCGGGCGTGATGATCACCGGCGTGGGCACCGGCTGGGCGTTCCTCGCCAACGGTCTGTCCTTCGCCGCCCCCATCGTCGGCCTGCTGCTGATGCGCGCCCGTGAACTGCACGTCGTCGAGCGCGCCCCGCGCGGCAAGGGCCAGCTCCGCGAGGGCCTGCGCTACGTCGCCGGCCGCCCCGAGCTGATCTGGCCGATCGTCCTGGTCGGTTTCATCGGCACCTTCGGCTTCAACTTCCCGGTGTGGCTGTCGGCCTACGCCGACCACGTCTTCCACTCCGGAGCCGGTGGCTACAGCCTCTTCAACACCGTGATGGCGGTCGGCTCCCTGGTCGGCGCCCTGCTGGCCGCCCGCCGCGGCACCGCCCGGCTGCGCGTGCTCATCGCGGCCGCCGCGGCCTTCGGCGCGCTGGAGATCGTCGCCGCGCTGGCCCCGTCGTACTGGCTGTTCGCGCTGCTGATGGTGCCCATCGGGATCTTCGGCCTGACGGTCAACGTCACGGCGAACACCGCGGTGCAGATGGGCACCGACCCGACCATGCGCGGCCGGGTGATGGCCCTGTTCATGATGGTGTTCATGGGCGGTACGCCGCTGGGCGCGCCCCTCGTCGGCTGGATCACCGACGCCTACGGCGCCCGCGTCGGCTTCGCCGTTGGCGGTGTCGTCTCGCTCGCCGCGGCCGCCACCATCGGCCTGGTCCTGGCCCGCGCCGGCGATCTGCGCCTGTCGGTCGGCTGGAACCGCGGACACCCGCGGGTGGGCCTGGTCCCCCGCGAACGCCGGGAGGGGCTGGCCGCCGCGGCGTAGGCCGGGTGCGTCCGGCCCGCCGGGAAGGGGTCAGTCGCGGGGGAACTCGTCGGTCTTGAGGACGAGGCCGACCGGGGTGTCGTTCAGGTCGATCTCGTCACCGAAGTCGAGGCTGAGGACACCGCGGTACTCGCCGTCCTTCGGCAGGGTGTGCAGGTGCCACGTGCCGGTGTACGGGTCCACGATCAGGTACACCGGCACTTCGGCGGCCGCGAACGCGTCCTTCTTAGGGCCGTAGTCGTTCCTGGCCGTGCCCTGGGAGATCACCTCGGCGACCAGCTCCACGTCCTCGGGGCGCCAGTGGCCCTTCGCGTCCTTCCGGGCGCCCTCCCCGAGCGCCACGACGTCGGACGCGAAGCCGTTGAGGTGTCCGGGGTAGTCGATGCGGACGTCGGACTTCACGCGCTTGCGCGGGTACTTGGTGCGCAACTGCTCGATGATGTCCAGGATGATCTCCCAGTGGGTGTCCCGCTGCGGCGTCACGAAGATGCCCCCCTCGACGATCTCGGTCTTGAAACCTTCGGGGATGTGCATCTGCTCCAGCCACTCGAACATCTCGTCGAGGGTGGGCCCGTCGCTCTGGTCGGCCATCTCGATCCTGTCTGCCAGAACAGTCACTGTGCCGCTCCTCCTCGCTGCTGCCTGGTCGCATGCAGCCGCGCGGTACAACGATACGCACGGCGACCGGGTCACGCCCGGGTGTGCGGCGGGACACTGGCCCCATGAGACTGTTCGCCGCCGTAGTGCCCCCGCGGGACGTGCTCGACGCGCTCGCGGACGAGATCGCCGGGTTGCGGAAGCTGCCGGGCGCGGACCGGCTGCGCTGGACGCAGCGCCCCGGCTGGCACTTCACGCTCGCCTTCTACGGCGAGGTCGACGAGGAGGTCGTACCCGGGCTGTCGGCCCGGCTGGAGAAGGCTGCGCGCCGTACCGGGTCCTTCTCGCTCGCGCTGCGCGGGGGAGGGCAGTTCGGGCGCGGCAAGGCACTGTGGACGGGCGCGGAGGGCGACCTCGCGACCCTGCGTCTGCTGGCCGAGCGCGCGGACGCGGCGGCGCGGAAGGCGGGCGTGCCGATGGGGGAGCCACGCCGCTACCAGGCCCACCTGACGGTGGCGCGCAGCCGGGACGGCCTGGACGTACGGCCGTACGTCCAGGCGCTGCGGGGCTTCGCGAGCAGTGCGTGGACCGTGGAGGAGCTGGTTCTCGTGCGCAGCCTGCTGCCGAGGTCCGGGGTGCCGGGGGAGCAGCCCCGCTACGAGACGGTCGGCCGCTGGCCACTGCGGTCGGCCGGTTAGTCTCGACTGTGTGGACCCGAAAACCCGGAACCGGATCATGGCCGGTGCGCTTGTGCTGATGCTCGCCGTCGTCGCCCTGGCGTCCGCGCTCGGCAGGTGACGCGGAGCGCGGACGCCAGGGCCGGTAGGGCCGCTCGGGCGGCGCGGCAGGTGCCTACCAGGCGAAGGCCTCCGGCGACGGACCCGGGCCCGGGAAGATCTCGTCGAGTCCGGCCAGCAGTTCCTCGCTCAGCTCCAGCTCGACCGCCCGAAGCGCCGACGCGAGCTGCTCGGCGGTGCGCGGGCCGACGATCGGGCCGGTCACGCCGGGCCGGGTGAGCAGCCAGGCCAGCGCGACCTCGCCGGGCTCCAGGCCGTGCTTGTCGAGCAGGTCCTCGTAGGCCTGGATCCGGGCGCGCGCGGCGGTGTCGGCGAGCGCGTCGGCGGACCGGCCGGAGGCGCGCCGGCCGCCCTCGACCTGCTTCTTGATCACGCCGCCCAGCAGCCCGCCGTGCAGGGGCGACCAGGGGATGACGCCGAGGCCGTAGTCCTGCGCGGCCGGGATCACCTCCATCTCGGCGCGCCGCTCGGCGAGGTTGTAGAGGCACTGCTCGCTGACCAGCCCGATGGTGCCGGAGCGCCGTGCGGCGATCTCGTTGGCCTGGGCGATCTTGTAACCGGGGAAGTTCGAGGAGCCGACGTAAAGGATCTTGCCCTGCTGGATCAGTACGTCGACGGCCTGCCAGATCTCCTCGAAGGGGGTGTCCCGGTCGATGTGGTGGAACTGGTAGACGTCGATGTGGTCGGTCCGCAGCCGCTTGAGGCTGGCGTCGACGGCCCGCCGGATGTTCAGGGCGGAGAGTTTGTGGTGGTTGGGCCAGACGGCGGAGTCGTCCGGGGCCATGTTCCCGTACACCTTGGTGGCCAGGACGACCTTGTCGCGCCGGTCGCCGCCCTTGGCGAACCAGTTGCCGATGATCGACTCGGTACGGCCCTTGTTCTCGCCCCAGCCGTAGACGTTGGCCGTGTCGAAGAAGTTGATCCCCGCGTCCAGCGCCGCGTCCATGATCGCGTGGCTGTCCGCCTCGTCGGTCTGCGGACCGAAGTTCATCGTGCCGAGCACGAGTCGGCTGACCTTGAGTCCTGTGCGTCCGAGCTGTGTGTACCTCATGGCCCCCAAGCCAACGTCTTGGAGTGCGCTCGATGCAAGGGGAGTTGTGTGCGGGGGGTGGGGCGGCGGTGGTCAGTCGCGGGGGAACTCGTCGGTCTTGAGAGTGAGGCGGACCACCGTGTCGGTGAGGTCCAGGTCCTCGCCGAAGGGGAGCTTCGTCTCGGTCGTGTAGTCGCCGTTCATGGGATGGGTGTAGACGCGGCATTCGCCTTCGTACGGATCGGCGATGAGGTAGACGGGAACTTCGGCGAGCGCGTAGGTGAGCTTCTTGGGACCGTAGTCATTGGCGGCCGTGTTCTCGGAGATGACTTCGGCCACGAACTCGATGTCCCGGTAGCGCCAGCGGCCCTTGTCGTCCTGTACCGAGCGGTCGGCCATCGCCGCGACATCACAGGCGAATCCGTTCAGGCGCCCGGGAAAATCGATCCGTACGTCCGAGGCCAGCCGCTTGGCGGGGTACTTGGCGCTCAGCTGTCGGGCGATGTCGAAGATGATCTGCCAGTGGGTATGACGTTGCGGTGACATGAAGATGTTCCCCCCGACGATCTCGACCTTCGTTCCCTCGGGGACGGGCATCTTCTCGAGCCACTCGAACATCACGTCCAGAGTCAGCTCGTCGCTCTCCTCGGCCATCGTGATCCTGTCTTCCAGGACGGTCATCGCGGCGCTCCTCCCCGGCTGCCCCGTGGACGAGCGCAGCCGCGCAGTACAACGATACGCACGGTGACAAGGACACGGGCGGCAGCGCATATGCCAAGAGGAGGAGCCGACGCGGCTCAGCCGTCCCCATACTCCCCGCCCCACCCCCACCCCCGGTGCAGCGCGCCCGCGAACGCCTCCGCGATCTTGTGCTCGCCGCTCTCGTTCGGGTGGGTGCCGTCGTAGGTGTCCGTGTGGATGTCGTACGTCGGCGGCTGGGGTGCCAGGAGCAGCGGGGAGCGGGGTTCGTCCAGGTCGGCCACCGCCTTGGCCAGCAACTCGTTGAAACGGTCCACCTGCGCGGCGAAGGGCGGGTCGGCCTCGGCGCGGATGTTCGGGATGACCGGGAGCAGGACCGCGCGGACGCGCGCGTTGGCGGCCCGCGCCCGTGTCACGAAGGGCTCCACGTTCACCACCGTCTGCTCGGCGTTCGTGTAGAAGCCCAGGTCGATCAGGCCGAGCGAGACCAGCAGCACGTCCGCGCGGCACTCCCGTACGGCGTCGCCGATGAGCGGGACCATGTGCCCCCAGCCCTCGCCCCAGCCGGCCAGGTGGGCGCGGGGGAAGTCCGGATCGGCGTAGGCGAGGGAGGCCGGCGCGTCCGCCGACTTGTCGTAGAGCGTCTCGCGCGGGCCGACGAGCGTGAACGGGCCGCCGTACGTCGCGCACAGGTGCTGCCACAGCCGGTAACGCCAGGTGTGTTCGCCCGCGCTGCCGATCGTCATGGAGTCACCGACGGGCATGAACCTGAGCATCCGCTCATCATGGACGATGGGCGGGAGCGGTGCGATGTGAGGCCCGCCACGCCGTGTGAACATCCGTGCGGGATGGCAGGCTTGGGGGATGCGCCGACCGTTCGCCCCGCTCGCCGTGGCCCTCCTCGTGGGTGTGTTCGCCGCGCCCGCCGCCCTTGCCGCCGACGGCGACGACGGGTTCACGATCAAGGACCCGCGGATCAAGGAGTCCAGCGGCCTCGCGGCCTCGCACCTGCATCCGGGTATCTACTGGACGCACAACGACAGCGGCTACGGCCCGCAGATCTACGCCGTGGACGGCAGGACCGGCGAGACCGTCGCCACCATCACCCTCAGCGGCATCGGCAAGCCCCGCGACGTGGAGGCCATCTCCATCGGGCCCGGCAACCAGATCTACGTCGGCGACATCGGCGACAACCTCGGCGGCACCTGGCCGTACGTGTGGATCTACCGGCTGCCCGAGCCGAAGGAGCTGAAGGACCGGACGATCCGGGCCACGCAGTACGTCGTGAAGTACGCGGACGGCGCCCGCGACGCCGAGTCGATGGTCGTGCACCCGAAGACGGGGCGCGTCTACATCATCGACAAGAAGGAGGACGGCGGTCACCTCTACGAGGGCCCGGCCGAACTGTCCCCCTCCGGCACGAACGTCTTCAAGCCGATCGCCCCCGTCGACCTGTGGACCACCGACGCCGCCCTCTCCCCGGACGGCACGCACCTCGCCGTGCGCGGCTACTTCGGCGGCATCCACTACGACTGGAACGGCGGCAGGATCAAGCGCGCGGGCCGGCTCGACGTACCGCTCCAGGGGCAGGGGGAGTCCGTCACCTACAGCGTGGACGGCACCAAGCTGCTGTACGGCAGCGAGGGCGCCGACAGCCCGGTGCGGGTGCGTGACGCGCCGGGTGCCGACGGGTCCGCCAAGTCGCCGTCCCAGCAGGGCGGTCCGAGCTCCGCAGGGGCCGGTTCGGACGACGGCGGCCGCTTCGGCGCGGGCACCGTGGCCGCGGTGGCCGTCGTGGCGGCCGCGATGTGGGGGGTGGGGCGTTTGTTGCGTCGGCGCTCTTGACGGGCGGTCGCCGCCTGTCGTCGGCAGCGACTGGGGCAGCGGCTTCAACGCCGATGTGACGGTGACCGACACGGGCCCCACCGCGATCAGGTCCTGGAAGGTGACCTGGACCTGGAGCGGGTCCCAGAAGGTCACCGACATGTGGAACGCGTCGTACACCCGGAGCGGACCGACCGTGACGGCGGTCGACGCCGCCCACGACGGGGCGATCGCGGCCGGTGGTTCGACCGGCTTCGGCTTCGGGGGCGCGCCCGGGGCGGGGGTGTGCCGAGCGTGAGCTGCACGGCGTCATGACGACCGCGAGGCGCCCGATGATCGCCGCCTGGCGCCTCGCGGCCGCGGCGCCTCCTCGGACCGGGCGACGTCCGGTTGCCCGGCACCCACTCCGGGAAGGCGGCAACTGATCCACTCGGAGGATCGTCTTGGGAGGCGAGAGGCGAGCGGATGGGAAGCCAGGGTGGGTCAGGAGCGGGCGGGCGGCGGTGCGGCGGCGGTGCTGAGGGCGGCCGTGCCCCCGTGGGCGCGGCTCCGGGCGGGGCATCGTGCTCCGGACCAGGAGGCGCGGGGGGACGCCGGGAACCGGTCGGCGTGGCAGCGGGGGCGGGTGCTCGCCGCGCTCGCGACGCTGACGGCCGGGCTGCTGGCGTTCCACCGGGCCGTGCCCAACTCCGTGGGCCGCCTGGGCAGTCTGCTGGAGGCGTTCCTGCCGTGGCTCGGCCTGGTGGTCGTGGTGCTGTTCGCCCTCGCGCTGCTGCGCCGTTCGGCCGTGGCGCTGGTGGCTCTGCTGCTGCCGGTGGCGGCCTGGACCTTCCTCTTCGGCGGGCTGCTCCTGCCCGGGTCGGCGCCCGGCGCACGCCATCTGGTCGTGGTGCAGCACAACGTCAGCGACGAGAACGCCGATCCGGCGGGCACGGCCCGCGCCCTGGCCGACGCCGGGCCCGACCTCGTCGCGCTGGAGGAGCTGGTGCCCCCGGCGCTGGCGGTCTACGAGAAGACCCTCGCCGCTGCCTACCCGTACCACGTGGTCCGGGGCACCGTCGGACTCTGGTCGAAGCATCCGCTGACCGGCACCCGGCTGCTGGACATCAAACCCCGGGGGATCACGGAGTCCTGGAGCCGCGGGCTGCGGACCGTGGTCCACACCCCGCACGGCCGGGTCGCGGCGTACGTGGCACACCTGCCCTCCCTCCGCGTCCGGGCGAGCGGCCTCGCGTCCGGCCGGCGCGACGAGAGCGCCCTGCGGCTGGGCGAGGCCATCGCCGCCGAGGAGCTGAGAACGGTGATCCTGCTGGGTGACCTCAACGGCACGGTCGACGACCGCGGGCTGGCCCCGCTGACCTCGCGGATGAACGTGGTGGAACGCGGCTTCGCGCTCAGCTTCCCCGCCGCCTTCCCGCTGGCCCGGATCGACCAGGTCATGGCCCGCTCGGCGGCAGTCGCCCACATCCGCACCCTGCCGGCCACCGGCAGCGACCACCTGCCGGTCGCCGCCAGGATCGAACTGGACTGAAGAAGTGGACTCGGTGACGACGAGTTCTTGCGCGGAATTCCCTGACCTGAGGACCGGCGGCCTTCGCTCGTCGACCGCTTACTCCCCGCAATGCCCGGACGCGGAGGTGCTACGTCGCCGGGTGGCGCCGACGGCGTGTTCCGTCCGAGCCGGATTCACCAGGGGGGCCGATATCCACGCCTCGGCCCTCGCATCAGCCGACGACGCGCTGAAGGGGCGGGGCGGCCGGATTCGAACCGACGTCCTCCGAGATGCTGTCGCGGCGCACTACCTCTGTGCTACGACCCCGCCTTGGCCGTGATCGTAGGCTCCGACCGCAATGGTGCGCCACCGTATTGGGGCACAGCACCGCTTTCCCCGCCGAGCGGCTGAGCGACGTCACACACCGCGAAGGGCGCCCGGCGGCCTCCGCCGGGCGCCCTTCACCGTCGTGTGCGGGGGACGGTTACAGCTTCTCGATCACGTAGTCGACGCACTTCGTCAGGGCCTCGACATCCGCCGGGTCGATGGCCGGGAACATCGCGATGCGCAGCTGGTTGCGGCCGAGCTTGCGGTACGGCTCGGTGTCGACGATGCCGTTGGCGCGCAGGACCTTGGCGACGGCGGCGGCGTCGATCTCGTCGGAGAAGTCGATCGTGCCGATGACCTGGGAGCGCTTGGCCGGGTCGGTGACGAACGGGGTCGCGTATTTGGACTCCTCCGCCCAGGCGTAGAGACGGGAGGAGGAGTCCTTGGTGCGGGCCGTGGACCAGGCGAGGCCGCCCTGGCCGTTGAGCCACTCCAACTGCTGGTTCAGGAGGAAGAGGGTGGCCAGCGCCGGGGTGTTGTACGTCTGGTTCTTGCGGGAGTTGTCGATCGCCGTGGGCAGCGAGAAGAACTCCGGGACGTGGCGGCCGGAGGCGTGCACGCGCTCGGCGCGGTCGAGCGCGGCCGGGGAGAACACGCCGATCCACAGGCCGCCGTCGGAGGCGAAGGACTTCTGCGGGGCGAAGTAGTAGACGTCGGTCTCGGCGATGTCGACCGGGAGGCCGCCGGCGCCTGAGGTGGCGTCGACCAGGACCAGGGCGCCCTCGTCGGCTCCGGCCACGCGCCTGATGGGCATGGCGACACCGGTGGAGGTCTCGTTGTGCGTGAGGGCGTAGACGTCGACGCCCGCCTCGGCCTCGGGCTCCGGGTGCGTGCCGGGGTCGGAGGAGACGACGGTGGGTTCGGCGAGCCAGGGGGCGAGCTTGGCGGCCTTGGCGAACTTCGAGCTGAACTCGCCGAAGGCGAGGTGCTGCGACTTGTTCTCGATCAGGCCGTGGGTCGCGACGTCCCAGAACGCCGTGGAGCCGCCGTTGCCGAGCACGACCTCGTAGCCGTCGGGGAGCCGGAACAGCTCGCGGATGCCCTCGCGCACCTGGCCGACCAGGTTCTTGACCGGGGCCTGGCGGTGGGAGGTGCCCATGAGGGATGCGCCGGTGGCGGCGAGGGCGTCCAGCGCCTCCGTCCGCACCTTGGAGGGACCCGCGCCGAAACGTCCGTCCGCGGGCTTGATGTCAGAGGGAATCCGGATCTCAGCCACGAAGGGGAGAGTAGCGGGTCGGAGAAATCGGGGTGAAACGCGTTCCGCCGGGTGAGACGGCCATGAAATCGATCGCGTGCATGCTGGACGCATGACCGATCTCGCGGATCTTTCGGGGCTTCGGGCGGAGCTGCGCCGGACCGTGCGCGGGGAGGTGGCGTTCGACGTCACCTCCCGGGCGCTGGTCACCATGGACGCGTCCAACTACCGGCGGGTCCCGCTGGGTGTGGTGGCTCCGCGGGACGCCGACGACGTGGTGGCGGCGCTGGAGGTCTGCCGGGCGCGCGGAGTGCCGGTGGTCGCGCGGGGCGGCGGGACGTCGATCGCGGGCCAGGCGACCGGGACGGGGGTGGTGCTGGACTTCACCCGGCACATGAACCGGGTGCTGTCGCTCGACCCCGGGGAGCGGACCGCCGTCGTCCAGCCCGGCGTGGTCCTGGACCGGCTCCAGGAGGCCGTCGCGCCGCACGGGCTGCGCTTCGGCCCGGATCCGTCCACGCACAACCGGTGCACGCTCGGCGGGATGATCGGCAACAACTCGTGCGGCTCGCACTCGGTGGCCTGGGGGACGACCGCGGACAGTGTGCGGGAGCTGTCGGTGCTCACCGCGCGAGGGCGGCGGCTGAGGCTGGGGCGCGAGTGGGCCGGGGCGCCGGACGGGCTGCGGGAGCTGGTGGAGAGCGAGCTCGCCCGGCTGCGGACCGGATTCCCGCGACTGCCCCGCCGTATCTCCGGGTACGCCCTGGACGCACTGCTGCCCGAGAACGGCTCGGACGTGGCGCGCTCCTTCTGCGGCTCGGAGGGCACCCTCGGCGTGCTGACGGAAGCCGTCGTACGGCTCGTCGAGACACCCCCCGCGCGCGTACTGGCCGTGCTGGGATACGCCGACGAGGGCGCCGCCGCCGACGCCGCGGCCGGACTGCTGCCGTACGGGCCGCTGACGGTGGAGGGGATGGCGCGGGACCTGGTGCCGTCCGCGGCGGCCGGGCTGCCGCGCGGAGACGCCTGGCTGTTCGTGGAGACGGGCGGGGAGACGGCGGGGCAGGCACGCGCGCGTGCGGAGGCGATCGCGCGGGCGGCCGACGCCGTGGACGCCGCGATCGTCGAGGATCCGGTCGCGCAGCGCGCGCTGTGGCGGGTCCGGGAGGACGCGAGCGGTACGGCGACCCGGATGCCGGACGGTGGGGGTACCTCCGGGGGAGAGGCGTGGCCGGGGTGGGAGGACTGCGCGGTGCCGCCGGCCCGGCTGGGCGCGTATCTGCGGCAGTTCCGGGAGCTGCTGGCCGCCCATGGGCTGCGGGGCACCCCGTACGGGCACTTCGGGGACGGCTGCATCCACGTCCGCATCGACTTCGACCTGCTGACACCGGCCGGGATCGGCCGGTTCCGGCGGTTCTCGCAGGAGCTGGCCGAGCTGGTGGTGGCGCACGGCGGTTCGCTGTCCGGGGAGCACGGGGACGGGCAGGCCCGCGCCGAGTTGCTGCCGACGATGTACGGCGCGCGGACGGTGGCCCTCTTCGAGCGGGTCAAGGGACTGTGGGACCCCGACGGCCTGCTCAATCCCGGGATGCTGGTCCGTCCGGCGCCCCTGGACGCGAACCTGCGTTTCGCCGTGCTGCCGCGCCGCCCGGTCGACGTGGCCTTCGGCTACGCGGCCGACGGAGGGGACTTCTCGGCGGCGGTGCGCCGGTGCGTCGGGGTCGCGAAGTGCCGTACGACCGAGGTGTCGGGCGCCGCGGTCATGTGCCCCTCCTTCCGGGCCACGGGCGAGGAGGAGCACTCCACGCGCGGGCGTGCCCGGCTGCTGCACGAGATGCTCGCCGGCGATCTGGTGACCGACGGCTGGCGGTCGGCCGAGGTCCACGACGCGCTCGACCTGTGCCTGTCGTGCAAGGGGTGCCGGTCCGACTGCCCGGTCGGGGTCGACATGGCCACGTACAAGGCGGAGTTCCTGCACCACCACTACGCGGGACGGCGCCGTCCGGCCGCCCACTACGCCATGGGGTGGCTCCCGGTGTGGCTGCGCTGGGCCGCCCGCACGCGCACCGCGCCGCTGCTGAACGCGCTCGCCGCCCTGCGGCCGCTCGCGTCGGCGGTGAAACGGCTCGGTGGAATCACACCCGAACGAGGGATCCCGCGACTGGCACGCGAGCCCTTCACCCGATGGTGGCGCACGCGGCCGGACGCACCGGCGGACGGTGGGGAGGGGGCGGGCGATCTGGTCGTCCTGTGGCCGGACACCTTCACCGAGCACCTGTCGCCGTCCGTGGGCCGGGCGGCCGTACGCGTGCTGGAGGCGGCCGGGCTGCGGGTGGCGCTCCCGCCGACCCTGCGCCTGCGCCGCCCTCCGGTGGGCGACGGAACCTCGGTGCTGTGGAACCCCTTGTCCGTCCTGCGGGGCCGGGGCCGCGTCTGCTGCGGCCTGACGTACGTCTCCACCGGCCAGCTGGACCGTGCCCGCGCGGTGCTGCGCCGCACCCTGGACCTGATGGAGCCGGTGCTGGAGACCGCCGCCCCGGTCGTCGTCCTGGAACCGAGCTGCGCCGCCGCGCTGCGCTCCGACCTGCCGGAGCTGCTGCCCGGTGACCCGCGGGCCCGCCGCCTGGCCGACCGTGTCCTGACCTTCGCCGAGGCCCTTCGGCGCCACGCCCCCGGCTGGGCCCCGCCCCGCCTGGACCGCCCGGTCGCCGGCCAGACCCACTGCCACCAGCACGCCGTGCTCGGCGACGCGGCCGACCGGCGCCTGCGCGAGGCGGCCGGCCTGACCGGCGAGCTGTCCGGCGGCTGCTGCGGCCTGGCCGGGAACTTCGGCTTCGAGAAGGGCCACTGGGAGGTGTCGGCCGCTTGCGCCGAGGAACAGCTCCTGCCGTCGGTACGGCGGGCGCCGGACGGCGCGGTGGTCCTCGCGGACGGCTTCTCCTGCCGCACCCAGCTGGACCAGTTGGCCGGAGTGCGGGGGCGCCATCTGGCGGAGGTGCTGGCGGAGGGACTGGAAGAGCGCGGCGGCTCGTGAACCGCGGGCGGCCGAGCGGCTGCCTCGTGACCACGGGGGCCGAAAGGCCGGGGGCATGCGGTGTTGTCGCGGGCCTGGAGGGGTAACGGCGGCCCGTGAACCATGGGCGCCGACGGGACCATTGTGGACAGTGGTAATCGGGTTCACGCTCCTGACGGTGTCCACTACCCTGGACCCATCAGTACATCGCGATGCACAAACCCCTAGCCCAGTAACTGGACCGCCCCGTGACCACGCCCAGCGCCGCCACCCCCTCCTCGTCCTCCCCGGTGACCTCCGCGCCGGCCGCCGCGCCATCGCCCGGATCCCCGGGCCGTTTCGGCTCGCTCGGCCCGGTCGGGCTGGTGCTGGCCGGGGGCATCTCGGTGCAGTTCGGCGGCGCGCTGGCCGTGACGCTGATGCCGCGGGCGGGCGCGCTCGGTGTGGTGACCTTGCGGCTGCTGGTGGCCGCGATCGTGCTGCTGGTGGTCTGCCGGCCCCGGCTGCGCGGCCACTCGCGCACCGACTGGGGCACGGTCGTCGTCTTCGGTATCGCGATGGCCGGGATGAACGGCCTCTTCTACCAGGCCGTCGCCCGCATCCCGCTCGGCCCCGCCGTCACCCTCGAAGTGCTCGGCCCGCTCGCCCTGTCGGTGCTGGCCTCGCGCCGCGCGATCAACTTCGTCTGGGCCGCCTTGGCCCTGGCCGGCGTCTTCCTCCTCGGCGGCGGGAGTTTCGACAGCCTCGACCTCGCCGGCGTCGCCTTCGCTCTGAGCGCGGGCGCGATGTGGGCGGCGTACATCGTCTTCAGCGCCCGTACCGGCCGGCGCTTCCCGCAGGCCGACGGGCTGGCCCTGGCGATGGCGGTCGGTGCGCTGCTGTTCCTGCCGCTGGGGATCGCCGAGTCCGGGTCGAAGCTGGTCGACCCGACGACGTTCGTCATGGGCGCGGGGGTGGCGCTGTTGTCCTCCGTCCTGCCGTACACCCTCGAACTGCTCGCCCTGCGCCGGCTGCCCGCCTCCACCTTCGCCGTCCTCATGAGCCTGGAACCGGCCCTCGCCGCCACGGCCGGCTTCCTCGTCCTCGGCCAGTCCCTCAGTGCTCTCCAGGCCGTGGCGATCGTCCTCGTCGTCGCGGCGAGCATGGGGGCGGTACGGACCCAGATGGCGCGGACCAAGGCGCCGGTCCCGGAGGCGCACCCCTGACCGGTCCCGGTGGTCGGGCCGTGCACCGGGACCATAAATCCATGCAAGCATGCTTGATTGTTTCAGGCTCGGCTGTCATGCTCCACGCATGTCCGATCCGACGCTGGTGTTCGACGATCTGCGTACTGAGAGTGACGAACTCGATCGGCTTGTCGCCGGGCTGAGCCCCGGGGAATGGGGACGCCCGACTCCGGCGCCCGGATGGAGCATCGCCCATCAGATCGCCCATCTCGCCTGGACCGACCGGTCCGCCCTCCTCGCCGTCACCGACTCCGCCGGCTTCCGGAAACTCGTGGACGAGGCGCTGGCCGCGCCCGATTCGTTCGTGGACGACGGCGCCGCGGAAGGCGCGCGGCTGGCCCCCAGGACGTTGCTGGCGCGGTGGCGGGAGGGGCGGGCCGCTCTCGACCGGGCGCTGCGGGCGGCGCCGCCCGGGTCCCGTTTCCCCTGGTACGGGCCGCCCATGTCGGCTGCCTCCATGGCGACCGGGCGGCTGATGGAGACCTGGGCCCACGGGCAGGACGTGGCCGACGCGCTCGGTGTGGTGCGCGCACCCACCGACCGGCTCAAGCATGTGGTGCGCATCGGGGTGCGGGCGCGGGGCTTTGCCTTCGGGGCGCACGGGCTGCCCGTGCCCGAGGAGGAGTTCCGCGTGGAGGTCCGCGGTCCCTCCGGGGAGCTGTGGACGTACGGTCCCGAGGACGCCGGGCAGCGTGTCACCGGGCCCGCCCTCGACTTCTGCCTCCTGGTCACCCAGCGCGCCCACCGCGCCGACCTCGCGGTACGTGCCGAGGGACCGGACGCCGACCGCTGGCTGGACATCGCCCAGGCCTTCGCCGGCCCGCCCGGCGCCGGCCGGGCGCCCAAGGGGGCGGCCGGGTGACCCTGCGCATCGGCAACGCCTCCGGCTTCTACGGCGACCGGTTCGACGCCATGCGCGAGATGCTCACCGGCGGCGAACTGGACGTCCTCACCGGCGACTACCTCGCCGAGCTGACCATGCTCATCCTGGCCCGGGACCGGCTCAAGGACCCGGCGGCCGGCTACGCCCGCACCTTTCTCCGGCAGATGGAGGAGTGCCTCGGACTCGCCCACGAGCGGTCGGTGAAGATCGTGACCAACGCCGGCGGGCTCAATCCCGCCGGGCTCGCCGAGCGGGTGCGGGAGTTGGCCGAGCGGCTCGGGATCCCGGTGCGCGTGGCCCATGTCGAGGGCGACGACCTCACCGCCGGCCTCCCCCGGGCCCTCGGCTCCGCCCCCGCGGGGGACACCCCTCTCGCCGCCCACGCCTACCTCGGCGGCTTCGGGATCGCCGCCTGCCTGCGCGCGGGCGCCGACGTCGTGGTCACCGGGCGGGTGACGGACGCCGCCCTGGTCACCGGGCCCGCCGCCGCCCACTTCGGCTGGCAGCCGGGGGAGTACGACCGGCTGGCGGGCGCCGTCGTCGCCGGGCACGTGCTGGAGTGCGGCGCCCAGGCCACCGGCGGCAACTACGCCTTCTTCGCCGACCACGCCCTCGACCGGTTGCGCCACCCCGGTTTCCCGCTCGCCGAGATCCACGAGGACGGCGGCAGCGTGATCACCAAGCACCCCGGAACGGGCGGTGTCGTGGACGTCGGCACGGTGACCGCCCAGCTGCTCTACGAGACGGGCGGCGCCCGGTACGCCGGACCCGATGTCACGGCCCGGCTGGACACCGTACGACTCAGCCAGGACGGGCCCGACCGGGTGCGCGTCGAGGGGGTGCGCGGGGAGGCTCCGCCGCCCGCCCTCAAGGTCGGGCTGGGCCGCCTCGGCGGCTTCCGCAACGAGGTCACCTTCGTCCTCACCGGCCTCGACGTCGACCGCAAGGCCGAGTTGGTGCGGCAGCAGATGCGGGACGCGCTCGGCGCCGCCGGGTCGCCCCCCGGTGAGGTGCGCTGGGACCTCGTGCGGACCGACCGGGCCGACGCCGGCACCGAGGAGACGGCGAGCGCCCTGCTCCGGCTGGTCGTACGTGACCGGGAACCACAGGCGGTGGGGCGGGCGTTCAGCGGTGCCGCCGTCGAGCTGGCGCTCGCCGGATACCCGGGCTTCCACTTGCTGGCGCCGCCCGGAAAGGGCGCGCCCTACGGGGTCTTCGAGGCCGTGTACGTCCCCCAGGACGCCGTCGGGCAGGTGGCCGTCCTCCACGACGGCCGCCGTGTCGCCGTGTCACCGCCCCGGGGGACGCGCGTGCTGGAGGACGTGGCGCAGCCGCCGCTGCCGGAGCCCCTTCCGGACGGTCCCACGCGGCGGGCCCCGCTCGGACTCGTCGCCGGGGCGCGCAGCGGGGACAAGGGCGGCGATGCCAACGTCGGCGTGTGGGCGCGCTCGGAACAGGGCTGGCGGTGGCTCGCGCACGCGCTGACGGCCGAGACGTTCCGGCAGTTGGTCCCCGAGAGCCGGACGCTGACCGTGCGACGGCACGTGCTGCCCCGGCTGCGCGCCCTCAACTTCGTCGTCGAGGGGATCCTCGGCGAGGGCGCCGCCGCCCAGCACCGGTTCGACCCGCAGGCCAAGGCCCTGGGCGAATGGCTGCGCTCCCGCCACCTGGACATACCGGAGGCCCTGCTTTGACGGTCCTTTCGTCCGCCCTGGACACCGGCTCCGCCGAGTACCGGGCCCACCGCGAGGCCATGCTCAACAAGCTCGCCGCACTCGACGCCGAGCACGCAAAGGCGCTCGCGGGCGGTGGCGCGAAGTACGTCGAGCGGCACCGGCGGCGCGGCAAACTGCTCGCCCGTGAGCGGATCGAGCTGCTGCTCGACCCCGACACGCCGTTCCTGGAACTCTCGCCGCTTGCCGGGTGGGGCAGCGACTACACCGTGGGCGCCTCGCTGGTCACCGGGATCGGGGTCGTCGAGGGCGTGGAATGCATGATCACCGCCAACGACCCGACGGTGCGCGGCGGCGCGAGCAATCCGTGGAGCCTGAAGAAGGCGCTGCGGGCCAACGACATCGCGCTCGCCAACCGGCTGCCCTGCATCAGCCTCGTCGAGTCCGGGGGCGCCGATCTGCCCTCCCAGAAGGAGATCTTCATTCCCGGAGGCGCCGTCTTCCGGGACCTGACCAGGCTGTCGGCGGCCCGCATCCCGACCGTCGCCGTCGTCTTCGGCAACTCCACCGCCGGGGGCGCCTACATCCCCGGGCTGTCCGACCACGTGATCATGGTCAGGGAGCGGGCCAAGGTGTTCCTCGGCGGGCCGCCGCTGGTGAGGATGGCCACCGGCGAGGAGAGCGACGACGAGTCCCTGGGCGGTGCCGGGATGCACGCGCGCGTGTCCGGTCTCGCCGACTACTTAGCCTCGATCCACCGGTCGGCTTCTGACGTGATCTTTTGAGGATCGAGCTCCGGATTCTTGGGTCGTTGGCTGGGTGTGGGCAGGGGGTGTC
>NZ_JBIAXG010000011.1:0-189967 GCF_042896465.1 Streptomyces sp. NPDC001292
GCCACCATCACGGACGCACCGGACCTACCTCACCCACCCCGCACCATGCCTGATCAGCACAACCCAGCCCCCACACTCGGTTTCGAGAAGCCTTCTTAGTCCCAGCCCGTCTGACAGCATGGTGCTCCTTCGCCTGTTTGTCGGCCCCTGACTGTTCAGCCGGATTTGACTCCCTGATGGACGGTTAGCAAATGAGTGCAGAGCCTGCGTATGCCTTGAATGCATGGCCGTTGGGGAAGCGGGTGCGATCGTCGCCGACCTCGTCGCGGTGTCCGCCGTCTGAGTAGAGCCGGGACGGCGAAACGCCAGCTCCACCCGGACGAACTTCGTGCGGGTGGACTTGGTCTCCTGTACTCCAGCATGGCGACGAGTGTTCCTCCTGTTGCGACGTGGGTGCGACAGGTGGTGCTACCGCGACGTGAGAGGCCGCAGGGCCCGTCCGGCCGGTCGGCGGGCCTCGGCGGCAGGTGTGCGGCTGGGAACCGACGAGGGCGCGCTTGCCGCATCCATGGGCGGCACGGCGGGGACGTTCGGGTGCCGACGCCTTGGACTCTCCTCGTCGGCGGGGTCCAGCCGGGTGGCCGGTATCTCGCTGTGGTCTTTCGGTGCTCGGCGGCACCGGGAGACGGAATCGGGCGACTCGGCGAAGAGCGTCGCGGTGTATGCGGGTCAGCCGGAGTAGGCGCACCGGAATCCGATGTGACCGGCGGAGCTGTCGGGGGCGTTGGAGGTGCGGGCGGCGACCCGGTAGCGGTTGCAGTAGGAGCGGTGGCACATGTGGGAGCCGCCGCGCATCACGCGGGTGCTACCGCTGGGTGGGCCGGTCGGGGCGATGCGGGTCTGTGGAGTATCGGCGGCGTGCCAGTTGCGGCTGAACCGGTCGAGGCACCACTCCCACACGTTGCCTGTCATGTTGTGGAGTCCGTAACCGTTGGGGGGGAAGGCGTTGACGGGGGCGGTTGAGAGGTAGCCGTCCTCGGCTGTGTTGCGGTGGGGGAACTCGCCCTGCCAGATGTTGCAGAGGTGCTGGCCTTGAGGCGTGAGCTCGTCGCCCCAGGGGAACCGTTTGCGCTCCAGGCCCCCGCGCGCGGCCCGCTCCCATTCGGCCTCGGTGAGCAGCCGCTTTCCGGCCCAGGCGGCGTAGGCGGCGGCGTCGTGCCAGGAGATGTGCACCACGGGGTGGCCCTGACGGTCGTCGATCGAGGAGCCGGGCCCTTCCGGGGCCAGCCAGCAGGCGCCGCGCACCGCGCGCCACCACGGTGCGCCGAGGACGCTGCCGTTGATGACGTGCTTGCGGGCGTCGGGATGGACGAAGTCGGCGAAGACGTACGACCACTCGAAGCGCTCGGCCTCGGTGACGTACCCGGTGGCCTTGATGAAGTCGGCGAACTCGGAGTTGGAGACGGCGGTGGCGTCGATGTGGAAGGGCCGTAGCGTCACCTGCCGAACCGGGCCCTCGCCGTCGCCGGGGACGGCGTCGGGGTCGTTTCCGCCCATCCAGAAGGTGCCGCCGGGGATGGCGACCATACCTCGCAGGATCTCCTTGCGCTCCCGTACGGGAACGGGGGAAGGGAGCGGGTCCGTCACGTGCGCCGGCACGGCGGCGGGGATCAAGGTGTCCGTCCTGGCAGGCTTGCGGTGCGGGCCGCAGCACGCACCGCCGCCGGCCGAGGGCAGGGGCGTGCCCGGAGGAATGATGTCGGGCATCGCGGAATCCTTTCTCGGTCGCACGTGGCGGCATCGGATGGACCGGCGGGCCGGGGGCCGCCGGCGAGGTCACTGCTGTGGACTGCCTGCCGCCTTGTAGAGGTCGCCCAGGTAGTAGTCCTTCGCGTCGGAGGGCGACTTGAGCTTGCCCATGCTTGTGAAGACGTCGGCCAGGCCGTTGAACCAGCCGTCGACGGTGCCGTTGGCGGTGAGGTCGGTCAGCTTCTTGGAGGAGAGCAGCTTCACGTACTTGGTGGAGCCGGCGAGCTGGTCTGCGGGCAGCTTGAGGAAGTCGGCGGTGACCTTCTCCGATTCCTCCGGGTGGGCGCTGATCCAGTCGTCCGCCTGCCGCAGCACGGAGGTGACCTTGCGGACCAGCGTCGGGTTCTTTCCGGGCAGGTCGGGCTGGGTTACGAAGACGTTGGGGAACGTCAGCTTCGGGTAGTAGTCCTCGGTGCGGCTGACCTCGGTCAGGTCGGGCACCTGCTTCTTGATGGTGTCGATCAGCGGGTACCAGATGGCCGCCGCGTCGACCTGGCCGGAGGAGAAGGCCGTGACGATGGTGCTCGGGTCCATGGTGACCCGGGTGATGTCGGACGGCTTCAGTCCGGCTTGCGCGAGCGCCAGGTTGAGGATCATGTCGCCGGAGGTGCCCTCGGCCACGGCGACCTTCTTGCCTTTCAGATCGGCGGGCTTGGTGATACCGGTGCCAGGGCGGGCGATGACGCGGTCGGCCTGGCCGAGCATGTTGACTGCGACGATCTTGGCCTTGCCGGAGGCCGGGAGCCACAGGGCGCCCGGGCCGAGGTAGCCGAAGTCGAGGTCGCCGGCGCCGAGCGCCTGGACCTGCAGGGGGCCGTTGGTGAACGCCTTGAGGTCGGGACTCAGCCCCGCCTTCTGCCACAGGCCCTGCTTGGCGGCGACCGCGAGGGCGGCCGAGCCGCTGTAGTCCGCGATGTAGCCGAAGGTGACCGAGGTGGTCTTGCCGGAGGACGAGGAGGACGTGGAGCTGCAGCCGGTTGCGGATGTGACGAGGACGAGAACGGTGGCGGCGGCCCACAGGCCGGTGGTTCTGCGCTTCATGAGGTGGTTCCTTCGAGCATGCTCGGCTGGTGGTAGACGGCGTTCCAGACCTGCCGCCGTAGGCTGGCGAACTCGGCGGACAGGCGCATCTCCTCGGTACGGGGATACGGCAGCTCGACGGGGATGATCCGGTGGATGCGCCCGGGGCGAGCGGCCATGACCACGACTCGGCTGGCGAGGTAGACCGCCTCGTCGACGTCGTGGGTGATGAACATGACCGTGCGGCGGTCCCGGCTCCAGGTCTCCAACAGCGAATCCTGCATGCGGACCCGGGTGAGGGCGTCCAGTGCGCCGAAAGGCTCGTCCATGAGGAGGACCTTGGGACCCACGGCGTACGCCCTGGCGATGGCGCACCGCTGCTTCATGCCGCCGGACAGGGTCTTGGGCAGGGCGTCGGCGAAGTCGCCCAGGCCGACCATGTCGATCATCCGCTGGGCTGTGGCCCGCCGTTCGGTCCGGTCGACACCGGCGACCTTCAGGCCGAATTCGACGTTCTCGGTGACGGTCATCCACGGGAAGAGCGCGTACTGCTGGAAGATGACGCCTCGCTCCGGGCTGGGTCCGCGTACCTCTTCGCCGTCGACCGTGACTGACCCGCCAGTGGCATTCAGCAGGCCGGCCGCGATGTTGAGCATGGTGCTCTTGCCGCAGCCCGAGGGGCCGACGACGGTGACGAACTCGCCGTCCTCGATGGTGAGGCTCACGTTGTCCAGGGCCAGGAAGCCGCCGGCCTTGGTGCCGAAGTCACGGCAGACCTCGCGGAATTCGATGGAGGGCATGGCGCTATCTCCTTTCCTGCCACCCGGTCAGCCGGCGTTCGGCAAGCAGGAGCAGCCGGTCCATGGCCAGACCGACGGCGCCGATGACGATCAGCTGGACGAACATCGTGGGCAGGTCGTAGTACAGCTGGGCCTGCTGCATCCGGAAGCCGAGCCCGCTTTGGGCTGCGATCAGTTCGGCGGCGACGACGGTGGCCCAGGCGGCGCCCAGGCCGATCCGCATGCCGACCAGGATGAAGGGGGTGGAGGCGGGCACCACCACGCCGAGGAACACCCGCCTGTCCTTGGCGCCGAGCACCCGGGCGGCGTTCACCAGTGTGAGGTCCACCGACACCACACCCTGGAAGGTCGACACCACCGAGGAGAGGAAGGCGGCCAGGAAGATGACGAAGACCTTCGGAGTCTCGCCGATGCCCATGAGCACGATGGCCAGCGGGATGACCGCCAGGGGCGGAACCATCCGGAAGAACTGCAGCCAGGGCTCGATCAGTCGGCGGACGATCGGGTACCAGCCCATGGCGAAGCCGACTGGTACGGCGAGGACCACACCGATGACGTAGCCGGTGAGGACGCGCCTGAGACTGGCGCCGAGGTCGTCGAGGAGGATGCCGCCACGGATCAGCTCCCATCCGCGGCTCAGCACCGACAAGGGCCCGGGGAAGCCCTGGATGCTGCTGCGGGCGAGGACAGTCCAAACCAGTAGCCCGAGCGCCGCGGAGCACAGGGAGAGCAGAGAACCACGGAGGCTGAGGACTTGGGACAGCCGCCTGGCCGGATTGTCTGCGCTGCCGGCCATGGGCGGTGCGGGGTTGAGGGCTTCGCCTGTCGCCATGGGGACGTTCTTTGAATGGCCCGACCACCGGGTCGGCGCGGTGGATGTGGCGTGCTGTTTCATGCCACCTCATCCGCCACGCCGTCGACGTCGGGCGCGCGGCCGCCGCCGATGTCGGACATGTAGCTCATCCACGTGTAGGCGGGGTCGCCCCGGCGCAGGAGCTCCTGGTAGAGACGCGCCGTCAGTTCTCGCCGAACGCCGGCGTACGCGGGTGCTTCGTGGACGTTGTGCAGTTCGTGCGGGTCCGCTTCGAGGTCGTAGAGTTCGTTGACGCTGTCAGGGTTGTACACCAGCTTGTGGCGGCGGTCGCGGATCATCCGCTGCGAGTAGGGGAAGTGGTGGCCGTGGAACTCGGTGACCACCTGCTCGCGGGTGCCATCGGCCGGTTCGCCGGCCAGTACCGGCAGCAGGCTTGCCCCGTCGCAGGGTTCCAGTGCGGGCAGACCGGCCAGCCCCAGGACCGTGGGGTTGAGGTCGATGAGAGTGGCGAAGTCGTCGCGGACCTGCGGCGGGCAGCCGGGGACGCGCACGATTCCCGGGATGCGGTAGATGTCCTCGTACATCGCCGGGCCCTTGTCGTTGAGCCGGTGGGAGCCGGTGAACTCGCCGTGGTCGGCGGTGAAGACGACGGTGGTGTCCTCCCACAGGCCGCGGGCCTTCAGCGCGTCCAGGAGGCGGGCGACCTGGTGGTCGATGAGGGTCACATAACCCCAGTAGACGGCGATCAGCTTGCGCCAGGTGTCGGCGTCGAATTCGTCCGCCGACCAGTACGCGGAGTAGTGGCGCTGAACGTCTGGCTTACCGGCGAAGGTTTCGGCCATGGAGGCCGGCAGCGGTATCGATGCCGGGTCGTACATGTCGTAGTACTCGTCCGGGATGAGGTAGGGCAGGTGAGGACCGAACCAGTGGCAGGACAGCATGAACGGCTTGCCCTCGGTGTGCCAGGCGTCCCCGTAGCGGTCCAGCAGCTCGAGGGTCTTGTCGGTGAGGTAGGCCTCCACGGTGGCCTCGGGCGGCTGTTGGAGGCGGCCGGCGATCAGGTGACCGCGGCCGGTGCCGTTCGCCGCCGAGCCGAATACCGCGTCCTTGACCGCGAAGCGGGGGTAGCCCTTGGCATCCAGCCATGCTTCGTAAGAGGGATGGTGGACGGGGTTGAGCGCCCCCGGAAGGTGTTCCCCGTCCATCGCGTAGTACTCGGGACCGCGGGCGCGGCCGATGTGCCACTTGCCCACGTGGCCCATGTTGTAGCCTGCCGCCAGCAGCGGCTGGGAGAGCACCGGCGAACCGTCCTCGACTTCGTCGCGTCCGCCGCCGTTGCGCTCGGGATTCACCAGCAGGCCGTGGCGGAAGGGGTGTTGCCCGGTGAACAGTGAGGCGCGGGCCGGGGTGCAGATGGCGGTAGGGGTGTAGAAGCTGTCGAACCGGGTGCCCTCGGCTGCGAGGGAGTCGAGCGCGGGAGTGCTGATGGTGGTGTTGCCATAGCAGCCCAAGGTGTCGACCCGGTGCTGGTCGGTCATCAGGAACAGGAGGTTTCGGGGTGACACAGGCAGACGGACCTTCCGATCGGCCTCTGAGGGAGGAGCGAGTGGGACAGCGCGTCAGGCCGGGCCGCAGGAAGAGGTGGCGGAGAGTTCTCGGCAGCCCTTTTTTCCTGGATCGGATCATATTTAGGGGAGGTCTGGTCCACAAGAGGTCGGCGACCCTGTAATCGCCGACGGTCCTCACGCCCTTGTCGGCTCCTCCCGAAGCAGTAGCGCCACCGCCCCGAGAGCCGCCGCGTTGACTCCCAGATCCGCCTGCACAACATCGACCCGTCCCGTCGCACGCGGCAGGGCCAGCCGGCTGATCGCCTGGCGGATCGGGTCCAGGACCAGCGACCCCAGCTGCGCCAACTCCCCTCCCACCACGATCCGTGAGGGGTCCAGCTGCGCCACAGCCCCGGCCAGTACCCGGCCCAGCCTGTCGGCAGCGGTGGAGACCACCCGGGTTGCCGTCGGGGAAAGGTTGCGCACCGCGGAGACCAGGGCGTCCAGGTCGGAAAGGGCAAGACCCTGTCGGGCGCACTGCTCCAGCAGTACCGCGCCCCCGGCAATTCCTTCAAGGCAGCCCCGGCCACCGCAGTGGCAGGGCTTCCCACCCGGATCAACGCTCACATGGCCGATCTCACCGGCACACCCGTGCGCCCCGGCCACGGCTCGACCCCCAACGACCAATCCGCCGCCGATTCCCGTGGACCAGCGCACATACACAAGATCCTCCACCGAGCGTCCCGCGCCCCAGGTCGCCTCGGCCAGGGCCGCGGCGCGCGAGTTGTTGCCCAGCACCACCGGCCCACCGAACTCCTCGGCGATGCGCGTCCGCAGCGCTTCGATCTCCCTGGGCTTCCACTCGACGCCGACGATTCCGACGAGGCCCGCGCCGATCGCGGTCAGCGTCGACGGGGCGACCCCCGCCTCACCGGCCGCCCGCCGTAGCAGATCCGCCGCCGCCGGGGCCACTACGTCGGCGCGCACCGCGGAAGGCAGGTCGTGCATGCCGCTGGCCACCACCTCGTGCGAGGTATTGACGATGACCAGGCGCATCCGGCTGCGGCCGATGTCGAACCCCGCGTACAGGCCGGCGGAAGGATTGAGCACGACCCGGGTCGCCGGCCGACCGCGGCCGCGCGCTGCGGTGTCGTCGGCGCTCTGCTCGACCAGGACACCACCTTCGAGCAGTCCGGCGACGATGCTGAACAGCGTGGTCTTGGGCAGGCCGGTGCGCCGGCTCAGCTCGGTGCGGCTGAGCGCCCCCGATCGGCGCAGCTCTGCGAGAACGAGATCGTCGTAGGCCGACCTGTTGCGGCGGGCAGGAGTAGCAGTCACCGCAGCATGATGCGCCCTTGTTCGTTATTCGGGCAAAGTCTGGAAGAAATCGCCGCTTTCGTGGCCAGGGCCTTCCAGCGCAGCGAGTCGTGATTCCGTGGTGGCGGACGAACCGTGGTGATCACACTCCGTCCGTTCCGGCCAACACCCCCGTGGCACCTTTGACACACGGGTCGCCATGGGGCTGGGAACGGGGGCGACGGCCGGGCACAGAGATCGCGGCTGGAAAAAGCGGCCCGGCTGCAACCGCCCGGGGCGGGATTCCGGTGTAGCCCTCTTGCCGTCCTTGCCTCGTACTCAATACGATCCGGTTTCGGAATAATTTCTGGGCCTGTTCCGCCACCGCCTCGCCACACACCGCAGGACCCCGCACCGCCCGACGCTCGTACGAGCCTCCTCTGCGGACGGTGAACACCGCACGTCACCCGCACAAGGCGCCGGCCAGCGCTGTACCCGCCCCCATCCATGACACGCAATGCCCGACACCAGGAGGCGTTATGCGACACCTCAAGCGTCGATCGTTCCTCGCCGGCGTGACCGGAGCCGTCGCCATGACAACTATCGGGACGCCGTCCCGGGCGGCGGACGACAGCGGGTCCGAAGCCACGTTCCCGCTCGTCCACAACGGCCTTGGCAAGGCGACGGTGCTGTGGTGGGGCGGCGCCACCGCACGGTTCGCGGCCACTGAACTGGCCGACTACGTAGAGCGGATGAGCGGTGCCCGCCTCCAGGTCCTGTGTGCACGGCCCGAACAGCCGCAGACGGCAACCTCCGGAGTGCTCGTGCTGCCCGGCAGCCGACGCCAGGCAACCACCGTCCCGCCGGAGTGGCTGGCCAAGGCCGACACAAGGCTGCGCGACCAGGTCACGGACAGCTACCTGGTCAGCGCCACGCCGCACGGCGTGCTGCTGAGCGGTGTGGGCGACCGCGGCGTGGTGTACGCGACGTACGCGCTACTGGAGCAGTTCGGAGTCGGCTTTTTCGCACCGCAGTTCAGCTACTACCAGGGTGCCGCCGAGACCGTACCGCAGACCGGCGACATCACGGTCCGCGCCCAGACCAGCGTGGTCACTCCACCTTGGCCGGTCCGGCGCAAGGCGATCGAGGAGGGCTGGAGCATCAGCCAGTCCAGCCTCACCGCGCTGATCGATTGGATGGGCAAGCAGCGGCTCAACGTCCTGGTCTTCCCGTACGACTACTACGGGGCCGGAGTTACACGCTACGAGGACTTCGCGGCAGGGATGGCACCGGAACTCGCCAAGCGCGGCATCATCGTGGAAGTCGGCGGCCACGGGTACGACGCATTTCTCCGCCGGGCCGACTACCCACAGTACTACACTCTCGGGGTCAACGTCTTCAACGTGCACGACGACGCGGCGGTATCGCAGTACATCGCCAACGTCGTCACCTACCTGCGGGCCCGGCCCGAGATCGCCATCTTCGACTGCTGGCCGCCGGACGGGGCGACGTGGCCGAAGGCCACCCTCGCCGAGTTCGGCACCGTCACCAACGCCGAAGTTCACGTTGTGAACAAGCTCGTTGCCGCCCTCGCCGACGCCGGACTCCACGTCCAGGTCGAGCGCATCGCATACGACGTCGGCCTGGACACGCCCACGGCCGGGCACACGTTCGACCCGACGGTGCTCATCGACTTCGCCGCGTACGGACGGACGTACGCCGTCCCGCTCGGCGATCCGTCCTCGTCCGTCAACGCGCGCTACCTGGACGCGCTGCGTCGGTGGCGCGCGACCCACCCGGGCACACTGGCGATCTACGACTACTCGCGCCGCTACCGCTGGCGCGAGCTCGGCAATCCGATCGGGATCCTCGCCCAGGACGCGGAGGTGTACCGCAGCGTCGGCGTCAACGGCATCGGCATGTACTCGGAACCGGCGAACTGGCTGCAGTTCGAGGCGATCCACCTGTTCGGCGCCCGCTGCGCATGGGATCCGACGCTGACCTACGACGACTTCACGAGCAGCTACCTGCCCGCGCGGTTCGGGCCCGCAGCTCCGGAGATGGCCGACTACCTGCTGCGCACCGCGGACGACCCGGACGTCCTCAACACGCCTGGCCAAGGGGCGGCCCTGCGCTCCAAGTACCAGGCTGCCGCGATCGATGTCGCCGCGGCGCGAGCGAAGACCGACGGGACCAGCGCCGCCGCGATCGTCCTCGACCGGCTCGCCTGGGGCTGCGAACTCGCCCTGGCCGATATCGATATCAGCCGGTACACCCAGGCCAACGATCAGGCAGGCAAGCAGCAGGCAATGGCCCGCCACCGCCAGCTGACCCAGCGGCACCGCTTCAACGGCATCCAGCTCGAGTCGCTCTACACCACCCCGCGCTACGGCGAACAGGTCACCCGGGCGCAGATCGCCAAGCAGTACCGCTCCCCGGCGTGGGGTTACCTGCCGCAGATCCAGTTCACCGTGCGCCAGGGGGCTTCCGTCGACGTGACGATCACGGCGCAGGACGTAGACTTCCAGGGCCACGACGTGGAGTGGACACTCATCACGCCCCAGGGACTCACCGCCGAGCGCCCCCAAGGCCGTCTGCGAGCCTCGGGCCCGCTCGAGGCTTCGGAAAAGGTCCGCCTGAGCGCCGGGACCGACGTCGCACCCGGGAACTACGCCGTCACTGTCGCTTTCGCCGCCGACGGCGGCGGACTGACGTCTACTCAGTGCACCATCACTGTGTCCCGGTAGAAACGGTTCTCGCCGGCAGAACGGCGACGGCAAGCCGGTCACCGTGGTGTCTGTGTCGAGCAGCAGGACCGCGGCCAGGTCGAGCCGCATCCGGCGTACGGTCGTCATCAACGAGGCACCGGTCTGTTCCCGGAACAGCCGCTCGGCATGTCGTTCCGACAGGTGAACGGCAGCCGCCACATCGCGGACCGTCATGGGACGGGACAGGTTGTCGGCCAGGTGCCGCTGCATCGCCGCGAGTTGCTCCTGCCCGTCGGGTCGACGCCCGCCAGCTCATGCCCTGTCCCAACGAGTAGTCGTGTGACGAACCTGTGGCGGGAGAACGAGAAGGTCCAGCGGCTGGTGTTCTCGCGCCGACTGGCCGGCATCGCGGCCAAGTTCCTCGGCGTGCACGCCGTGCGCTGAACCACGACCAGGCCTTGTACAAGGAGCCAAGCGGCGGCATCACCCCCTGGCACGCCGACCAGTAGCCGCTGTCCTCCGACCGCTGCCTAACCATCTGGCTGCCGCTCCAGGAGACCCCCGCTCGGCATAGGCCCGCTGGCCTACGCCCGCAGCAGCCACAACTTCTCCTACGGCCGCGGCCTCCCCATCTCCGACGAGTCCGAGGCACGGCTGAAGCAAGCCGAGCAGAACTTCGAGGACGTCGTCGAGCCCTTCGCCCTCGGCGACGCCGGCTTCCACCGCGGCTGGACCTTCCACCACGCGGGCCCGAACCGCGGCATGGTGCCGCACCGTGTCATGACTGTGATCTACGTGGACGCTGACATCCGGGTCGCCCAGCCCACCAACGACCACCAGACCTGCGACCTCGGCTGGATGCCCGACACGGATGTCGGCCAGATCCTTCGGACGCCGCTGAACCCCGTGCTGTACGACAGCAGGACCGCCTGACGGCCCGCCCCACGAGGGCGCCCGGCCAGACCTGCCGGGCGCCCTCGTGCGCTTGCACTTTTCTCCTGCTTCCAAGCGTGATTCAGCGATCTGTAAGTCATGCGGGGCAAATTGCCAGTCTTATTGGGGTCGCCGCCGGTCACTCGGCGGCCCCGTGGGGCACCAGGTCAGCCTGGTGTGAGCCGGCTTTGCTGCGCGGCTGTGCTCGGGGTAGATAGGCACACGGGCCCGGCTTGGAGGCCGCAGCCCAGAGCATCGGGTGTATTGCTCGGAATATGTGGCGACATCGGTCATTTCATTCATGCGTCGACTGGAAACATTGGACCAATGCGTTGACCCTGCTGCCGTGCTGCTGCTTCACTCACTTCTACCGATCGACGTCGCGGTGCACTGGGCCGCTCTTCGCGTTCGACCGGCCGGTGGACACGATCGAATGCGCGGTACCCCGCCGCGGGTCGCGGTCGTCGGCGCGAAACCGGGAGCTGACCTTCCGCGCCACGCCGAGCCTGGACGGGGTGCCGGGGATGCTCTACACCAGTGTCCCTGAGGACTGCCTGGACCCGCAGGCCACCGTGTTCCGGCTGGACTACGACGTGCCGATCGACCTCTACCGGGAAGGCGGGCGCAAGTGCCCCGGCCTCGCTGTGACGGCACCCATCCATCCGACGAAAGGGACTGAAATGTCCAGCAGAGAGTCGAAGTTACCCTTCACCATGCACCGGCGCGGTTTCCTCGCGACAGCAGGGGCGACGCTGGCGGCGACCGCGGCGGGCACCTGGGGCGGCCAGACGGCCGCCGCCGCGGTGCCGCAGCCGCGTGGCGCCGCGCCCGCCGGCGCCGCCCCGAGCTTCCCCCCACCCAGACGGAACTGCAGCCGGACAGCCCCGAGGGCGTGCAAGCCCTCCTGGACTACGACATCGCCGCCGACCCCAACGCGGCCTACATGCGCAGCCAGGTGCCGTGCGCCCGCCGGATCGACCTCCCGGCGGCGGCACAGGCCAACCCGCGGCTGAGCCCGCGACCGCAGATCCTCAGCCTCAACACCTTCTACTGGCCGATCCAGGCGGGCGCGCCGTCCTTCCGCCACACCCGCTACGGCTTCGACCAGTACCCGTACATCACCAGGTTCGCCCAGTACCAGGACTACGTGGGCGACTGGATGGGCCTCTCGGGCCGGACGGACAGCATCCCGAACCCGGCGTGCGTCGACGCCGCCCACCGCAACGGCGCTCTGGCTCTCGGGACCGTCTTCCAGCCCTACTTCTCAGCGACACCGGGCGCGGTCACGGACTTCATCGCCCAGGACTCCAAGGGCGGCTACCTGGTCGGCGACAAGCTTGTCGACCTCGCCGCCTACTTCGGGTACGACGGGTACTTCCTCAATATCGAGGGAATGACGATCAGCCGCGGCCAGGCCGATGACCTTGCCGCAATGTTCGAGTCAATGCACGCCCGCGCGTACGCGAAGGGCATGCCCGCCTTCTACCTGCAGATCTACGACGCGCTGTGGACGGACGGCTCGGGCGAGTACGAGAACCGATTCGACGAGCACAACGCGGGCTGGATCGTCCCCGGGCGCAAGGTCGACAGCATCTTCGTCAACTACGCCTGGCCGCAGGGCTTCGCCGAAGCCGACTGGGCGCACAGCGGGGACTACGTCGCGCCGTCGGTGACACTCGCCGAACAGCGCGGACTGGACCCCTTCCGGACGCTGTTCTTCGCCCTGGACATCGGGGAGGAGAACGACGGGGTGCATGCCAACGCCCTCGACTACTACGCCGACCAGGTCATCCCACTCAACGGAGAACGGCCGCCGGTGGCAAGTCTGGCGCTGTTTAGCCAGTCCGACCGACTGGTCAGGCGTACCCGGGCCCAACTCGGCTCGCAGGCGGCCGACCTGTCGGCGCTGCAGGAGGCGGTCCACATCGCGGACCGCAGATTCTGGTCGGGCAAAGCGGAGAACCCGGCCATCCCCGCCACACCGGTCCATCCCACCGTCGAGCAGGTGCTGAGCCCGCATTGGGTGCCGCAGTACGGCATCGCCAACTTCGTCCCGGAGCGGTCGGTCATCGCGAAGCTGCCGTTCACCACCCGCTTCAACACCGGGCAGGGCGATCGGTTCTTCCTGCGCGGAGCCCCGGCCGGACAGCGCGTCTGGTACAGCATGAGCATCCAGGACGTGCTGCCGACCTGGCAGTGGTGGACCCGCGACCTGGACGGGACGACCGGCGCCAAGGAACTGCTCCACATCGACTACGACCATTCTGTGGCCTACGACGGCGGCAACTCTCTTCGCCTCAGCGGTCCGCTGAGCGAATGCGCCGGCACCGAGGCCCGGTTGTTCAAGACCGCCATCGACGCCGACCGGCCGGTGGTGGTGTCCCTGCTCGTCCGCGACGGCTCACTCGGCTCGACCGGACTCGTGCGCCTGGGAGTCAGCTACGCCCACGCCCCGGACCACACAGTGTGGCTGACGGCGAGAGGCCGACGAGCGGACGCCAACGGGTGGCGACGGATCGAGTTCGAAGCTGCTCCGCGCCGCGGCGCACTGATCACCGCGGTCTCCGTGGGTGTGGTGGCGCCTTCCGGTGCGCCCCTGGGCGACTACACCGTGTACGTCGGCGAGCTGCGGATCGCGGCGCGCGGCGCGGCGCAACAGCCGTCGACACCCACCGGACTTCGCGTCGACGCGAGCGCCCCCAGCGACAGCGGCAGCGGGTTGACCGTGGGGCTGCGCTGGCGGTCGGCCCGCGACAGGGTCTGGTACTACGACCTGCGGACGGCCGGTGCGTCGCCCCAGTGGCTGGGCCGGATCTCCGGCGACGCGTACGTCCTCGACGCCGTCAGCCCGGGCACCCGCGTCGCCCTCGTGGCGGTGGCCCCCGACGGGACCGAGAGCGAACCGGCCGTGGTGACAGTCCGGTAGCCGTCTGCACGCCCCTAGGGTGCGTTTCGAAAGTGCTGGTCACAGCCACTCATTGATGGCTGCGACCGGCACGGTCGCCTCGTAGCGGACTGCGAGCTTGTCGTATCTCGTGGCGACCGCGCAGTGCCGCTTGAGGCGATTGATTCCCCACTCCACCGCGTGGCGTTCCTTGTAGTCGGCCTTGTCGAACTTGGGTGGCCGGCCACCGTGGGAGCCGCAGTTCTTGCGGTTGGCGAGGCCAGTACGGCGTGGATTCGGTTGCGCAACAGGGTCCGTAGCCGCACCAGCTGGGTCCGGTGCCGCAGCATGGCCCGTTGCTGTCGGACCGGCAGCGGGGCGATCCACGCTTCGGGCAGCGGGTCGGCCCGCAGCAGATGGGCCAGGGTGGCCGCGTCGACCTTGTCGTTCTCCAACCGTGCCGAGCCAATGGCCTTGCACTGCAGCGGATGGAGAGGGGCGGCGCGAAGTCATGTTCCCGGAGCAGTTCTACCAGCCAGCCCCAGCCGAAGGCCGCCTCGAATGCCACCGGCGTGCCCGCCGGAAGATCCCCGATGACCCCCAGTATCGGCATCCGCCCGTTGGGCACGTTCCTGTTCACGCCGATTCCGCCGCCTTGGTCGGCGACGGCGATCTGTGATCTAGGCCGATGCCGTGGCCCTGTACGAGTCCACGCCCGGGGCGACCTACAAGGGAATCGCCGCTGACCTGGGCATCAACCGGGCCACCCGGCGCGAGTGGGTCCTGCGGGACCGCGAACGCCGCGGCATCACCGCCACCGCCTCCCCAGCGGAGGGGAAGACACCGGCCGAGGCCGGAAAGGCGGCGCCGTCCGCCGATCCGGACGAGCGGATCCGTCAGCTGGAGGCCCGAGTGGCCGAGCTCGAGGCGAGTGAATGGAAGCTCGCCACCGAGCGGGACATACTCCGCAAGGCGGCCAAGTATTTCGCCGGAGAGACGAATTGGTGAGCCGCTTCCAGCTCGTCCACGACAACCGGGACGCCTACGGCGTGAAGCGGCTCTGCCAGGTTCGGGACCTGAACCGATCCAGCTACTACAAGTGGCTCGCCGGCTTTGAGGCCTGGGCCGCCCGGCAGCGCGAGGACCGGCTCCTGGCCGAGGAGATCCGCGAGGTCCACGGCGAGTCCCGCGGCACCTACGGCGCATCCTAGCTCGGGTCCAGATGCGACACACCGTCACTCATCGTCGCCGCAGGCGGGCTTGAACGTCGTGCCGAGGTCGTACTGCGCGATCCCGAACGGCTGGAAATCAGCATCGGCAAGGACGCGATAGAGGAACTCCGACGTGGACATGTCGTACCGGCGCCACTCGTTGTCCTCGGCTCGCGCGAGGACGGGATACTCATCGGGCCGCTGGGTGTCGATCAGCCAACAGTACTGGTCACCCCATTCCGTGGACGCCCAGGTGACGAGGCCCTTACCTCCCGGCGCGTAAACCGAGTAGGGATCCACAGCAGAAACATCACCGTACCTTCCGTCTTGATCGACCGAAAGGTCCCCTCGCCACTGCGTGAGGAAGTCGAAGGCGATACCCTCGTCGCGCCCCAGAAAGTAGACGGAATCACTGAAGACGCCCCCGGCGAACGCCTCGTAGAGCTCCTTGTAGTCCGCCGGCAGCGGAACCCTCAGCTCTCCCTCGATCGCCGCCCAGTCGACGGAGATCCCGAGCGGTTCCCACCCGGTCAGTTCGATCACTCGCTGAACCCACATGCAACAATCTTTTAGCATCGGTTTTCGTTCCGATGTCCCTCAGCCCCCTCGTCGCTCAAGTCAAGATCGGCAACTATCGCACTCAGCCGGCCTTGGCGGGTTCCTCTGCCCGGGCTCGTGTGCTGGCGAGGCGGCAGGAGTCAGTGCCGGTCTCGATGATGGTGCCGTTGAAGGTGCGGCTCCAGTCGAACGACTCGTTGGAGGCGATCGCGACGCTGTTCTTCTCCTCGCGCTCGGTCAGGACCTGAAAAAGCAGTTCGACGCCGTGCCGGTACAGCGCACCTCAAGGCACGACAAACGGGCTCCGCTCCACGGGTAGAGGGGGCACTAGGCGTATCAGGGCAGCTCAGGCGTCATGAGAGCCATATCGTTGTTTTCCCCGGCGGATACTTGGGCGCCCCTACTCGACCGCGGCCTGCGGGACCTCCTTGACGAACTCCGGGAACCGGCCCTCCTGCTCGAAAAACTTCAGGACCAGGGCGAAGTCGAGCCAGGGCGGATGCGTTCTCACGTGATGAGGTGAGCGATTCACCCGATAGGTGAGCTGTGGCGGATTGGCCCGGCTGGAAGTAACGAACGCGACTCCTGATGATCAAGGTTGTCGAAGCCAAAGGTCATGAACAGGGGTCGAGTTCGCGTGTCATCTTTCCCGATCCGTATCCTCGTGCGCCACTTGAGGGCGTCGAGCTGCCGTGCCCGCCTGTAGACCTGCCCGAACTGCCCGCCCTGGCCAGGTGCTGGACCACATCCCGGACCCGCGGCGCGTCCGGGGCGCCGTTACCGCCTCGGCGCCCTGCTCGCCCTGTGCTTGGTCGCCGTGCTCAGCGGCGCGACTTCTCTGGCCTGTATCGCCCGCTTCGCCGCCGACAGCGGCCCTGAGCTGCGCAGGCGCCTCGGGCTCGAGGCAGCCACCCCGGTCGCCACGACCCTGGGCCGGCCCCTGTCGCCTCGACGGCGATGCCTCGATGACGCCGTGGGCACCTGGCTCGCCCGTCTGGCCACCGATCCCATCGATGAACTCACGCCCACGCCGACCGGACTGGCCGTGGAGGGCAAGACCGTGCGAGGCAGCCGCACCGACGGCGCCGCCGTGCACCTGCTCGCCGCCGTCCTGCACACCTCCCAGGCCGTCGTCCCCAGCGGCAGGTCGAGGCGAAGAGCGACGAGATCCCCGCCTTTGCGCCGCTTGCTGGACGGACTCGACCTGCGCCAGAAAGATCAAGCTAGCCGACTGTTCGCCGGTGCTGGATTCCGGGAGGTGGGGTCGTCGCCTGCGCTGCGGCGAGGGGGGTGCTGTTGGGGACGGCGGTGAGGGTACGGGGCGAGGAGAGGCGTTCACCGATGAGGGAGGCCACACCGAACAGGCCGGTGGTCACAGCGCATGCGAGGAACGCTGTGGCCGAGTCGGCGATGTGCAGGAGTATCGCACCCATAAGCCCAGCCGCGCCGTAGCCGAGACCGGCGGCCGCGTAGAGGAGGGAGAACCCGGTGGCCCAGGCGGGTTGGGGCAGGCGTTGCTGGAGGGCGAGATTGCGGATGACCATCAGCGGGCTGTAGAGGAAGCCGCCGATGGCGAAGACGGCGGCGAGGCCCCAGGGATTGTCGGTTAGTGCGGGCAGGGCGAATACGGCGGTCACCGCCGGCAGCAGGGCGAGGGTCTGGCCCCACGGTGTGCCGGGCCAGCGCCGGATGCCGTAGAGGAGGGCGGCGAGGGCGCTGGCGAGGGCGAAGGCGGTCATGACCGGCCCGGCCAGTGCGGGGGAGGCGCCGGTGTCCTGCAACCGGGCGGGCAGGAGGACGTCCGCGGTGCCGATGAGGAACATGATTGCCGCGGACAGCAGGGCGGTGGGCCAGGCGAGGCGGAGGAGGCTGGCCGTGCGCACGAGGTGCTGATTTTGTGCTGTGTCGGGCGGGGCGGGGGCCGTGTGGGGAATGCGGTGGGCGAACAGGACGGGGGCCGCAGAGAAGGCGGCCATGACCAGCAGCGCGCCGACGGCGGAGAACTGGGCATACAACAGGGAGGCTAGAGGCGGGGCGATGGCCCAGACCGACTGCCCGAGGAAGCTTTCCAAGCTCAGCGCGGTGGGGCGCAGGTGTTCGGGTGTAGTGGCCGAGAGCTGTGCGCGCATACCGCCGGGGGCGCCGGAAGCGGCAGCGCCGGCCAGGAAAGCCAGGGCCAGCAGGGCAGGCAGAGGGGCGCGGGCGGCGCTGATGGCCAGGGCGGCGAAGACGAGGGCTTCGATGCTCAGCGCGAGGCGGAGCTGTCTGGTGAAGGGGCGGGTGTCGAAACGGCGACCCATGAAGGGCGCTGCGGCGGCCTCGCCCAGGGCGTGGGTTGCGGCGAGCATGCCGCCGACGGTGAACGACTGGGCTGTGTAGCCGAGAAAGACCAGGGCGAGCGGTGCCATCACGACGGGTGCCCGCACCAGGGCGGCGGCGACGTACCAGGTTGTGTGGCCAGGGAAGGCCAGGACGTTGCGGTAGCTGGGCTTGAGGGCGCCACCCTCAGTGTTACCGGTCATAAAAATAAATGGTAACAGTCGCCGTTTACCGCCTATGCTGTTTGCATGGTTGCGACTGGCGTTGACCCCAGGGTGGAAGAGCTTCGGTGCTTCCTGAACAGTTGGTCGATCCCGAACGACACCCGTGTGCCGACGGAGACTCTTCCTGAGCTGGCTGCATCTCCCGACATCTGGCGGAAGGTCTTCATCCGGGTACCGCCCCCTGGTGCGGAGGAGGTGGCGGATCTTGTCCGGCTGCGGGATGACCTGCGGGCGGATGTGGAGGGCCGCGCCTGTGGACGCCTGGATTCCTGGCTGGAGCAGTTCCCGCAGACGGTCCGAGTCGGAGAGGGCGGGATTGCGTTCCGGGGAGCTGGAACCGCGCGGGAGGAAATCCTCAGGCTGGCCGTCGAACTGGTGCTGGAACAGCGATGGCGCCGCTTGCGGGCGTGCCCGGATTGCCGCTGGGTCTTCTACGACCAGTCCCGGAACAACTCCCGCACCTGGTGCAGCATGTACGCCGGAGAAACGGGCCGAGCCTGCGGCAGCATCGCCAAGGTCAAGCGCATGCGCTCCAAGAAGGCCACACAGAAACCCGAGGGCTGAGCGGACGCCGGTGCCCTCGGCCGTACCGGCCCGACCGGTCCGCGCCCGGATCACCGGACCCGGCGGCGGTTGGAGCGAGCCGTCGCCTATCCGGGTGCGAGGAGATGCGGGGCGGGCAGGGCGGGTTCGGCCATCTCACCTGCGGCGCAGGCCCCGAGCGCGACGGCAAGCCGGATGGACCAACGGCACCGCCATCGGGCGCGGGCGGTCGGGACGGTGTGGCGGAGTGAAACGATCAGGCTCGGCGTGTTACGCATAGCGCCAGCTTCTGTTCTGTGCGTAACATTCCGCTGATGGGAGGGTGGCATGCGGCCATCGATCCGTGTCCGGGAAGCCCTCCTTCGGGCGCGTCGCGGACCGGCGTCCTGGAGGCCGGACGGGCTTCCACAGACTCTGGGCCGCCTGCTGGGCGGGGCCGCCATCGGCTGGCACCCGCCCGGCACCCCGCCCACCGTCCTCGACCCGGCGCCGTGCCGTCTGGTGCTGCGGGATCCGCTCGGCGGGACACTGACCGCCAATCGCCCCGCCCTCCCGTTCACCCGTCTGGAGCGGCTCGGCGCCCGGCTGTTGACGATGCTGGCACCCGGCGGCGTCCGGGCCTCCTGGCCCGGCGGGCACCTGCGGCTTCCAGGAGACGAGGCAATCGCCCTGCGGGCGGTGCGGAGGTCCGACCGACGGGCCGTCGCCGCCCTGCATGCCGCGTGCGCGCCGCTGCCGGTGTCCGGCTGCCGCGCGGCTGCCGAGCGCCTGGTCTCGCCCCGGATGGGTTGCGGGCTGCTCGCCGAGACTCCGGGGAGGCGGCCGGTGGCCTTCGCCGGCCTGCTCCTCGACGGCGACGGCGCCGAACTGGCCCTGCTCATCGGCCCCGCGTGGTCGGCGCGCGGGCTCGGCGACGTGCTCCTGGCTGAACTCCTCGACGCGGCCCGCCTGCTGGGCGTACGAGAGGTCTGTGCGCACAGCGGCTCCAGTGGCGATCCAGTCGAGGCCGCCGCGTGCCGAGTCGGCCTGCCGGTGGCGGTCGCGCGCGACGCGGCCGGGTCCACTTTCACGATCCGTCTCACCATCACCCCCCAGGCTCCGCTCCCGCAACCGGAGGGCGGGGTACGGATTTACCGCTGTGGATCAGACCGCGCCGCCGACGTGCCGTCGGTGGCGCGGTTCAGCCCGGTCAGCCGGGACAGCACGGCGAAGCCGTCGTCGGTTCCGGGCCAGTGAGCGCGTACCGCCTCGATCCCCGCCCGCCGTACGACAGAGCGTAGAGCACGCAGCCGCTTTGCCCGGGTCAGGAATCGAACAGTGCTGGACCTGGATGTCATCGGTGGGCCGAATCGGGACCTGCGAGGGACCGGTTAGCTGGCAGTCGTTCCGGTTGGCAGACCGGGCGGGCCGGGGCCGGGGGTCGCTCAAGACCGTGGCAGGTTTCGTGCGGCAAGGTGGGCTCGGTTCCCGTGTGACCCGAGCCTCGGAGCGAGCGCCCCCAGCTCGGCACAGCTACGCCGCCAGGTGTTCCAGGGCGGCCTTGAGTGCCGTGTCGAGTGCCTGGTCCGCCGGGACGTGGATGTCCGGGACCACTCCGTTGCCTTCCCAGTTAGTGCCGGTGACGCTGTTGATGGTTCGGGCGGTCGGCACGGTCACAAGGATGTGTTCCGTGATCGGGTGGCGGGCGGTCGGATGCGCGCCGCCGCGTGTCGTCTCACCGACGAGGACGGCCCGGCCGTGTGCCTGAAGGGTGTACGCCACGTCCTCGCCGCCGGAGAACGTGATCGAGCTGGTGAGTGCATAGACCGAGCGGTCCGTGTAGCGCGGCGCGGGAAGGTGCGCGGTCGTCCAGAACTGGCGTGTGGCGCCGGTGATCCGGTCGTAGATGTCGTTGAGGTGCACCTGGTCGTCGCGGAAGAAGTAGCTGCACCACATCGCGGCGCCCTCCGGTGCCCCACCGCGGCACTCGCGCAGGTCCAGAATGAGCGCAGAGCTGTGCGCGACCAGCTGCATGGCGGCGCCGATCGCGTCGGCGCCCTCGTCTGCGTACGCGATGCGGCGGACGTCGATGAGCCCGATGTTTCCGTCCAACTGCTCGACCCGGCGGATCCCTTGGTTCTCCGTCCTGAGCAACTCGAGGAACGCGGCCCGTCCCTCGTCCTCGTCCGCCGGATCCAGCGACTGCGGCTGGTCCACCCAGAGCAGTCGCAGGTGCTTGTCCGGACACATCTCCTGGAGGTGCGCGGTCACCGTCTCACAGAGGGACGGCCCGTCCAGGTGGTCGTAGACGCCTTCCGCCAGTCGACGTCGGATGCCGGTGTCGATATCCACGGTTTTCTCGGGAAAGACGTATCCGGCCTCGATTCGACTCAGGGGCCTGACTGATGATCTGTTCGTTTGTTGGCATGGCGGCGGATCGTAGACCGCTGACAACCTCATGACCAGCGATTTTTGATTCAGGTCCCAGGCCGGCCGGAATCCGCTGACGGGCCGGCGGCGCCCGGGGTGGTGTCGGTTGCTCGCGTCAGTGGTTCCGCTGACGGGCTTCCGGTGGTGACGGTGGTGACCTTCGCAGCGACGTGGTCGTCGCGGGTCAAGGCGCTCTCCAGGGCGCCCACAAGGTATCTCTCAGGGCGCCTCACCGATCCGGTCCTGCTGACGGGAAAATCCGCGAGTGTCTGTCGCCAGAGCGCGGCTTCGGTCGATCTGCTGCAAGGCCGTCGCGGTGGGGACGATGCCGGAAACCCACCCTGTGGCGCCGACCTCGAGCGTGTCTAGGCCTGTGATCGCGGTGATCGCGTGGCGCGCCAGGTCGTTGTACGGGTAGCCGCTGAGTGTGTCGTGCAGGCCGCCGTCCGCGGTGAAGCCTGCCTCGTGCAGCGCTCCGGCTACGTGACCGAGGGTGCCCCACCTGCGTCCGCTGGTGATGTCTAGGCCCGCCCAGTTGTCGTCGAGGTCTGCGTACAACATCTCGAGCCGGTTGGGGTTCTTGAACACGGTCATCGCGAACTGCTCGGGGGTGCACAGCTCGAGGAGAACACAGTGCCCGGCGCCGATCAGGCCGGTGTTGCCGTTGGTCTCAATCACGATGCTCCACGCTGGGCTGATACGGCCGGCTACGAGGAGGATCCCGTCTTCCTCAATCCCCTCGTCGGCTTCTTCGCGGAGCGCATCGACAGGGTTGGCGACATCGCTCGTGTGGCCGGCTTCCATGGCTTGCAGCGCTTCGCGGGGCGGTAGGGTGGTGAAGGTGAAGCACCAGCCTCCGAAGTAGCCGTCGAGCGTCGTCAGCAAGTCCATGGAGGCTCCTGCAGGAGTGGTGCGAATGGAACGGCGCCCCCGCAGTGAGAGGCACCGTTCATTCTACTTACGGTGATCGCTGGTCTAGAAGTCCACAATCTGCACGTAGTAGCGGTCATTCGTGTCAGCCGGCGAGGGCAGCGTGTCGTCCCAGGCGAGGATCCGGTGGTTCCGCACGTAGTTCATCAGCGTGTTCCCACCGGAGCGGTTCTGCGACAGGTCCACGGGCCACACGGAGAAGTCCCAGTTCGGGCTAGCGGCGCCTTCGAGGGTCGCACGGAAGGGGTACTCGTCACAGTCCTCAACACCCGGCTCCGGCCGAAGCGACAGCGGGAGACCGGTGGTCGAGTAGTCGCCGGTGGAGGTGCAGGCCTGGTCCTTGTGCGAGGTGTTCGCGTTCATCTGCGTCAAATGGAAGTTCTCGTGCAGGCGGTGCAGGCCCGGCGCGTAGTAGTTGCCGGCGATGTACTTGCCGGGGATGAACTTCAGGCCCCCGCTGGTCGGATAGGTGGTGTCCGGCTGGTTCTGGGCCTTGTAGATGTGGTCAGCAACGCCCTTGTGCGGGGAGTCCGCGGCGCGGGAGTACATCATGCGGGGGATGGTCTCGAGGAAGACGCAGCCCTTCGGCCAGTCTGCGTAGATGTAGCTGGCGGAGTCGCAACGCACCAGGCGGCGAGAGATGGACGCACGGGACTCGGACCGGTAGTCGCCGCTGTCGGTGTAGAGCTCAACGTGCGTGCCGTGAGCGGCGATCTTGTCCCGGCCGATGCCCTTGGTTTCGTCGCTGTTGGCGTTCCAGTGGAACCAGGTGTCGATGCTGTTCCAGTTCTGCCAGTCCAGGGTGATGGGGGAGCCGGTCGCCGAGCAGCTGTTGGTGTCTCCCCAGCAGTTGCCGATCACGGTGAGGTCCACGCCGGGGGCGGTCCAGATGTTGTCCCACCAGCCCCAGTCGTAGGTGACGGAGTCCTTCTGCATCTTGGCGAACATGCGGGTAGAGCGCTCGTTGTTGTACTGCTGGGTGTACAGCTGCACGAGACCGGTGTTCGTGCCCATGTATTCGCGGGTGCCAGTCCTGGAGTCGACCTTGTAGTACTTGGCGGTGAGCTTGGTGCGCCCGCATGCGGTGAAGCGGTCAATCACCGCGTCGAACTCTGCGGTACCGCCGAAGCACAAGGCTTCCAGGGTGGCCGGCGGGGTGGTTCCGACCGGGTAGCCGACAGTGCTCTCGTTGAGATCGTAGGAAGCGGCGAGGCTCATGTTCATCTTGCTGCCGTCGCCTGCGGTCGCGGTCTGCGCTCCCTTGCCGAAGTCCTTGTAGGGATTAGCGTGGGCTTCCTTGATGCTGTCCGCGGCCTGCTTGTAGGCGTCGGCGAGCGTCATGGGCTTGCCGCTCTGCCGGTTCGCATCGGCAGAGCGCTTGCTGGTCTGTTTCGGTTTCCCGAGCGGCTTGTCCGCCTTGACGCGGCCGCGTGCCTTGTCGATCTGCTCCTGGGTCAGGTCGACCGTCATGGTGATTTCGCTGTTCGCCGTAGTGACGTACTGCGGGTTCAGGGGTTTGGTCTGTGCGACCGGGGTGACGGTGTCCTGTCCTGTGACCGGCGTCTGCTGGGGTAAGACCCCGGCAAGGGTAACTGCCGCACCAATTGCCGCGCATATGAGGGTAGTACGTTTCTTCACGCTTCTGCTTCCTGGTAGGAGATGCACTCCCCGTAAAAGGGATCACCACCGTAACGGTAATGATCAAGATTTAATCGAGGAAGCCGTGCAGAGTTCATGAGAGCGACATGACGGGTCTTCACAAGCGCTCTACAAGGGGTTTGTGGGTGCTGACAGCCGCGTGGGGCAGGCGCCGAATTAGTCTCGATGGTTCATGAGGGCCCGTCAGCTTGCTGACAGACCCTTTGTGGTGAGTGTGATGAGGATTTTCGGCAGGTTGAGTGCCCGGCTGTCGCGTCGGGGTGTGCGCCGGGTTCCACGGCTCCGGTGGGCTCGTGTTGCTCGCAGGGGCGGGAAAGTGCTGGTCAGCCGGGGTTCGGGAGGGCTTGGAGCCGGTCTAGGGCGCCGGTGAGCACGCCGGTCCAGGGCCAGTGCCCGGCAAGGCGGAGGATGCGGCGGCGGCCAGTGGCGACGAACTGGGCGGCGGCGGAGAAGAGGCGGAGCAGCAGTCGGCGGGGCTCCCAGAGCCGCGCGGCGCCGGACAGGGCGAGCAGGGGCGTCCAGGCGAGCAGGTCCAGGGCGAACTGGATGATCTCGAACCAGATCTGGTTCTGAGCCGTACGGTGGAGAGGGAGGTTGCGCAGGCCGGTTCGGGGAGCGCGGATGCGGTCCTCGGCCCGGGGCCGCTGCCGGTGGCGCAGTTCGAGGGCGGTGATCGCCTCGCCGGCCGTGTTGGTGGCGAAGCAGGTCAACCGCATGCCGTCGGCATCGGTGAAGCGTAACTGGGCGCCGGGGTACGGCCGTTCCTCGCGCACGATCAGCCGTAGCTCCTTCGGCCAGCCTGTCAGGCAGTCGCCGGCGAGTTCGGCGACCCAGGCGCCGTCGCGGATCTCGCCGTCGGGTTCGACGGCCGGCGTCCAGGTGGAAGCCGGGACCTTCAGGACGGCCTGATGGGTGGCGTCGGTGATGGTCATCCCGATCGAGTACGACAGCCACCGCCCGCGCCGGGCGAGCCAGGCGACGAACTCGTGCGTGCCGCCGCCAGAGTCGGTGCGGATCAGCGTCCTACGCCCCCGCCGGAGCCGTTTCGGCAACTGGGCCAGAGCCAGTTTCGTGGCCTCGATGTGGTCGGCGGCGGTGTTGGAGCCGCGTGCTGCGCGACTTCACGGCGGATGCGCCCGGCGAAAAGCTGGTCGGTTCGGGTAGCCGGAGGGAGTTTCACCCTCCGGCTACCACAGAACCGTGCGTAACAGTCTCCCGTTACACGGCTCTTGTCACCCTGGTCACCAGAAATTGCGGCACAAGCGCCAGTGGGCAATCATTCCTGGGTATCGCTTCGTGATGCCCAGGAAGCATTCCTTGGACTTCTTGAAACCGGCCAGCCGTTTGTACTTCCTGCGGATCCAGCGCACCAGGTAAGCGTTGATGCGCCGCAGGAGTGGCTTCGGGGCGGAGCGATAGAACGCCCCGTAATACTGAAGCCACCCACGCACGATCTGATTGATGATGCGTGCGAGCTGAGCGAAGGTATGGCCTGTGCGCCGATGGATGCGCCAATGTGAATGACGTGTGCTTCATACGAGCCCTGCCCGTTCGCGTCCTTGCAGTGGACAATCCGTGTCTTGGTCGGATGCAGCCACAGCCCGACCTCCGCATCCTGCTCCCTATCGCTGCCGCCAGCCTTCTGGCTTGGCGTTCGCTGACGCAGTGCACGACCGCGTCGTCCACGTAGCGTTCGAAAGTGAAAGTCGGGAACTCCCGCGCCATCCACATATCGAAGGCGTAGTGGAGGAACAGATTCGCCAGCACGGGCGAAACCGAAGATCCTTACGGAGTTCCCCGGTCCCGCACCTGCAAGGTTCCGTCGGGCAGTTGAAGCGGAGCATGCAGCCATCGCTCCACGTACAGAACCACCCAGCGTTGATCGGTGTGAGCCTCCACCGCTTTGATCACGAGGTTCCAGGGCACGCTGTCGAAGACTGAGGCATCACCGCGGTTCCGCTCGGGGACGACTGTACGTCCCCGAGCGGAGCCCGGTCAGGCCGCCAGCCGGTCAGGCGTCGGTGATCGGGCTGGTGCCCACGCGGACGTTGTCGATCGCCCAGTACCAGTTGTTGCCCGCGTTGAAGATCCGGAAGCTGACCTTCGCCGACGCGGCTTCGGCCGGGACGGGGCAGGAGAGCCGGACGAGGCGGTTCTCCTGGTCCTGGCCCTTGTTGGTGTTCCCGGAGGTAGCGCTGCTGTAGTGCAGCAACTGGACCTTGTCACCCGTGTCGAACTGGACGGTGACCTCGGCCTCCTGCGGGCTCTCCTGCCGGTAGTGGGAGTCGAAGCCGAGGTGGAGGGTGGAGGTGCCCGACGGGATGGCCACCGCCGGGGTGGTCAGCGTCGAGTCGAACCGGCCCCGGCCGGACGGGCTGCCAGTGTCGTCCCAGTCGTCGGGGTCGGCGACCGCGACGACGCCGAGGGCACGGCTGAAGTTGGGGCGGTCCTGCCCGCCGGGGAACCAGAACTGCTTGGACAGGAAGGTCCAGCCCTGCAGCTCCCGGGTGCCCTGCGGCATGGCCGGCGCGTTGGTGACCGTCCAGCCCTCGGGGGTGGTCCGGGTCCAGCCGAGCAAGCCGGGCCGGCTGAGGTCGGCCGCCGAGGCCAGCGCAGGGGCGACGGACTCGAAGTCCTCCGCGAGCAGGTAGCCGGTCATGACGGGCCCGGTCTTGGCGGACAGGGACGCGGTCGCCTGCTGGACTCTGCCACTCGGATTCGCCGTGACGGTCGCTTTGAGGCTGCCAGCAGCGCGCGCCGCCGAGGCGGGCACGACGACGTCCCATTCCAGGCGGGCGGAAGAGCGGGCTGGAACGGCCGTCGGCGCGTCGCCCCTGGGGGTGGCGGTCCAGCCCGTCGGGAGGTCCAGCGTGGCGGTCAGGCCGGTGAGCGGGGTGCCGCCGGAATTGGTGACGGTGGCGGTCACGGTGACCGGCCTGCCCGGCGAGAGAACGGTGCCGTCGGTGCCGGGCGAACTCGCCGGACCGGTCAGCGAGACGCTCATCGCAGGGGCGACCCCGGAGCGGACACGCGCGTCGGCGAGCCTGAGCAGGCCGTTGCCGTCGCCGTGGGCGGCGACCACCAGGCTGCCTGCGGTGGCGTTCGGAGCGGGTGTAACGGTGAAGCGCACGTCGGCCGAATCCCCGGGTGCGACCACCGTCGGCGCCGCCGCGGCCCGCTCGACCGTCCAGCCGGAGGGGGCGAGTAGGGCGACCGAGAGCCGGTCGAGCTTGGCGTCGGCCTGGTTTCGCACGGTGACGACGACATCGGCCGGGTTGCCCTGCACGAGCGGCGTGTCCTGGGAGGGCAGCGGCTCCGGCAGGGTGATCGTCGCGGCCAGCGCCGGGGCAGCACCGGTCGCCGGGTCGGTGACGCCGGGCCTGCCGTCGGCCAGGCGGCCGGTCATCCGGCGCAGGAACGCCGGGTCTCCCTGGTCGACGACCACGACGTCGTACCAGCCGTGGTCCGGGAGCTGGATCGGCACGGTCTGGGACTCGCCGGGCGCGAGGGTGACGGTCTGGACATGGTCACCGGGTTTGCGCGGGTAGACGGACTCGCCGACGAGGAGCGTGCGGGTGGCGGTTGAGGGATTGGCGCACCGGACCTTCACCTGGCCGGGGACGGCCTGCTCGACGAGGTACGCCTCGGCGCCCACGCCGGTGCCGCGCAGCTCCCAGACGGACCAGCCGGGGCCGTGGACCTGCAGGTCGTAGCCGTCGGCGCCGTACCCGATCGTGTTGTCGGCGGTCCCGCCCGCTGAGACGGTCCACGCGCGCGGGGAGGTGCCGTCTCCGGGGTAGGCGGTGAACGTGGCGGCGGTGGTGCCTGCGTTGCCGAGCTGGAGGCGTACGTCGGAGCCGGTGACGTCGGCCCGCAGGGACAGCCGATACGGGGAGGGGCGCGTCGGGCGGATGCCGGCCTCCTGCTCCGGGAGCGACTGGTTCTTCGGCGGTACGGGGTTCCAGCGGCCGACCCGCGCCGGCACCGGGCCGGGCTGCTCCACCTTGGGCTGCGCGTATCCGCGGTTGAAGTCGAAGGCGGAGGTCAGGTCGCCGAACACGCTGCGGCGCCAGGCGCTGATGTTGGGCTCCTGGACGCCGGTCCACTTCTCCAGGAACCGGATGACCGAGGTGTGGTCGAACGCCTCCGAGCAGACGAAACCGCCCACCGTCCACGGCGACACGATCGTCATCGGCACGCGCGGACCGGGGCCGACCGGCTTGCCGTTGAACCAGTCGTCACTGTTGCCGGAGTCGGGCCGGGGCGCGACCGGGGCGGGCACGTGGTCGAAGTAGCCGTCGTTCTCGTCGAAGTTGATGAACAGAGCCGTCTTCGACCAGGTCTTCGGGTCGCTCGCGATGGCGTCGAGGAGATCGTAGATGAGGTTGGCGCTGCCGACCGGGGTGGAGGAGCTGGGGTGCTCGGAGAGCGCCGCCGTCGGAACCAGCCAGCTGACCTTCGGCAGCGTGCCGTCCTTGATGTCGGATCTGATCCGCTGGACGAGAGTGTCCGGCTCGGAGCGGTAGGCGCCTCGCATGAAAAGCTGGCGTTCCGCCTCGGTCAGCGAGTCGATGCCCTGCTGGAACTGGGCAAGCGCGGCCTTCCGCTGGTCCGCGGTCTTGCTCCACAGGCCGTCGTAGAACTGCTCTGTGGTGGAGTACTGGGCGCTGACCTTGGACAGGATCTTCCGGCCGATCTGCTTCCAGGGCCGGAAGTACTCCACCGCGTTGTCGGTGAAGTTGTCCCATTCCTGGTAGATCTGCCAGGAGACGCCGGCGGCCTCCAGGCGCTCGGGGTACGTCGTCCAGTCGTAACCCGGGTGGGTGTAGGAGTACGCGGCGTTGGTAACGGCCCGGTTGGCGCTGTCCGGCTCGTAGCCGGTCGTGCCGGTCCACAGGTAGTTGCGGTTGGGGTTGGTCGAGCCGTAGACCGAGCAGAAGCAGGCGTCGCAGATGGTGAAACGGTCGGCCAATTCGTACTGGAGGGGGATGTCGCGCCGGTCGTAGAAGGCCATGGTGCTCTGGCCCTTGGCCGCGACCCAGTCGTTCCACCAGCCGTTCCCCCGGGCCTGGTTGGCGTCGGAGAAGCCGTGCGGGAGCGAGCCGAGGTATTGGATGTCGTTCTCGGGGCGGCCGACGTCGATCGCCGCCTGCCGGGCCGAGAACGGCAGGACCTTGCCACCGCCTGACCGCGGCTGCTCAAAGACGGTGGCTCCGGTGGGCAGACGCAGCGGCGTACGGTCGCCGAAGCCGCGCACGCCCTTGAGGGAGCCGAAGTAGTTGTCGAAGGAACGGTTCTCCTGCATCAGGATGATGACGTGTTCAATCGCATCCATACCACCGGGAGGCAGCGGCGCGGCCATCGCCTTCAGCAGCGACGGGGGCAGGAAAGAGAGCGCAGTGCCACCGGCGAGGGCACCGAGGAGCCTGCGGCGGGAGAGACTAGACATGGAGCGGAGGCTAGGTCACCCCGATACTACGACGAAACCTTGAGTGACGAGTCTTCGTAGACTGTTCGATCATCAACATCGAATGTTCCATCAGTTGTATAGCAAAATTCTCCGTCGAACACGTTCGAACGTTCGTAGCGGCGGAGGGTTGCTGTCGCAGCACCCTCTAGCGGTGGTTTGTTGGATCGGGCAGTAGAGATCGAGGGGTCTGCCGCTGCCGACGGTGTTGATCAAGTTCCTGGAGTGCTGGGGGCGGGGGCTTCGTCGACCATGCCCGCCAGTAGCGTTGCAGCGTGGCCCAGGGCGTCAGCCAGCCACGGACGGCCGGGAGTGCTTGGGGCCAGGAGGCCGGTTGGGGCTGCTGGGACTCCGGTTCTCCCCCTCTCTAACGTGCCTGGCAGTGCGTCAGGCCCGGGTGATGGATCGGCTGGAGTGGGTGACGGCGGGGCGAACCAGGTGTTCCAGCAGAAGCTGAACGCGCAGTTCACGAGGGTTTGGTGGCGCGCCGGATGGCGGTGTCGGAGCGGACCTGGAAGTCGGCCCAGCCGAGTTCATCCTTGACCTGTTTGTAGCTCTGCTCGACCCAGTGGCGCAGCCCGTAGATCCGCACGATCTCGGCCAGCGTGGCGGGCGGGTAGGGCGATTCGGCGGCGCGTGGGGAGCCCAGGCGGGGCAGGTCGGTGGCCAGGTACCAGGTCGCCTTCGCTGGCAGGGTGGCCGGGTCGGCGGTGGCCACCACCAGGCGGACATTGCCGTCCGGCCCCCACCAGCCCAGGACGAACCACGCGGTCACCGGTTTCCTGACCACCGGCGAGCGGCCCTCGCACGACCGCGCCTGCGCGGCACGGCCCCACTGATCGCGTCTCTCCCCACGACGACGCATGGCACTCGCCGTCCTCGCAGGTCCCGATCTGACCTTCCGAAGGCACCCCTGGTGATCAGTGATGCGATACCGGACCGGATCGAGCCGTCGATGCCGGTCCGGCCCGGTCCGCGGGCGACGGTGGGCCGACCACCGCCACCCCTTCAAGGCGGGTTCCCCGGGCCACTCACTCCCGGTCACAACCACCGGACCCTCCGCGCCACCCGGGTCACGACAGCCCCATAGCCGACACCGACCGCAAGGGAAGCGAACAGGGCGGTGAGCGGGAATCCGTCCTCGAGGTAAGGATAGACCTGATAGTGCGTCAGGTAGATGTAGAGCGTAGAGCTCGCCAGGACACCCGCGAGCGCGCTGAGCGGGGCAAGGCTGGGCAGCGTCGGCACCCAGATCAGCAACCCCAGTCCGGCGATCACGATGGCGGTGCGCACAGGCTGGTCATGGAACAAGCCCGGCACGGTGAGCAGCAGTGCCGCCGTCAACAGCGCCCGCTGCCCGGCCGTGCGCGCCCGCGCTGCCGCCCACCCCAGCGCGAACAGCCAGAAGACCACGGCGGGGCTCAGATGAGGGCGGACAGGTTCCAGGCCCAGCAGGTCGTAGCGGCCGATGAGGCCGATGCCCATGAGTGTCAGCGGCACCCCGAAGGCGTACCGTCGCTCCAGCCGGTCCAGCAGCGGTACGGCCAGGAGGACGGCGAGGACCACCAGGAAGTGGACCAGGGCCTCCACGAACCAGTAGGCCCACTCGAAACGGTCGGTCACTTGGCCGAACAGGCTGTTGAGCAGCAGGGCGTTGGCCGGTTCGTAGAAGTCGGTCAGCGCCACCGCGCCGGTGATCCACACCATGCTCGGCAGGGCGATACGGGCGATGCTGCGCCACAGGCGCCGTACGCGCTCACGGCGCCCGGCGTCGGTGAGTTGGAAACGGGCGAAGTTGTAGCCCGCGACGCCGACAAGGACGTGGGCGAAGCCCATGACGTCGAAGAGCTGGATGTGCGAGCCAACGATGCAGACGATCCCGACGGCGCGCAGGACGATGCCGGTCTCCAGAGTGCGGAAGGTCCGCCAGGAGTCCACAGTGGTCCAGGACCGCAGCGCTTTCTGGAGTCCCGCAGCCGGTCGGGCCCGCCGCGGCTCCGGCGCGTCCCGATGGTCATCGTGTTGGTCTCGTTCCTTTCGTTCGTCCGGTCGCTCAGGTGCCGGCGCCGCCAGGGCCTGTAGCTCGCGGATCGTGCTCGTGTGCCAGTCGGCGGGCAGCCGGCCCAGTGCCTCCTCCAGGCGCAGGGACAACTCGACGTAGCACAGTGAGTCGCCGCCGAGACCGACAAAACTGCTGTCCTCGGTGACGTATGCGCGGTCGAAGATCTCTGCGTAGAGGCGGCGGAGGTCCTTACCGGGCGCGGGCGCCGCCTCCTCCTCCGCGGGGCGCGTCAGCCGGCGCACGGCCTCGTAGTCGGGCTTGCCCGTGGCCAGGCGGGGGAGCCGGGCCAGGCCCCGGACCCGTACGGTGCGAGCGGGGAGCCCGCACTCGGCCGCGACCAGCCGCTGGATCCGCGTCACCTCGCCGGCCGCGCCGAGGGCACACACGGCCAGAGCCTCGCCGTCCGCCGCGCAGTAGGCGGTGACCCCGTGCTGCTCCAGCACGGTTTCGACGCGCTGCGGGTCTATGCGCAGCCCGAGTATCTTGGCGAAGCGGGCGCGGCGGCCCACGATCTCGTAGAGCCCGTCGGGTGTGCGCCGGGCGAGGTCGCCGGTGTGCAGTTCCTGCACGGTCCGGCCGAGGGCGAGGTCGGCCGGGTCCCGCGCGTATCCGAGCATCACGTTCGGCCCCGAGTAGACAAGTTCACGGGCGTCCGGGCCGTGGCCGTCGACCGGCCGCAGCCGGAAGGAACCGCCGGGGATCGGCACGCCGACGGTCCCGGGGTGCCGGGCCGCGAGGTGCGGCGGGAGGTAGGCCATCCGGGCCGTGGCCTCGGTCTGGCCGTACATCACGACGAACTCCCAGCCGGAGCGGCGGCCCAATTCGGCGTACCGCACGACACGTTCGGGTGCGAGCCGGCCTCCGGCCTGGGTGACGCGGCGCAGGTGCGGCAGCTCCATCCGCTCGAAGCCGACCCGGTCGAGCAGATCGAAAGAGTACGGCACCCCGGCCAGCGAGGTGGCGCGGGCGGCGCGGAACTCCTCCCAGAAGGCCGGGTCGGACACCGACCGCTCGGTGAGGACGAGCCCCGCACCGCGCGCCAGATGACTGTGGATGACGGACAGGCCGTAGCAGTAGTGCATGGGCAGTGTGGTGGCCGCCCGGTCGGTGTCGTCGATGCCGAGGTACGTGGCGATGGAATCGGCGTTGGCCTGAAGGTTCTCCTGGGACAGGCGCACCAGCTTGGGCGAGCCGGTGGAGCCGGAGGTGCTCAGCAGCAGAGCGAGGTCCGGGTGGAGGGTGTGGACGCTCTCGCGGTGCCGTTCGTGAATGGTCCACACCCCGCCGGCGTCCGGGCGGGCCACGACGTCGGGGGCGTACGCCTGGGTCAGTGAGCGGATCGTGCTCTCGTTGTCCCCGGGGACGAGCAGGACGGGGTGCCCGACGGACAGTGCGGCCAGGTGCGTGACGAGCGCGTCGGTCCTGTTGGCGCCGGCCAGCAGCACCAGCCGCCGTACGGGACCGAGGCGCTCCGCGGTGGCGGCCACCCGCTCGGCCAGCTCGCGGTACGACAGCTCTCCCTCAGGGGTGATGAGCGCCAAGCGTTCCCCGTGCGCGGCGAGTTCGCGCGCGAAGGGCACACTGTCCGGCGGCACGGGTAGCGGCACTCCGCGCGGGCACGGCATGTCGGACGGCGGGAGCGGATCCGGGAGGGACGGGACAGTTGAGGGGACGGCGGGCGGAGCCGGGAGGGGCTTGGACGGGTGTATCACGGGGCGCGCACTTTCCTGGCAACGTCTGCCTGCAAAGGGAATCTTGACTGTTAGGTAAGGTTTACCTTATTCATAGCAAGGTCAGGAACAAGTCACAGCATTGCTTCCGTCCGCTATCCGTCGACGTGACCAGCGGCACACAAGCAAGGAAGGCACCACACGATGCGACGCCCCTCGGCGCGCCGGATCACCGCGCTGGCCGCGGCCGGTCTGCTGCTTCCCGCCCTCGCCGCCTGCGGCTCCGACGACAGCGGCGCCGGAGCCGAGAACGGGGACTCCGCCCTCGTCATCTACTCCGGCCGCAATGAGAAGCTGGTCAAGCCGCTTCTGGACGAGTTGGAGAAGGCAGTCGGCAGCAAGGTCGAGGTGAGATACGGCGACAGCGCGGAACTCGCCGCCCAGATCCTGGAGGAGGGCCACCGTACTAAGGCGGGGCTGTTCTTCTCCCAGGACGCCGGCGCGCTCGGAGCCCTGTCCAAGCAGGGCGTGCTGCAGAAGCTGCCGTCGGCCACCCTCGACAAGGTCGACAAGGCGTACCGCGGCTCCGACGGTGACTGGGTCGGCCTCTCGGGGCGCGTCCGCGTCATCGCGTACAACCCGGACAAGGTCCGCGAGGACGAACTCCCCGACACCGTCCTCGACGTCGTCAAGCCGGAGTGGAAGGACAAGGTCGGGTTCGCGCCCACCAACGCCTCCTTCCAGGCCTTCGTCACCGGGATGCGGGTCCTGGAGGGCGACGACGCCACCCGCACCTGGCTCAAGGGCCTGAAGGCGAACGGGGCCAAGGCCTACGCCCACAACCTCGCCACCCTGGACGCCGTCGAGTCCGGCGAGGTCTCTCTCGGTCTGGTCAACCACTACTACTGGTACGAGCGAGTGGCCGAGAAGGGCGAGGACAAGGTCGCCGCCAAGTTGCACTTCCTACCCGGCAAGGACCCCGGCGCGCTGATCAACGTCGCGGGCGCGGGCATCCTCAAGGACAGCGGGCAGAGCGAGACCGCTCAGAGGGCCCTGGACTTCCTGCTGTCGAAGCAGGCGCAGACCTACTTCGCGGACGAGACGAAGGAGTACCCGCTGGCCGCGGGTATCACCAGCTCGGTGAAGGACCTGCCGCCGTTCGAATCGCTCGAGTCCCCCGACATCGACCTGGGCAAACTGGAGTCCCTGCAGGAGACACTGACCATGCTTCAGGACCAAGGTCTGGTCTGACTCGCTGTGCACACACCGCCGTCCGCCACCGAACGCCCGGCCCGAGCCCCTGCCCCGCCCGGGCTTGAGCGTCCCGAGCGTGCAGAGGGGCCGGGCCAGGGCAGCCCGGCCCGTTCCGCCCGCTGGGCCCGTTCCTTCCGCCTGCCCCTGCCCGGAAGGGCGCATACGCCAGGAAGCGGAGGTACGGCCGGCCGGAGGCCGCCCCTGGTTCTGCTCGTACCCGCCTGCCTGGCCGCCGCCTTCGCCCTGCTGCCCCTCGGCTACCTCGCCGTCCGCGCTCTGGAGCGCGGTCCCGCCTTCGCCTGGGACGTCGTCTCCGACCCGCGCACCCGGGACCTCCTAGGCCGTAGCCTCGGCCTGACCGCCCTGGTCGTGGCGGGCTCTCTGGTGCTCGGGGTCTCGCTGGCCTGGCTGACCGTGCGCACCGCACTGCCCGGGGCCCGCGCCTGGTCGGTAATGGCCACCCTGCCGCTCGCCGTGCCCAGCTATGTCACGGCGTTCGCCTGGCTGTCGGCCGCGCCGGGGCTCGCGGGCTTCGGCGGAGCCGCGCTCGCGATGACGCTGGTCAGCTTCCCCTACGTCCTCCTGCCGGTCACCGCCGCGCTGCGCGGCATCGACCCGGCGCAGGAGGAGGCCGCGCGCTCCCTGGGGAACGGGCCGCTGCGGACGTTCGTCCGGGTCACCCTGCCCCAACTGCGACCGGCGGCCGGGGGCGGTGCCCTGCTCGTCGCGCTGTACACGCTCTCCGACTTCGGCGCGGTCTCGCTGATGCGGTACGACACCTTCACCCTGGCCATCCACACCTCGTACCGCGCCTCCTTCGACCGCACCCCGGCGGCCGCACTCAGCGTGGTGCTGGTGGTGATGACGGTCGCCCTGGTCGCCGCCGAGGCCCGGACGCGCGGCCGAGCCGGGCATGCCAGGACCGGAAGGGGCACCGCCCGCCCGGCGGTCCCGGTCGCCCTCGGCCGCTGGCGACCGCCCGCCCTCCTGTGGTGCGCGGCGGTCGTGGCCGTCGCCGTGGTCTTCCCCCTGGCCGTCCTCGGGTACTGGCTGGCCGTCGGAAACTCTGCCACCTGGGATCTGGACGGGCTCACGGAAACGGCCTGGTCCACCCTCGGTGTCGCCGCCGCGGGCGCCGGCCTCACCACGCTCCTCGCCCTGCCGGTCGGGGTGATCGCCGCCCGGCACCGGGGGCGCGGCGCCCGTCTGCTGGAGCAGGCCGCGTACGCCGGGCACGCGCTGCCTGGCATCACGGTCGCCCTCGCGCTGGTCTTCGTCGCGGTCCGCTATGCCTACCCCCTCTACCAGCAACTCCCGCTGCTCATCGGCGCGTACGCCGTGCTGTTCCTGCCCGTCGCGGTGGCCGCAACCCGCGCCGCCGTCCTCCAGGCGCCGCCCGTCCTTGACGACGTGGCCCGTTCCCTCGGGCGGCGGCCGTGGCAGGTGCTGCGCGAGATCACCGTGCCGCTCGCCGCGCCCGGTGTGGCCGCCGGGGCCGCACTCACCTTCGTGGTCTGTATGAAGGAACTCCCCGCGACCCTCCTGCTGCGCCCCACCGGTATGGACACCCTCGCCACCCGGCTGTGGACCGAGACGGGAGCGGGATCCTTCGCGGCCGCCGCTCCGTACGCCGCCGCGCTGATCCTGCTGGCCGCCATTCCCTCCTACCTCCTGGGCAGGCACAGAACATGAACGAACTGCACATCCAAGGGCTCACCAAGTCCTACGGACCCGAGGAACCGGTCCTTCGTGGCCTCGAACTCACCGTTCCAGCAGGGGCGCTGGCCGCTGTCCTGGGCCCCTCCGGCTGCGGCAAGACAACGCTGCTCCGGGTCGTCGCCGGCTTCCTGCGCGCCGACACCGGCACGGTCCGGCTCGGCGACCGGCTTCTCGGCGGGCCCGGCGTCCACCTCCCACCGGAGCGGCGCCGGATCGGCATCGTGCCCCAGGAGGGCGCCCTCTTCCCCCACCTGAACGTGGCCCGCAACGTCGCCTTCGGACTGACGGGCGCCGACCGCGGCGAACGGCGGCGCCGCACCGGGGAACTGCTGGAACTGGTCGGGCTCGCCGGCTACGGCGACCGCATGCCGCACGAGCTGTCCGGGGGGCAGCAACAGCGCGTCGCACTGGCCCGCGCACTCGCCCCAAAGCCCCAACTCGTGCTACTGGACGAGCCGTTCAACGCCCTGGACAGCGCGCTGCGAGCAGGCGTGCGGTCGGATGTTCGGGCGGCGCTGCGGGCCACGGGTGCGACGGCCGTGCTCGTCACCCACGACCAGCAGGAGGCCCTGTCCACCGCCGACCTCGTCGCCGTCGTACGCGACGGCGAGGTCGCCCAGTGCGACACCCCGCAGGACCTCTACCGGCGCCCCGCCGACCCCTGGGTCGCCCGCTTCGTCGGCGAAGCCGTACTGCTTCCCGGCACCGTCGACCGCGACGGCACGGCCCTGACCGCGCTCGGTCCCGTGCCCCTCACCGTCCCCGCGAACGGACTCCGGGCCGGCACGGTCCTGCTCCGCCCCGAACAACTCCGGCTGACCGCCCTGGACTGCGACGGCGCGGCCCGGGGCACGGTCACGGACGTCTGCTACCACGGCCACGACGCCATGGTCACCGTGGCCGTCGAGGGCCACGACACCCCGGTCGACATCCGAATCGCGGGCCCGGTGCCGGTGCGCCCCGGGGAGGAGACGGGCGTCCGCGTCATGGGCGAGGCGGCCCTCCATCCCTGAATCCGAGCCTCCCGGACACAGGGCGCCCGACGGCAGATCACGCAGATCCGGGAGATGGCCGACTGCGTGTGCGCAGCACGTCGTAGTGGTTGATCTTCTGGGCGTACTCGTCGGCCCTGGCCCTCGGCCCGACCATGATCGTCGGGATGTGGTTGGCGGGGGTGAAGTCGTCCTCGTCCCAGGTCAGCACGAACAGGCTGTTGTGCGTCTTGGCCCATTGGATCTAGGAGTCGAAGGTGTTCTTGACGAAGGCGTACAGGTACAGCCGCAGCCCCAGAAGAACCGCGAATGCGGTTACACCGGTCGCATCTGGGACAGCGCCAACGAGCCCAAGCGGTTGGCCATCGCCCCGTTTCGACTGCCCAGACAGACCCAGGCGCCTGTCGGAGGCTCAGCCGCTCACCTTAGCTCGGTGACCCGCGTCACACCCGGCTCCTGTCAGCGATCGGGGCGCCGTCTCGTTCAAGGGGCACGCGAACGAGACAGGAGCAAAGCCATGAAGCACCGCATCGTCGTACTCGGCGCCGGATACGCCGGGGCCTTCGCCGCCGGAAACCTGGCCCGCCGGCTCTCCCCCGCCGACACCGAGATCACTGTCGTCAACGCCGTGCCCGACTTCGTCGAGCGGATGCGGCTCCACCAGCTCGCGATCGGCCAGGATCTCGCGTTCCGCAATCTCGCCGACGTATTCGCGGGTACCGGGGTGCGGCTGCGCCTGGCGCGCGTCACCGGTGTCGACCCCGAGCGCAGGGCTGTCGCCGTGACCGGCGAGGCCTGCGACGGCGAGCTCGCGTACGACACGCTTCTCTACACGCTCGGCAGCTCCGTAGCCCACCATGGCGTCCCCGGCGTGGCCGAGTACGCCTTCGATGTGACCGGCCGGTCCTCGGCGCTGCGTCTGCGCGAGCGCCTGGCCGGCCTGGGCGAGGGCGGCACCGTGCTGGTCGTCGGTGAGGGGCTGACCGGGATCGAGACCGCCACCGAGTTCGCCGAGTCCCGGCCCGACCTCTCGGTCGCGCTCGCCGCCCGCGGCGAGCCGGGCGCCTGGCTCTCCCCGAAGGCCCGCCGTCACCTGCGCCAGGCCTTCGACCGGCTCGGCATCACCGTCCACGAGCACACCGCCGTCGAAGCCGTCGAGCCGACACGGGCGATCGTCGCCGACGGTACGTCCATCCCGGCCGACGTGACCGTGTGGTCGGCCGGGTTCGCCGTGCACCCCATCGCGGCCGCCAGCGGCCTGGAGGTCGCCGAGACCGGCCAGATCGTCGTCGACCGCACCATGCGCTCGGTCTCGCACCCGGACGTCTACGCCGCCGGTGACTGCGCCTATGCGATCGGCGAGAACGGCCGGCCGCTGCCGATGTCCTGCGCCTCGGCCGGCTTCACCAACATGCAGGCGACCGCCGCGATCATCGCGCGCCTGACGGGCAGCAAGGTCCCGACCACCGGGCTGAAGTACCACGGCAACCACATCAGTCTCGGGCGGCGGGACGCGATCTTTCAGATGGTGGACGGGGACGCCCGGGCGAAGTCCTGGTACCTGGGCGGCCGGACCGCCGCGCGGCTCAAGTCGGGCGTGCTCAAGGGGGCCGGGTGGGGCATCGCCCACCCGACCTTCGGCATGCCGAAGCGCAAGCGCCGCCTGGCCACCGCGCCTGACCGGGTCGGTGTGAGGGTCGCCGCATAGGCTGTGCCGCATGGACAGTGCAGCCATCGATCGGTTCGAGGCCAGCCGGGGCCGGCTGGCCTCGCTCGCGTACCGTCTGCTCGGCTCGGCGGCCGACGCCGAAGACGCCGTCCAGGACGCGTTCCTGCGCTGGCAGGCCGCGGACCGGGAACGTATCGAGGTGCCGGAGGCGTGGCTGACCAAGGTCGTCACCAATCTCTGCCTCGACCGGCTCCGCTCGGCGCAGGCGCGCCATGAGCGCGCTGTCGGAGACTGGCTGCCCGAGCCACTCCTCGAGGGCGACCCGATGCTCGGCCCTGCCGATACCTTCGAGCAGCGCGAATCGGTGTCCTTGGCCGTACTGACCCTCATGGAGCGCCTCTCGCCGGTCGAGCGGGCCGCTTACGTCCTGCGCGAGGCCTTCTCGTACCCCCACGCCGAGATCGCCGGGATCCTCGACATCACCGAGTCCGCGAGCCAGCAGCATGTCCACCGGGCCCGACGCCGGGTCGTCGCCGAGCGTCGCGGCGGCGACGAGGTGGACCCCGCGTCCGCGCGCCGGATCGTCGAGGAGTTCCTCGCCGCCGCCACGTCGGGGCGCACCGAACGGCTGGTGGCCCTGCTCACCGACGACGCGACCGCGGTCTCGGACGGCGCCGGACTGGCCAGGCGGCTGCTGCGGTGCACGACGCGCGAGCGCGTCGCTTCCTACGTGCGGGCCGGCTTCAAGCCCACTCCGGCGAAGCGGCGGCTGGCCGGCGGCTCCCCCGCGTTCCACATCGCGCTGGTCAACGGCTCCCCGGCCGTCCTCGCCGTCGTCGACGACCGGGTCGTGGGCGCCGTGGCGTTCGAACTCAGCGACGGCAAGGTCGCGTCCCTGCGCGGCATCGCCGCCGCGGACCGGCTCGCGCGCCTCAACGAGGCCTGGCGGCAGTACGAACCCGACGCGCCGGTCATCAACGCATGGTGACCCAAGCCACCCAGACCTGAGTCGGAGCGAGGACGGCACCCCTTCGGCCCCGCTGCACAGCACGGGAGCCGAAGTACGTCGGTCTCCCGAATCAGACTCGGCCAGGCAGTTCACGCGCCCGATGGCCAACCATCGGTCGACACAGTGGCCAACTACGAATCGTCACGGAGGGCGGATCCGAGCGTCCCTGGCCACCTGACGCTCGGAGTCAGAGGAGAAGTGACGGCTCCGGGGCGGCTGTTGACGTGATCTCGGACCACTGGGTGCGCTCGGCACGGGCCCAGCACAGGGTGGTGCGTGGGAGGGTCGGCTTCGCGACGGCGTGGTCCCGGGTCACTCGTCGTGGCCCGAGCCGCAGCGGTACACGACCGGCCCCCGGTCCCCGGAGCCGTACTCCGCCGCCGGGACGACCGCGCAGTGAGCCGCCGTCCACCGGACGACTCCGTCCACGGGCGCACTCCCCCGGTGGCTCGCCGCGACACTGCCGGAGTTCCGCAGGACGACATAGCGGAGCCGGCCGGAGTCGATGAGCTGATGGAAGCGGCCCGGCGTCGGATACGGGACCCGGCCGGTGAATCCGCCCATGGGCAGGATGGGAGCGTTGTCCGAGATGATGTACGGTGCGGCCTCCGACCAGCCGGGGATCGCCGCGAGGTACTCGGCACCGCCCCGGTGGGCCAGCAGGTAGGCCAGCAGGCGCCCGCGGGGCCGGCCGAGGCGCGCCAGCGGGTTGCCGGGGCGCACACTGGTGGGGCCGACGCGGCCCATGGACCCCGGTACGTTGTAGCGCGGGGAGAGCGCGGAGGCCGACCACACGGCCGGGACGAGGAGGACGGCTGCCAGGCAGGCGGCCAGGCCGGCGGTGACGACGCGCGGCCGGCGGGTGCCGACCAGGCCCAGGCCCACCAGGCAGAGCACCGTGGCCGTCGGCGCCGTCCAGGGGAAGAACCCCGGGTACCGCAGCGTCAGGATCACGCACCAGGCGGTATTCGCGGCGATCACCGCGGCCGGCACCCAGGCTCCTCTGCGCCCGGTCCGGCAGGCCCTCACGCCCTGGGCGGCCCCGGCACCGGCGAGCGCGGCGAGCGCGACCGCCACGACGCCCATGTAGTACGTGTGCCCGGTCACGCTGCCGAAGCTGAACACCAGGAAGAACGTGGCCAGCCACACCCCCCACAGCAGGTAGCCCGCGAGCACGCGGTCCGTGCGGGGCGCGCGCCGCCGCCACAGGGTCACCGCACCGCCCACGAGGCCGAGCGCGGCCAGCGGGTACAGCCAACCGGTCTGTGTGGCGAGACCCGGGCCGAACATCTTCCAGACGCTGTCGCCGATGCCGCGCCCCGCCCGTCCGGCCGCGTGGACCGCGGGGCCGGTGACGATGCTGCCGGTGCCGGCCGCATCGACGCCGATCGTGTGGAAGCGGGTCAGGAAGTTGTAGCCGACGACCAGGCCGATCGCCGAGTTGTCGGTCGTGCCATCGAGGTAGGGGCGGGCCGAGGCCGGGGTGAGGGTGGCCGCCGCCATCCAGGACACCGACACCAGCAGGGTCACCGCGCCGGCCGACGCCACGTGCGCGAACCGGCGGCGCAGGGTCGTGGGCGCGGCGACGCAATAGGTGACGGCGAGCGCGGGCAGCACCGCCCAGGCCTCCAGCATCTTGCACTGGAAGGCGAGGCCCACCCAGACGCCCGCGAGCAGCAGGGTGCGCAGCCGGGCCCGCTCGGTCGCGCGCTGGGTGGCCTCGGCGGCGAGGAGCAGCATCAGGACGAACGGCGCGTCCTCCACTATGGAACGCCCGAGGCCGACGGTCACGGGCGTGAGGGTCAGGCAGAGGGCGGCCGTCAGCCCGGCCGGAACCCCCGCCCAGCGGCGCACCAGCAGATGCAGCAGGACGACGCAGGCCACCATCTCCAGTGCCTGCGGCAGCACCAGGGCCCACGGGTGGAATCCGAGGACGAGTGCCGAGAGCGCCTGCGGCCACAGGAAGCCGGGCAGTTTGTCGAGCGTGATCGAGTTGCCCGGGTCGAAGGAGCCGTAGAAGAAGGCGACCGGGTTGTCCGTCATGCTGCGCACGGCACTCGCGTAGAAGCCGTGGTACGCGCTGCGGTCGATGCCCCACAGGGACAGCATCGCGGCGAGGGCCGCGATGATCAGCAGCGCCGGACGCTCGTACGGGTACGGGCGCGGGGAGCGGGGCACGGCCGCACGCGGCGGCCCGTCGGCCGGCGCGACCGACCGGCTGGTCGGGCTGAGCATGGGCGGCCCTTTCAGGTTTGCCGGGGATCTTCCTGCCCGGGACGCGGGCTGCGATCCGGATCGCGGCGATTGTCCGTCGGCCGACCTGAGCGGAAGCTGAACGGATCGTGAACGAAAGGGGGGTCTCACCAGCCTCTCACCGTGCTTTGACCGGAGCGGCCGTCAGCGTGCCGGGCGCTGGGCCGCCAACCGCACGGGGGCGTCGGCGGCGCCGTAGCCGCCGTAGCCGGGGTCCCGCTGGACCAGGACGAATCTTCCGCCCTCAGAGCGGACAGGACGTGGCACGGATCCCTGCACCCAACGGTCATGGCGTGGGCCCTGCAGCCGGACGCCATGCGGGCCATTCCGCGCGTGGGGCCCGCTCCTTCACCATCGACGAGACGGGGCTGTCGCTCGGCGCGGCGGGCACGGCGCAGATCGCCGATCCTGCGGCCCGGACCAAGCACGAGGTCGACCTGCTCGCCGTGGCCACCGGCGAGCGCCCGCAAAGCCCTCGGGCGGCCACCGCCCTGATCGGCCAGGCCAAGGCCACCGTCCAACCCCGCGGGCTGAAGGACCTCGAGCGTCTCGAACACATCCGCGCCCTCCTCGCCGACCAGGGGCATCGGCCCGATGACGCGGTTCTCGCCCTGTTCCGCCTGAAGCCCAGGAACGGACGAGGCGCCCCGACACAGGACGGCCAGCTACCACTGCAACCAGTGCGGCAGCCGATGAGTCTCATCTCGTAACGGGGTGTGGAGGCGCAGATGGATGAGCGCAAATCCGTGCTGAGCGGCAGCCGGGATGAGTACGGCTCTCCCTTTGGGTGGAGGGCGCTGGCGGCCGCCGTGGCCATCGTGGTGTGGTTGGCATTCGGACCGTTTGGGTCCGTGTGGCTCTATCTTCTCGGCTGGGCGGTGGCGCTGGCTGCAGCGGACGGTATCTCCAGGCTGGTACGCCGCCAGGGCTGGGCCGTTCCTTCGCCGGGCCACCTCGTGGCTGGGCTGCTGCGGCTCGGTCCGGAATCGTGGCTGGTGTCCCCTCGCTGGGCCAAAGTCCGATTGGTTGCCGGGGGTTTTCTGATGTTCGCCACCTTCGCCGGAGTCATGGGTTGGGAAGCTGGTCAGGAATACCAGGTGCTCGCGCACCTCCGGGACCAGGGCCGCAGGACCGACGCAACCGTGGTCGAGATCACCAGCCGGTCGGAGGAAGGCTGGGCGACCTCCGTGACCGTGCACTTCGGCACACCGTCCGGCCCCGTGCGCGCGGATGTCGATATCGTGCCCAGCTCCGCAAACGATGCGAACCCGGGAGCGCACATAGCCGTCGTATACAACCCGGCGCACCCCACCGAGGTCCGTCATGTTGCGTACCTCGACGAACATGAGGCCGACGGAATTCTGCAGGGTGCGATCGTGGCAGGGCTGCTCGCACTGGGCTTTCTGGTCGGGACCACCAGGGAGGTGCTCCGTACCAAGCGGCACACGGAATCGGGCGAGATGCCGGGCACCCACCACCCCAGGACCTGGACGGCCCGACGCAACTCGTGATCACGCCTCGACGCTTCAGCTCAGCCCTATCGACCCGACAGACCACCACGCGGTGATCGGACCCGGGAACGACGAGACCCCTGGACAGAACGCCAGGGGCTTCGGACACGTGCAGGCTACGTCAGTCGTACTCGCGAAGCGGGTCTTCGATACGCCGGTTGGCGACGTCCTGCTGTCCGTCGAGGCGCTTCGCGCAGCGGGTCGGTGAGAGGTCGTCTTCTCCCGTTGTTTCATCCTGGAATCTTCGAATCTTCGGTCGGTGTGGCTTTGTGACGTCGCGCTAGGAGATGGTGTTCTCGCCGGTGAGGCGGCAGGTCATGAGGGCGGTCTGCGGCTGATCCCCCGAGCGCTGGAGTGGCGACGATCACTCACGGTGGCGGCGTCACAGAAGTTGCGCAGCCAGTGCGAAGCCCGCTGGCGGGCGACGGCTGGCCATGTAAGCCCCGGCGAGATGCCAGCCCCACCTTACGCGGAAGGTCCCCGGCGCCCGCGCCACCGCGGCCTCCCCCGCCGCAGCCGCCTCCGGCCGGCGCCGCGGACGGAGCACCGACGTGGTGTGACTCACGATCGACGCTTCCAATCGCCTTATGGGGCGCATGTGTCTCAGCAGACCCTCTTGTTGAGTACGAACTTAACCGGTAGACCTGCGTTCCGATCACTTCCGATCAACCGGAGGTATGAAAGGCATGGGAATGCCCAGACCCGTTCTGATCGCCACCGCGGCCCTGGCCGGCGCGCTGCTGCTCGCACCGCCGCCGGCGACCGCCGCTCCCCGGAAGCCACAGCCCCCCGTACGTGAAGGCGGCGGCCGGGACACCGCCGTTGCCCTCGCTCCGGCCGCCGCGGCCAGTCGCGCGCTCGGCGCGCCGACGCCGGCCCTGCGCCACGACACCGGCTATCCGCGCCACACCGTGCTCGTCCCGCCCCCGGTGAACCCGGCCGACAAGTCGGTCAAGCTGGGCCTGACGCCATATCATGCCATCGCGCCGAAGCTGAACGAGCTTCAGAAGCTGAGCGACCGGGTCAGCGTCGAGGTGGCGGGGCGTTCGGCGGGCGGGCACGAGCTGTATCTGGTGACGGTCACCGCGCCGGAGACCGCGGCGCAGGCCCGTGACCAGGAGCGGATGCGAGAGCGCATCGAGCACTCCCCCGCGGCCGCCGCCAAGGACCGGGAGATCAAGTCGGCTTACAAGGCACCGGTGTTCATCAACAACAACATCCACGGCAACGAGTGGGAGGGCACCGACGCCGCGCTGAAGCTCATCGAGCGGCTGGCCACGGCGGACGACGCCCGTACCACCGAGCTGCTGTCGAAGAGCCGTATCCACCTCAACGTCACGGCCAATCCGGACGGGAGGATCGCCGGCACCCGCGCCAACGCCAACGGTTTCGACCTCAACCGGGACTTCATCACCGCCAGCCAGCCCGAGTCCCGCGCCATCCGGCAGATCGCCATCGACAAACAGCCCGTGATGATGCTGGACCTGCACGGATACGTCAACGGCACCCTGATCGAGCCGACCACCCCGCCGCACGGCGAGAACTACGAATACGACCTCTTCCTCAAGAATTCCTACGCCAACGCGCTGGGCATGGAGGCCGCCATCAACGGCCTCGGCTACACCCCGCAGAAGGACGGCGTGCAGCCCGCCATCATCCCCTTCCGCGACCAGCAGGAGGGCTGGGACGACTGGCCGCCGATCTTCACCCCGCAGTACATGCCGTTCCACGGCACGGTCGCGGCCCACACCGTCGAGTTCCCGATGCGGGTCAACGGGCGGGACTACGACACCCAGCCGGTCGACGAACTGCGACGCAGGTCGACGATCAACACCGCCATCGCGGGCGCCGCGATGCGGGCCACGCTCGACTACGCCCTGGACCACCGCGCCTCGGTGATCGCCGACCAGATCGAGATCTTCCGGCGCGGCACGGCGGGCGAGGCACAGAGGCCGGTGTCGGAGGAGACCGTTCCGGGTGTGCCGGGTATCGGCCCCGAGGACGTCTACACCGCCGAGTTCCCCCGGGCGTATGTGATTCCGGCCGGGAGCGGGCAGAGGTCCGCGACGGCCGCGGCCCGGCTGGTGGACCATCTGACCGCCAATGACGTGCGGGTCGTACGGGCGGACGAGGGCTTCCGGCTGGACGGACGGACGTATCCGGCCGGCTCGTACGTCGTCGACATGCACCAGCCCAAGCGCGGTCTGGCCAATGTGATCCTGGCCGACGGCCGGGACATCAGCGCGGACGTGTCGGCGATGTACGACATCTCAGGCTGGAGCCTCGGGCTGCTCTGGGGTGCGACGGTGGACCGGGCCGAGGACGGCCGGCTGCGTGTCGAGGGACGTACGGTCCATGCGGCGGCGCCGACCGGCCATGTCGCGCCGCACGGGGACCTGGCGCTGCGACTCGACGACCCGAAGGAGCTGGCGGCGGTCAACTCCCTGCTGGCGCAGGGCGTCCGGGTGCGCCGCACGGATGACGGGACGGCGATCGTGCCCGGCTCGGCACGCGAGCAGGCACGGGTGCTCGCCGACCGGTACGGCGTCGCCTTCCGGGCGACGGAGCAGCGCGGCACGGCGGATCTGCACCGCACCCGGGTCGCCGCGGCGGTGACGCCCGGCGAGTTGTTCTCGCTGCGTGAGATGGGCTTCGACGTGGTGCCGGTCTCGACGGCCGTGCTCAACACGGGCTTCGACTGGTCCGCCGCCGATGTCCTGTACGTGTCCACCGGACTGTCGTACAAGGCGCTCGACCCGGCGGCGCGCGCCGCACTCGACGGCTTCCTGAAGGGCGGCGGTGGCATGGTCGGCCTCGGCTCGACGGGCGCGGCCTTCAACGCCGACGCGGGGCTGCTCGCCGCCACGGCGGTGGAGGGCCACGGCGACGCCAACGGCGTGGTGCGGGTGGTGAACGCGGGCGGCCCGGTCACCGGTGGCGCTTCCGGGCACAGCTTCGTCTACTCCCCGCTGTGGTTCACCGGTCTGGGTGCGGGCGTACGCGCCGACCAGTCGTACGGCAGCGGCAATCCGCTTGTCTCCGGCCACTGGCGGGCCCTGGAGAACGGCTCGGGCGGCCCCCTGGACGCGGCGGGCCGTGCCTCGGTCGTCAGCGGTACGTCCGCGCAGGGCTCCCCGGTCGTGCTGTTCGGCACCGAGCCGCTGTTCCGCGCTCACCCGAAGGGGGTGTTCGCGCAAATCGGGCGGGCGCTGCTGACCACCGGGGAATGATCGCCGGCTGAACCCCGCGGCCGGCCCCGAGTACGGCGGAGGGCCCACCCTGTTCCGGGTGCGGCCCTCCGCACGGGCGGGATCAGCCCGCGGCGACCTCGACCTTGTTGTTGCCGCGGGTGGCGTTGGAGCAGGTCCTGGTCTCCTGTCTCGGCGGCACATCGAAGCTCCGGTTCGGCAGGGCGACTGGAGAAGTCACCCGCTCCATCGGGAGCTTCGTTGCGTGCGAGACGGGCCGACCAGCAGCAGTCACACCACCGTGACGTGCAACTTCGCAGCGTCACGAGGACTTTGAAACAGCCCTGACCCTTCGCCCCGGACGGGCGGGACGGTATGCCGGACGCCACGATCCCCGTCAACTACCAGGTCGCGAAGGACGAGGGGTTCCGCGACGTGGTCAAGGCCGGCGTCGCGTTCGCGTCGCCGGAGCTGGGGCACTCGGTGCACCCCGAGGTGCGCGGGCGGAGCCCGGCCGTCACTACTGATACCGCTTCCTCGTCGGCAACGAGATGTCCCTCGTCGGCCGCACCAGGACCGCCCCGGTGCCGGAACCGTCCCGGCGTCCCTGTCCCTCGCGGTCGCGTCGTGCCAGAGCTATCACGCCGGGCACTACACGGCTTTCCAGCACATGGCTGAGGAAGACCTGGACCTCGTGCTCCACCTCGGCAAATGACCCCTGACCGGCGGTGGTGCCGGCCAAGGGCCCCTTGACGCGATCAGGCTGTACTGACCGGCCTACGTCAGCCGTCGTTCTCCGCCGACGGGATGTACGCACCCGGCACGTCCTGAGGAGCGTAGATCTTCTTCTCACCCGGGTACGGCTTCGTCCAGTTGGACGACTCGTACCAGGCCAAGTGGTTCATCTGCGCGGGGGGAGCGTAGTCCGGCACGGCGTAGGGACCGGTCAGCCGCTGCTTCGACTTCCACTGGTCCCACTCCGCGGCGACGTTCTTCATGTCCGCCGGCACCGAGGCCGACGGCACGGCCGCCGCCGCCGGGTTCTGCGCCGCGGGGGTGTCCAGACCACAGGACGGGGCGGTCTTCACACCGTCGGTCAGCGAGACCCGGTTGGGCAGCGCGTTGAACGGCGTGAAGTCCGGGCTCTGGGTGAACGCCGAGGCCATCGGGCTGGCCGCGGTGTCCTTCTGGTTCATCGGGTGGATCCCGAGGATCTGCTCGATGGTCCGCATCATGTTGATCTGCGAGTAGTAGTGACTGTCCACCGTGCCGTGCTTGGCCCAGGGGCTGATGATCTGGACCGGGGCGCGGTGGCCGTCGACGTGGTCGAGGCCGGCCTGGGAGTCGTCCTCGACGACGAAGATCGCCGAGTCCTTCCAGTACTTGCTGTGCGAGATCGTGTCGACGATCTTGCCGACCGCGAGGTCGTTGTCCGCGACCTGAGCGGCCCCGCTCACCGGGCCACCGGTGTGGTCGCTGGAGAGCCAGAACATGTTCAGGTTCGCCGGCCCGTTCTTCTCGAAGTCACGCTTCCAGATCTCGGCCCGGTAGACGTCCGGGACGCTGGTGTCGAACTTCGGGTAGCCGGGCACCGACACGTCGTTGAGCGACGGGATCGGCGAGGTCGAGTTCAGCGGGTAGGCGGTGTCCTGACCGGTCGCCTCCATGTTCTTGCTGTCGCAGTACAGGTTCTGCCAGCTCGCGCCCGACGGCTTGGTCAGGAACTGCTGGAACTCACCGAAGTTCCGCACGGACTTGCCGGCGTCCTGCGCACCGGTCCAGATGAAGCCGGTCCGCTGGTGGCCGAGGGCGTCGTCCTCGGTGTCGTAGCTGCGCGTGTACTCACCGGCGGAGGACTCGGTGTACTCCGGGTTGTCGGCCTGCATCAGCCAGTTGTGGCCCTCGGCGGAGTTGGTGCCGATGTCGTACGTGTTGTCGTACAGGCCGAACTGCTTGGCCAGGGCGTGCTGGTTCGGCGTGACGTTCTCGCCGTACTGCGTCAGCGACGGGTCGCCGTTGCCCTCCGGGATGTCACCGAAGACCTGGTCGTAGGTCCGGTTCTCCTTGACGAGCAGGAAGACGTGCTTGATCGTCGAGGGGTCGCCGAGCTTGACCGGGACCGGCACCGGCTTGGCCGGGGAACCGTCGGACTTCTTGAGCGACTCGCCGTTCCAGCCGTTCTGCTTGAAGACCTTGCCGGTGTAGGACCTGATCACGCTGTCGTCGGGCAGCGTGAACTTCTGCACGCTCGACGTCGTGTCGTGGGTGCCGTGCCCGGCCTTGGTGGTGGGGCGGCGGGCGTCGATACCACGAGTGTTGGAGACCACGACCTGGTCGCCGACGGTGGTGATCTCCGCGGGGAAGTAGTCCGTCGGGAGCAGGCCGACGTAGCTCACCGGCTCCTGCGCGGAGGTGTACCGGTAGACGGCGACCGCGTTGGCACGGCCGAGGGTCACCAGCAGGTGACCGTCGTCGGTGAGGGTCACCGCGTCGGGCTCGTAACCCACCGAGGCCTCGGCCCACGGCCGGGTGGCGATGGTCTGGACGACCTGGTCCTTCGCCGTGTCGATGACCGACACGTCGTTGGTCGCGGTGTTGGTGACGAACAGCGCCCCGTTCTTGGCGTACAGGGCGGTCGGGTGCAGACCGACCTCGATGCTGGAGACGGCGGCGTCCTGGTTCGTCAGGTCGATGACGCTGACCGTGCCGCTGGTGGTGGCAGCGGTCTTCTGGTCGGCGAGTACCTGCGTGCCGTACGAGTTGATCGTGGGCTCGCCGGGCTTGGCCGGGCGGCCACCCTCGTTGCTGACGTAGAGCTTGTTGCCGACGACGATCATGTCGCGCGGGGCGTTGCCCACGGCCCAGCTCTGCTTGATGGTCCCGGTCGCCGCGTCTATGGCGACGACCCGGTTCTGGCCGTTGACCGCGGAGTACACGGTCTTGCCGTCGGCCGAGAACACCGCCTCGCCCACCAGGGCGCGCTTGGACCCCTGCGCCGGGATGGTGACGGTCCTCGGGCTGGAGACGCTGCCGTCCGCGTTCACGGTGAACACGGTGTAGCCGTCCGGCTGGCCCAGCCACAGCTGCGAACCGTCGGGCGAGTACGTCGGGCCTTCCTGGCCCACGTTGTTGCTGCTGATGCGGGGGTTGGACGACGCGGCGTTGCTGACGAGCTGCTGCGTCTTCCAGTTCTTCAGGTCCACGATGGCCAGGGCCGCGCCACCGTCGGCGACCGAGGCGGCGAGGTGCGTGCCGTCCGGGCTGACCGAGGACGACATGATCTTGCCATTGTTGATGACAAGACGGTCGCCGTACGGGGCGATGTACTGGTTGCCGGAGACGACCTGGCCGTCGGCAGTGACCTGACCGACCTGGTCCGTGCCGAACTGGTGGGTCTGCGCGAACGCCGTGCCGGCGGCCACGAGAGCGACGGCGGTGGTGCCCGCCGTCAACAGCGGTATCCGGCGGCCGATGCGTCTACCGAGGAGGCTGATCCCAGCTTCCTCGACGAGCCTGCGGCGGCGAGTTACCTGCATTGAATTCATCCCTTCGGGGTGTCGAGCAGTTCGACGTTGCCGTCGAACTGCCACAGCGGGTTCGGTGCGTCCCCTTCGGGGGTCCGCACCAGGAAGTAGCCGTTCACTTCCTTCGGTCCATCGCCATCGGCCATGAACCGCCCGTCCGGAGTGACGTCGAGTTGGTAGATGGCCTGTCCTGAGGCCTCGACGCCGGGAAGGTGCCAGGTCACGACGCAGCGCCAGTCGTTGCCCGGGCCTTGCGCTGCGACCCTGGTGCTTCCCTTGTTGCACGCCGCTGTGGCCTTCAGCTGGGCCTCGGTGACGGCGGGTCGGTTGAGTTCGTCGGTCTGCATGCGGTACAAGTGCGCGAACGCCGTGGCGACCGAGCGCTGCACCTTGTCCTGCTCGATCCCGGAGCCCGTCGCCGAGGTCGTCGCGGCGACGACCGCGAACGACACGGCGGCCACCCCGACGAGCGGCAGGACTCCGACGGTGATCGCGCGGCGGCCCGAACCGTCGTGGCTCAGGTTGGTGAATTCGCGCCGTACGAAGAGCACGTAGGCCAGCACTGTCGCGACCACGGCCCACACGAGGCTGACGACGATGCCGATCAGCAGCGGGCCGAGCTGCTGCGGGCTGGTGAACAGACCGTTCCAGGAGATGAAGGCGTAGGTGGGCAGGGCGACCCTGACGGCCACGGGAAGCGGCAGCATCTGGGCGACCGCCATCGCGAGCGAGACGAGTACGGGCACCAGCAGCCCCATCGGGGACCGTCCCAGCGTGACCGAGCCGAGGAAGCCGAGCGCGGCGAGCGCCAGGGTCGGAGCGAGGGCGCAGATCCAGGAGAGCAGGACCTGAACGGCGGCGTCCGACGGCGCCAGGAGGTGGCCGTCGAGGCCGACCAGCGGCTGGTCGCCGACCGCAAGGAGGCCGCCGACCGCGCTGGAGACCGCAAGCCCGGCCACGAGCAGCAGCAGGACGGTGAGGCTGGCGACTGCCTTCGCCACGAAGATCCGCCGAGGCGAGCGGACCGCCACGAGCAGCTGGCGCCAGGTGCCGAGCCGGTCCTCGGAGGCGAACACGTCACCGGCCACGATCGAGGTCAGCAGCGGCAGCGCCCAGGTTCCCGCGAAACCGAGCATCACCAGCGGCCCGGCCCACCCGGAGGCGTGCATCCAGCGCCCGAAGAGGGTGTCCACGGGGAGGGTGCTCTGCTGGCTCACGCCGGCGACGAAGAGAGCAGGAACGATCCAGCAGGCGAGGACCAGCAGGCGGATCCGCCACTGGGAGACGAGCTTGACGAACTCGAAGCGACAGACGCGGGTGACGGGGACGCGAGCGCCCCTGGTCACCTGCTCGTGTTCCTCTTCCCGGCTCTGGGTGAGGGTCGCGGTCATCGGCCGGCCTCCTGCTGCTGCTCGGTGAGGGCGAGAAACGCGGCTTCGAGCGGAGACACCACGGGAGTGAACTCGCGCAGCGCGACGCCCTCCTCCACGAGCCGCACCACGAGGTCGTCCAGGGCGGGCACCAGGGCGCGTACGACGAGCAGTCCGGCGTCCTGCCGTACCCCGGCGTCCTCGACGACCCGGACACCCGGAGCGCCGTCGGCCACCCGGCGGGCGGCCTGCGGGTCGGAGGTGAGCAGCCGGTAGTCGAGTTCACGGTTGTCGGTGGCCAGCTTGCTCAGCGGGCCGGAGAAGACGACGCGTCCGGTGGCGACGATGGTCACCTCGGAGCACAGCGCCTCGAGGTCGTCCATGTTGTGGCTCGAGAGCAGGACGGCGGTCCCGTCGGCTGCGAGCCGGTTGAGGACAGCGTGCACGTGCCTCTTGCCCGCCGGATCAAGGCCGTTGGACGGCTCGTCGAGCACGAGCAGCCGGGGCTTGGTCAGCAGGGCGGCTGCGAGCCCGAGCCGCTGGCGCATGCCGAGGGAGAAGCCGCGGGTACGGTCGTCGGCGACGTCGGTGAGGCCGACCTCGGCCAGTACGTCGTCGACTCCCGCCGTGCGCGCGTCGTGGCCGCGGAGTGCGGCCAGCGCGGCGAGGTTCTGCCGTGGGGTGAGCGAGGGGTAGAGAGCAGGACCGTCCACGAAGCCGGCGACACCGTCGGGAGCGGCGAGCGCCCGCCCGACCGGTGTCCCCAGGACTTCGAGGCGACCGCTGTCGGCAACCGAGAGCCCCAGCAGAAGGCCGAGCAAGGTCGTCTTTCCGGCGCCGTTCGGTCCGACCAGGCCGTGGATATGCCCCTGCGTCACATCGAGGTCGATGCCGTCGAGCGCGACGACGTCACCGAAACGTTTTGTAACGCCGCGAGCCCGGATTGAGAGGAGTTGTTCCATGGGTCCCTTCCTTACAAAAGCCTTAAGGACCCTAGGGACTGATCACGCTGCTCAGGGGGTGGGGAGTTGAATGTTGAGGGAACGTGAAACGACTTGGCGTTCGCGACGTCGCTGGGCGGGCGGGAGTCGCACTTGTTTCGACCAGCATCCTTTGCAATTGCTTGATCAAAAGCAGAGGAATGAATGGAGAAGTTACGATCGCGAGCGCTGCGTGGTGGTGGGGGTCGATCGAGGAGTCACTCGGCGGCCTGAACGGAGTGCATGGCCTGAACGGAGTGCATGGAGCGCGTATTGACGAGAGGTCATCACCGAGGTGGAGATGGTCACTCGATGTCACCGCTCGGGCAGGACCGAACCGCCCACGCGGGCCCGCAGCCGGACGGCAAGGGCAACAGCACCAGAGCCAAGGCGGCGAGGATCGTCCCGCTCGGTGGGCATGGTGAGGATGGCGTCGGCGCGCAGCAGCCTGTCGGCACAGCCGTGTCGCCATGGACGCCGACCGGCGTAGACGGGGTGGCCGGCAACGCCGGTCGGGCAGGTCCGCCCCTTCCCGCCCGGCTCCTGCCGCCCTGTGGCCCGCTCAACTGACGGCTGATCGTCCGGTGTGCCCGGCTGGACGTAGATGGCCCATTAGTCCGCCTGTGTCAGGGTAGGGGCGCTCCCGAGGGAGCAGCCGGGCCGCCGGGTCGAGGTCTCTGCCACTCACCAGTGTGGATCTCGCGGGCGAGCGGGGTTCTGTCGTGGATGGCGGCCTTCCACTCGTCGGCGTAGCGTCGTGCGGCCTCCCCGGAGAGGCCGAGTTGCCGGGAGCGGTACGGCAGGGGCCGTTGGCGCAGGGGTCGTCAGCCTGCACCAGGTCCACCATCCTTGTCCTGGCCGGAGGATGGCCACAGGCCCACTCAAAGCGGGCTCCGTACACCCGCTGCGGCTTGTCGTGACGCTGCAGGGGGACACCTGGGGGAAGCAGTGTCTGTCCCTCCCCTCGTGGCGTGGAGTCCCTGAGGGTGCTGTACGCATCGTGATCGAGACGGGACAACCGATCCCGCAGGTCGCCGAGGAGCTCGGGATCCATCCGGGCACGCTGCACAGCTGGGTTTCGCGCTGGCACCGCAACGGGTCGGCGTCGTCCGACCGGCCCGCGCCGCAGGCCGCCACCGGGCGGGTGCGCGAGAGCGAGCGGCCCGAGCTGGAGCGGCTGCGGCGGGAGATGAGGCCGGCCTGCCGGGCCAGAACGAAGGTCGGCTCGTGCTGCTGCGCCGACAGCTCCGCAGCTGTTTCCCGTCCAGATCCTGGGGGCTTGCCGCAACGCCTCACCGAGGCAGCAACCGCTCGACCTCGTCCGGCAGCTCGCGCACCAGCAGGTTGCAGGCCCACGCCGCCAGGGTGGGACGGCGCAGTCGACGGATCCGTTCGGCCAGCTCCCGGTCCCCCGGCGGCGCGGGCGGCCTTCGCACGCTGGTCCCGGGCTACGGTGGACTCACCCGGCGACAGGCCGTACAGCTCATCGACGACAGCGTCCAGATCCACCCCGCCGGGCTCGATGTCCTGGTCTGGGATCGGCTGGGCACTCATGTCTCCCGGACAATGCAGCAGTTGGTCGCCGCCTTTCCCTGGCTGACGGTCTTCTGGCTGCCGGCCTACGCGTCGGAGTTGAATCCAGTGGAGGGCGTCTGGCCGCAGTGCAGGCGGAGTCTGGCCAACCTCACTGCCGGGACAGTCAGCCGACTCGAGGCCCTGGTCCGCAACCGGCTCGAGAGCCTGCAGCACCGGCCCGCCGCGCTCGATGGCTTCATGACCGAGACCGGACTCCCACCGCGATAACCCCAAAAAAGCCGAGACCAGCGACCAACAGCATCCCCGGCGGGGAGCGGGGGCCGGTCAGGAGTTGCGGGCGGCGCGGAGCAGGTGCAGGGCCGGTTCCGGGAGTTCGCGGCCCTTGGGCCACACCGCGTGCAGGACCCGGCGCAGCGGGAGCGCCGGATCGACCTCCACCTCCACCAGGCGGTGGAGGTCGAGGTCCTCGCGCACCGCGAGCGCCGAGAGCACCGCAGGCGCGACCCCCCGCGCCGCCGCGCTGCGCAACGGGGCGGTGGAGCCCAGTTCCAGGACCGGGACGGCGATGCCGTCGTACTGCCGCAGCGCCTTCTCCAGCGTCTCGCGGGTGCCGGAGCCGGACTCCCGCACGAGCAGGGGGGTGTCGGCGAGTTCGCGGCCGGTCAGCGGCGCACGCCGACGGGTCCACGGATGTCCCGGCGCCACTACGATGGCGAGCCGGTCGCGGCCCACGGCCGACCGGTGCAGATCGTCGGGGACCCGGGGCCCCTCGACGAAGCCGAGGTCGCACTCGCCGCGGCGCAGCGCCTCGATGACGCCCCAGCTGTTGGTCACGGTCAGCCCGACGTGGGCGTCGGACGCGTTCTCCCGGAGCGCCACCAGCCAGCCCGGCATCAGCTCCTCGGCGATGGTCAGGCTGGCCGCCACGTGCAGCCGGTTCTCCTGCCGGGAGCGCAGCGCCGCCGCGCCCTCGACCAGGGCCGCCGCCTGCTCCAGCACCGAGCGCGCCCAGTCGGTGACCACCGCGCCGGTCGCGGTGAGCCGGGAGCCCGAGGTGGAGCGCTCCACCAGGTGCAGGCCGAGGCGGCGTTCCAGGGTGCGCATCCGCGCGCTCGCCGACGGCTGGCTGATCCGCAGCCGGGCCGCCGCCCGGCCCAGGCTGCCCGTCTCGGCGACCGCCACCAGCAGCTGGAGCGCATGCAGATCCGGCAGGGGGCGCTGCCCCGCCCCAGCGGCCCCCTCGCCCGCCCGGTCTCCGTTCCCGGCCGGGCGGGCCCGACGGTCCCGGCCTCCGGAGCCCCCCGTGTCACTCACTCTCGTCGCACTCATAGGGAAACTCTATGGCCTGGTCACCAGTTCCCGTCTACCGGGGCGGGACGGGCACACCGAGGCTGGTGATCATGGCATCGGACGTCGAACAACCGCAGCGCACTACCGCCGGCCCGGCCTCAGGGGCGACCCGCAAGGAGCGCTCCGTGCCGCCGCCCGGTCCGCCCGGACGGCTCGACGCCGCACGGCGGGCCTTGCGCCGCAACACGCCCGGGCTGGCCCTCGCCGCGACCGGCGTCGCGCTCGCCGAGGGTGTCCACGCCCTGCTGCCGGGGATCCCGATGCTGACCGCCGCCGTTGCGCTCGGCATCGTCGCCGCCCACCTGCCCGGCTCGCGCACCTGGGTACGCAACCGCGGCCGCGTAGGACTGTCCATGGCCGGCAAACGGCTGATGCGGGCCGGAGTCGTCCTGCTGGGCCTCAAACTGAGCATCGGGGACGTGCTGGGCCTCGGCTGGGCGACGGTCGCGATGGTCCTCGGCGTGGTCGTGGCGACGTTCTTCGGCACCCTGTGGCTCGGCCGACGGCTCGGACTGAGCGGCGACCAGCCGCTGCTGGTGGCGACGGGCTACGCGATCTGCGGCGCCTCGGCGATCGGCGCGGTCAGCAGTGTGCTCGGCCGCGAGGAGCACGACCGGAGCCATAGCGCCCAGCAGCACGGGAAGCCGGGCCGGACGGCAGCGGCGGCCGGGGCCACGGACCACTCCGCGGACGTGGCGACCTCCGTCGCTCTGGTGACGCTGTGCGGCACGCTCGCCATCGCGGTGCTGCCGCTGCTGAAGCACCCCCTCGGGCTGGACGCGGTCCAGTTCGGCCGCTGGGTCGGGGCGGGCGTGCACGACGTGGGGCAGGTGGTGGCCACCGCGCAGACGGCGGGGCCCACCGCGCTCGGTGACGCGGTGCTGGTCAAGCTGATGAGGGTGGCGATGCTCGCACCGCTCGTCGCCGGGGTCTCGCTGGTCGAGCGCAGGCGGCGTGCCCGGGCGGGCGGTGACCTCGCGGCCGCGCCGGCGCGCGGCCGGCGCCCCGCCGTCGTACCGCTCTTCGTGGTCGCCTTCTTGCTCATGGTAGGGCTACGCAGCACCGGGTGGCTGCCCGACGGCCTCCTGAACGCCGCCGACCTCGTCCAGGAGATCCTGCTCGCGGCCGCCCTGGTCGGTCTCGGAAGCGCCGTGCACCTGCCGACCCTGGTCCGCTCCGGTGCCCGCATGGCCGCCCTCGGGCTGGGCGCCTGGATCGTGGTCGCCGGGGCCTCTTACGCGGGCGTCGTGCTGACGACCTGACCCGGGGCCCCGCGTCGGCAGCGTGCCCCTCGGCCCCGGGTCCGGTCGGCGGCGGGGCACCCCGCGTCGGCCCCCGCTCCCCGCCGAGGACGCTGTTGGTTATGCAACCAAGCCCTACCGGTGTCCTGAGTCGGGAATTCGCTACGCAAATAGGTGTTGGTTCGACACGATTCGGCCGTATGACAAGGACGGGACGGCCGAAGGCTGAGCCGGTGCTGAGCGATGACGAGCGTGAGAAGTTGGCGCGTTGGGCGAGACAGCGGACATCGTCGCAGGCGCTGGCCCTGCGGTGCCGGATCATGCTGGAGAGCGCAACCGGTGCCTCGAACAAGGACGTTGCGGCCCGACTGGGCGTCGAGGCGCCACGGTGAGCCGGTGGCGGGCCCGTTTCGTCCGGGACCGGTGGGAGGACCTGACAGATCGTCTCCGTGTCCCACTGCAGCTTCTGCGGCGGCATCACGATACACCCGTGCCCGCCCCGTGATCGTCTCCTTGTCCCCGGTCACCAGGCGGCTCCTCCGGGCATAGGCACGACGTTGGTGGTGTCCACGGCCCGGCGAAGGCTCTTGGCGAGCCTCACGGCATCGCCGACAGCCCAGTAGTGGACGAAGAACAGGCGTGGTTCGTCAGTCAGGTTGTGGTGATGCACCTCGACGAGTTCAACGCCGCCGAGCCGCAGGGCCACGAGAACGGGCTGGACCTCGCTAGCGATCATCACCAGGTCACCGCTGAGCGCGGCCCTTCCGCCGCCGAGCGGCTGGAAGTTGACGGAGGTGGTGGCGCCCAGGCCCGGAGGCAGGATCACAGGGCCGTCGGCAATGGTCTCACTGCGGACATACGTACACTTGTAGATACCCTCGTCGGCGAAGCCCTTGACGCCCAGCGCGGCGTCGATCGCGGCGGTGTCCAGGTGGACGCGCGGCGAGGAAGCGACGGGTGCAGGGGGTGGGGTGCCGGTGGAGTCGAGCGCGGCACGCAGACCGCGGGCAATGGCGACGGGGTCGTGGCCGTGGGCGTGCAGATGAACCCACCAGACGTCCGGCTCGTGGGCGAGCAGGTGCTTGTGGATGGCGGTCTGCGTGATCCCATGCACCTGCAGAACGTCACTGAAGCGCTGCAGTTCGCGCTCGGTGACCACGGCGTCGCCCATCAGGAGCGTGCTGTGATCGGCGTACCGGACGAAGGACACGTGCGTGCCCAGGGCAAGCGCGGGGTCGATCCGGATACCGCGGGAGTAGACCGTGAGGTCCCGGCGCGGCAAGCCCGTGTGGTACATGAACCGCCTCATGTCACCGGGGCGACCCAAAGCCTTCCCTACCTCCGCCCAGTCCGCCAGCTTGGTCATCACCGGCTCGACGAGGGCGCGGGCCTCCGGCCCGGCGGACAGGGCACGGGCGCCGGCCGGCGCCCCGGTGAGTGCGGGTGCCAGGGCCGCCGCGGCCAGCACCCGGCGCCGAGACGTGGTGAATCGGGAACGGATGTCGTCCTGTCGCTGGTCAGCCATGTCATGTGCCTCCTGCCGCAATGGAAACACGGCAGACCGCGCAGACCCGTGACCCGCTCCGTCACGTCCAGCCAGGTGGGCTAAGAACTGCTACTGCTGGATTCCTCTTTCTGTGGGTTCATGGCCTGGTGGCGGGGTGGTTCGGGTGCTTGGGGGCGGGTGCTGGGCTGGGGTGTTACGGGCGCGGCCGTGACGCGAACGAGCAACGGGTGGTGGATCGCTGTCGCGGGCGGGCAAGGCGCCGCGTGATCTGGCGCTGCGGGCGCGGATGGTCGAGTTGAGCTCGGCCGGGCTGCGGATGCCGGCGATCACGGACGAGATGCGGTGCAGTCAGAAGACGGTGCGCCGCTGGCTGCCCCGCTTCAACCGCTCAGGCTGGAGGGCCTGGAGGATCTGGGCGGGCAACGCAAGCGCAGGATCACCGAGGCCGAACGTTCCCGGATCGTCGCGCTGGTCAAGCCGGTCCCGGCCTGGTCGGGCGCCGACATCTTTCGCTTCATCGAGGTCGAGTACAACCGCACCCGCCTGCGGAAGCATCCCGTCTACGGATACGTCACCCCGGTCGAAACCAGAGCCCTGACAGCACAAGACCTCGTCCCCGCAGCGTAACCATCCGCTGTCCACGATCACGAGAAAACCTCAGTGCCGTTGAAGCGGGAAGAAGCTTCAGCCGCGCAAGAGATTGCTGGATCCGGTAGTCCTTTGGACGCGTGCCTCATCCTTTGGCTGATCGCAGGTCCGTAGCAGCCGCGATCATCGCGGCGGCCGCCGTGGGTGGCCTGTGACGAATACCGGGGAGCCGACCTCCATTCCGATTGACTGTGCGATTTCACCGCCCGTTCACCCTGTTACTTGCGGTAGCGCCGCCCCCGACCGTTACCGCTACCGGGGCGCGTACCGCACGATGCAGACGCGCACCGAGACCGTACGGGTCAAGGGTTCGGGCGACCGCACGGTGCAGGTGCGCTCGACCGTGCACGGGCCGGTCGTCGCCGTCGACCCCGAACACCACGTGGCGTACACGAAGAAGCGCAGCTGGGCGGGGAAGGAACTGGAGTCGTTGTTCGCCTGGGTCGACTCCACGCAGGCCCGGAACCACGCCCAGTGGGAGAAGCAGGCCGAGCGGCTGGCCATCAGCATCAACTGGTACTACAGCGACCGGCACGGCAACATCGGCTACTTCTTCGCCGGCCACTTCCCCGACCGCCCCGCGACCCAGGACCGGCGGCTGCCCGTGGAGGGCACCGGCACGATGGAGTGGCACGGCATCCAGCCCGCCGGCATCGGCAACCCGCACATCCTCAACCCGCGCGAGGGCTGGCTGGCGAACTGGAACAACTCCCCCGCCCCGGGCTACCCCAACTCCGACTTCACGCCGTGGGCCAGCGCCGACCGAGTGGTCGTACTCCAGGATCAGCTCGCCGCGAAGAAGACCGTCAGCGCCGACGAGCTCTGGCAGATCATGAAGAACGGCGCCTTCACGGACGTCAACGCCGGCTGGTTCCGCCCCCTCATCCGCAAGGCCGCAGCGGGCCTGCCCGCCGACAGCCCCGAACGGCACGTCGCCGATGCCCTCGCCGCATGGAACGGCCGGAACACCGACGAGGACCGCGACGGCCGCTACGACAGCCCCGGCACCGAGATCATGCGGACCTGGCTGGCGTCGGCCCTGGCCGACACGCTCGGCAAGAGCCTGCCCGAGGATGTCGCCGCGAAGTATGCGACGACCGAGTACCCGGTGCCCGGCAAGCCGACGCCGGGCAGCCAGCATGTGACGGCCGGCGGCCAGGTCCTCTACAACGCGCTGCTGGGCAAGGCGGCCACGGTCCCCCAGCGCGCCGATCTGCTGGGCGGCCGCAGCGCCACCCAGGTGATCCGCACCGCGCTCCGCGCCACGGCGGACAAACTCACCGACGAGTACGGCAGCGGCAACACCGCCGACTGGCTGGCCCCGGCCCCCCGGCACACCTTCGGCACCAGCAGCTACCTCGGCATCCCCATGACCGGCAAGGACGCCGAACTCTCCGGCCCGGTCTTCATGAACCGCGGCACCGAGAACGACCTGATGGTGGCGACCCCGGACCGCATCTCGGGCCACGACGTGATGCCGCCCGGCCAGAGCGGCTTCACCGCCCCCGACGGCACCCAGTCCCCCCACTACTCCGACCAGCTCGACCTGTACGTCAACTGGCGCCACAAGCCGATGTACTTCACCGAACGCGAGGTCAACGAGAACCTGGAGTCCACGGAGCGGCTGACGTTCTGACAGCAACGGTCCGAGGCAGCCACCAACGACCGCCTCGGACCGGCGTGGTGAAGGGTTCCCGCCGACGCTCTGGCGCGCATCCCCGACGGGCCGGAGCCCTTCGAGGCTGCGCCTTTCGGCTGCGCCGGCGTGACCGCGTTCAACGCCGTGCGCCGGGGCGCAGCCCCCGCGGCCGGGTGGCCTGTGGCAGGCCGGTGAGGCTGTCGCGCGGCTGCGCACCGGGGCCCCGCTTCCGCATCGTGCTGGAACCCGCCAGCCAGCTGTAAGGCACCTCTTTGCCTCGTGCAGCCGCAGACAGTCGCGCACGCCTCCAGCCGGCAGCGGTGTTCCCGTGCCGGCTCACGCCCGGCCCTGCCCCACAGAACCCGCCACCCCGATGACTCACACCAGCGACGAAAAGGAAACCGCCCATGTCCCACCCGGACAGTCACGACGTCATCGAGGTCGGTGCGGGTGCGTCCGGCCGGCCACCGCCACCGCCCTGCACGCCGCCGGCCGTGGCGTCCTCTGCCTGGAGGCCCGCGACCGCATCGGAGAACGCCTGCTCACCGCCTCTGATGGCGATTCTTGAAAACGGCTCTGGCCGCAGTTCCGTGAGCGGCCGTTCTTGGTGGGGCTGCCTGCGAGGCCAGCACGAGCTGACTGGATACTTGCCTGATGGAGGTCTCTAGGGGTTCCTGGGTCAACACCACGCACGATTGGTCCAGCGTCATCGATCTGGACCACCTGGCATCTATCCGACAAGCTCCGGAGAAGTTCGCGCCGGGTGGCCCGTGGCATCTTCTTCTTGAGGTGCTTGCATACGCCGCTGACGAAGCATCCAGCAGGGGTGGTGGACGCTGCCTCGTCACCCTCTATCCGGATGGCTCCTTGTCCGTGGCGGATGACGGGCGGGGCACCGATACCCGTACAGACGAGCACGGCCAGATCGTCAAGAAGCCGGTCATGGCGTCAAAGGATCTTCGGTTCTTCGACCTTCCGGAAGCGGAACTGCTTCAGGACGGCCATCCGCGTCGGGGCATGTCTGTGGTTGCCGCGCTCAGTGAATGGCTCGTCCACACCAACCGCCGGCTCAATGGGGCCTGGACCCAACGCTACGAGCGCGGCATCCCGGCTACTGACCTGGAGCCTGTCGAGCCCGACGGCACCACCGGGACACTCGTCCACTTCAGACCGAGCGACTCACTGCGTTCGCTGGGGGTGCCGGTGGAGGGCCAGTTGAAGCGTCTGGCCATGATGTGGCCGCATCTGGAAGTTCAGGTGGATGACCGAAGCGTTCCTGTTCGGCCTGGCGGATCCACTCCAGTAGCGGGTATCCGCGCCGGTGACGCACGAGATCGGCGAAGGCTCGGGCCAGGTCACAGGCACGGGTGATGTCCGGGCAGGCGAGCCGAACCTCCAGCAGCCGCTTGTCCTGGCTCTCGGTGAGAGTCTCGCGGGGGCGCATGATCCAGGAGGTGATCTTGCGAGGGCTGGGGATGTCGGCCCGGACAGGTTCGGCGGTGCCAGCCCGCGGTGCGGCGAGGTGTTTGCGGACGACCTGGCGGCTGCCCCGGTAGCCACGTTCGCGGATCTCAAGGAACAGGCGAGTGCCACTGACCTGGCCCTGCGTGTCAGTGAAGCGGGCGTTGAGATATGCCTTGAACGGCTCCAGCACGCCGTTGGGGCGGCGGTCGCGGGCGGAGGCCGGCAGTTCGTCGAGGTCGGTGTCGCGGAAGCCGCGTACGGTCTTGCGGTCGAGGTTCAGCCTCCGGGCGATGGCGCTGATCGTCCAGCCCTTCTCCACCAGGGGGTGGACGTCCTCGTAGCGGTGACGGGTCGATGATCTGGGTGCGGGGAAGTTCCGGCGCCGGGGCCGCTCCTCGCCTCGCCTGGTTGGTCCTTGAAGTGAGTGAGGAGGATGGGGAGCGAAGAGCAGGTCTTGACCACCTGTGGGTAGGCTCGGGCCATGACCGGTGACTGGCGGATGGACCGGATCGGGGCTGCCCTGCGAGGTGGGAATCCGACTGTGCTGCGGCGGCTTGAGCCTGGCTTCGCGGTGATCGGTGACGTTCAATTCCTGCCCGGGTACTCAGTTCTCCTCGCGGACGAGCCGGGTGTTCAACGGCTGTCTGACCTGCCGAGGTCCAAGAGACTGTCGTTTCTGTCCGACATGGACCGGCTCGGGGAAAGCGGTTGAGCGGGCCTGCCGGCGGCGGGACCCCGAATTCCGCCGGGTCAACCTGGAGATCCTCGGCAACACGGACCCGTTCTTGCATGCCCATGCCTCGGTTGACCGGTTTGGGCTGCGGTGGCAACTCCGGCAGTGAGGGCGGTGTCGGTGTCTCACCGAGCCGGCGGGCCCGGTCCGGCTGCAACAGGAAAGGGCCCGGACGGCCGGGCCCTTTCCCTCTCGTAGCGGGGACAGGATTTGAACCTGCGACCTCTGGGTTATGAGCCCAGCGAGCTACCGAGCTGCTCCACCCCGCGTCGTCGGTACCGCCACTCTACACCCACGTATGGCTGGAGCTGGACATCGGGGTCAGCCGCGGATGATGGTCTGCGCTTACAGCCCTCCGAAGGCGCGCAGAGTGGTCACCTTCGACTCGTCCAGCTCGCCGAGGAGGTAGTTGATCGCGTGCAGGACCGGTGAGGCATACGGCTTGACCGACACCCGGTCCTGCGCCCGCAGCGCGTGGAACCACAGCGCGGTCATGATGGTGGTCATCGAGGCACACGAGGCCTGGTGACCGCCCACTTTCATGAGGACGGGTTGGGCCGAACCCGGTTGGCGTGCAGAGCACCCTGCGCTCAATCGCGCGGAGGTCCTCCACCTGCGGAGGGGTCCTCCGTGGCCCGGGATACGTCGGGCGCCGCGCGCGTGGTCATGGCCGGCCTACCTTCCATTCTGTGAACTGAGCTGATGAGGAGTGACCACGGTCGTGCGTCACACGGCTGCCACGATGGGGAGGTCGTACTGGCGCCGGATGCTGGTGCTCAGGCGGGAGATGTCCGCGCCGTAGACGTGCACCGAGATGGCCGGGGTGTCGCCGGCGTTGAGGACTCGGTGGATGTCGCCGGGCGGGGCGAACCCGCAGGCCGCGCCGGTCGCGTTGATCACTTCGGGGCCGGGTACCAGATGGACGTCGCTGCCCGAGCCGCGCAGCTCGTAGCGGTACTCGATCTCGGCGCCCTCGTACACCCCGGTGACACACCAGGCCACATGGTCGTGGATCGCCGTGCTCTGGCCGGGCTGCCAGACCAGGGCGACGATGGAGAAGCTGCCGTCCTTCTCGGCGTGCACGAGGTGCTGGCAGTAGCCCTCCGGGTTGCCGCGGCGGTACTCGGCGGGGAGCAGATCCGGTTCGCTGAGGAAAGGCTTGAGGGCGTCCGCGACCAGGCGTGCGGTTTCACCAGGGCTGTCTTCCAGGCGAACTGCCGAGCGGACGGAGTCTATGAGATGGCCGAGTGCGGTGCCGCGGAGCACGGTGTCGGTCGGAGTCATGGTGCTTGCTCCTGTCGGGAGGGAACAACAGGGAGTTTGGTCAGTTCAGGGCTTGGACCAGGTCGGCGATCAGGTCGTCGGCTCGCTCGATGCCGACCGATATCCGCACCAGGTTGTCGGGGACTTCCTGCGGTGTGCCCTTGGCGGAGAGATGGGTCATCCGAGCCGGGTGCTCGATGAGGGACTCCACGCCGCCGAGTGATTCGGCGAGGGTGAACAGCTGGGTGCGGCCGCACACGTCCGTCGCGGCCTGCTCACCGCCGTCGACCTGGAAGGAGATCATTCCGCCGAAACGGCGCATCTGCTTGGAGGCGATCTCGTGTCCCGGGTGGCCCGGCAGCCCCGGGTAGAGCACCCTGGTCACAAGCGGGTGCTCCTCGAGGGCATCGGCGATCTGCTCGGCATTGTCACAATGCCGGTCCATGCGCACGGCTAGCGTCTTGATGCCGCGCAGGGTCAGCCAGGCGTCGAACGGGCCAGCAATGGCACCGACCGCGAACTGATGAAAGTGGACCTTCTCGGCGAGCTCCTCGTCCCGAACGACCGCCGCACCGCCGATGACATCGGAGTGGCCCCCGATGTACTTCGTGGTGGAGTGCATGACGATGTCCGCACCCAGCGTCAGCGGCTGCTGCAGGTACGGGGAGGCGAAGGTGTTGTCCACCGCCAGCAGCGCGCCGGCCTCATGCGCGACCGCCGCCAGAGCCGGGATGTCGGCGATACCCAGCAGCGGATTGGTGGGCGTCTCACACCAGATGAGCCTGGTCTCCGGACGGATCGCGGCCCGGACCGCGTCGGCATCACCAACGTTCACAGCAGTGCTGGTCAGGCCCCAGCGGCTGAGCACCATGCGGAGCAACCGGAGAGAACCGCCATAGGCGTCGTCCGGGATGATCACATGATCGCCCAGGGCACAGACGGCCCGGATCACACAGTCCTCGGCCGCGAGACCGCTGGCGAAGGCGGAGGCCCTGGTGCCCGCCTCGAGGGCGGCGAGGCACTCCTCCAACGCGGTACGGGTGGGGTTGCCGGCACGGCTGTACTCGTAACCACCGCGCAGACCCCCCACCCCGTCCTGCTTGAACGTGGACGTCTGGAAGATCGGCGGCACTACGGCGCCGGTGACGGGGTCGGGCTCCTGCCCGGCGTGAATGGCAAGCGTCTCGAATCCACGGGGCTGCGTCATGCCTGCAGCTTGCCTAGCTCCGATCGTAGACGTCCAGCGAAGGATTCTTCGGTTCCGGAAAGTTCTGCTTATCTATCAGGGGCCTGCTGAACCCTCGTAAGGATCAAGGCGCTGCCTTTACGCCCCGCGGTCTCTGCTCGCTGGCGGCTTGTCGCAAGGCGTCCAAGATCAGTCGGACAGCCGGAATCTGCTCGTGGCCGGCCAAGGTGTAGGCGGAGACGTGTCGGTGCGCAGCAGGGACGAGCGGTAGCCCTGCCACCTTGGGGTGGCGCATGAACGACAGCACCATCGCTGGCATCAGCGACACACCGAATCCCGCCGCCACCAAGCTCTGCACCGCCAGGTTGTCATCGCTGGCGAAGGCGATATCCGGTTCGAACCCTGCCTCAGCACACCTGCGTACAAGGTGGCCACGGCAGCGCACACACCCCGCGATCCACCGATCCTGCGCCAACTGCGACAGGTCGACGGAGCGGCGTCGGGCCAGTGGATGCCAGGTCGGCATGAGCACGAGCATCGGGTCATCGGTCAGCGGCACTCGCAGCAGTTCCTCATCAGGCTGCTCGGCGACCACGTCGGCGTACGAGAAGCCGAGGGTCACATCACTGTCGCCCCGGCACAACGCCTCCAGCGACAGCGGCGGCTCCAACTCGGTCAACTCGATCCGGATGCCCGGGTGGCTGTCGGTGATGCGCGACACCGCCGCCGGCACCAACGTGGCGCTCGCACTAGGGAATGCACAGATCCGCACCCGTCCAGCCTTGAGCCGAGCGACTGCCGCGATCTGCTCCTGGACCGACATGAGCTTCTCCAGGATGTCGGACGTGTGCCGGGCCAGCACCTGGCCGGCGTCCGTCAGCTTCAACCCGCGGCCGACACGGGCGAACAGAGGCGTCCCGACAGCCCGCTCCATCGCCTTCATCTGCTGGCTGATCGCCGGGGGCGTGTAACCCAGGCTCCTGGCTGCTGCGGAGTACGAACCGGTGCGCACTACCTCGGCAAATACCTTGATCTGTCGCGAGTCGAGCATGCCGCCAAAGATAAGCATCTGTTTAGGGCCCGTGAAGTATCTGGTACCTAGACGTTAATTAAACATTCGTGTGTCCTGGGCAACACACGCCCCCCTGGGCCGGCTCCCCGTCCCTCAATCACAAGGGGAATCCCCTCATGAACGCGCAGGCCAGTCTCACCCGCAGCCCTGCTCTGGCTGCCCTCACTGTTTCGGTGGCGCTCGTCGCCACCGCGTGCAGCAGTGGCTCCACCACCTCCACCACCACGGCCAGCGGCGCCAAGCTGGTCAAGGCCGGACAGCTTACGACCTGCACCCACCTCCCCTACGCCCCCTTCCAGTTCGAGAAGGGCGGCAAGGTCGTCGGGTTCGATGTCTCGATGATCGATCTGGTAGCGAAGGACCTTGGCGTGAAACAGGTGGTCGTCGACAAGGCGTTCGAGACCATCAAGACCGGCGCCGATCTTAACGCCGGCATCTGTGATGTGGCCGCCGCGGGCATGACGATCACCGACGAGCGCAAGCAGAACCTGGACTTCTCGATCCCGTACTTCGATGCCACCCAGGCCCTGCTCGCCCGCAAGGGGGTGTCCGCCGCGTCCCTGGAAGACGTCAAGTCGCAGAACCTCAAGCTGGGTTCGCAGTCGGCGACCACCGGCGAGGACCTTGCGCACGCCAAGGGCATCGACGCGATGTCCTTCGAGAGCTCCGATGCCGAACTCAACGGGCTGCGCACCGGCAAGGTCGACGTGATCATCCAGGACTATCCCGTCGTACTCAACTGGCTCAAGGACAAGGCCGTCGCCGCCAAGTTCCAGCTGGCGGGGAATCTCAACACCGGTGAGCAGTACGGCTTCGCTGTCAGGAAGGGCGCAAACCCGAAGCTGCTGGCTGCGATCGACAAGGCGATCAAGCAGGCCAAGTCGGACGGCACGTACAAGAAGCTCTACGAGCAGTGGATAGGCACCATCCCCAAGGGGGCTGACTCCTGATGGCCGTGCAGACTCCCAGCGCCGACCCGACTGCGAGCATCCCAGCGCGCTCCGGCCTCTCGCCGCGCCGCCGCCGAGAGCTCAGCCGTGGCGCACAGTACGTCCTGTTGGTCATCGCCATCGTCGTGGCGGCCTCGCTCGCGAACTGGTCCCAGCTGCAGCATCAGTTCTTTGAGCCGTCGGTGGCCAAGCAGTTGTTCCCGGGCCTGATCACGGTCGCTCTGCTGAACACCGTGGGGTACACCCTCACGGGGTTCGGTGCGGGGCTCGTCCTCGGGCTGGTGATCGCACTGATGCGGCTGTCCTCGGTCGCGCCGTACCGATGGCTCGCCATGGCATACATCGAGCTCTTCCGAGGCCTTCCCGCCCTGCTGATCTTCATCTTCGTCGGCGACGGCGTCCCGCTCGCCTTTCCGGGCATGGCGCTGCCCGGCGGCGCTTACGGGCAGGTCGCGTTGGCACTCGGGCTGGTGTCCGCCGCCTATATGGCGGAGACGATCCGCGCCGGCATCCAGGCAGTCCCGCCGGGCCAGCTGGAAGCCGCGCGCACCCTGGGCATGTCGCACAGCATGGCAATGCGGTCGATCGTCATCCCGCAGGCGTTCCGGATCATCGTGCCGCCGCTGACCAACGAGCTGGTCCTGCTGTTCAAGGACTCGTCCCTGGTCCTGTTCCTCGGCGTGACCCTGCAACAGCGCGAACTGACCAAGTTCGGACGGGACTTGGCGAGTCAGACGGCCAACACCACGCCGATCTTCGTCGCCGGACTCTGCTATCTGCTGGTCACCATCCCGCTCGGCTATCTGGTGCGGCGTCTTGAGGCCAAGCATGCGAAGGCGAGGTGACAACGTGCGGACCCTGCAGCAGGTCACCCGAAGGGATGGAGCCAGCGAGATGACAGCGGCAATCGAAATCAGCGGACTGCACAAATGCTTCGGCGACCTGGAGGTTCTACGCGGCGTCGACTTCTCCATCGCTGTGGGCGAGGTCGTCTGCGTGATCGGTCCCTCCGGTTCCGGGAAGTCAACGCTGCTGCGCTGCGCCAACCTCCTGGAGCAACCGACCGCCGGACGGGTCGTCGTCGGCGGCGTCGACATCACCGACCCGGACGTCGACATCGACCCCGTCCGCCGCCGGATTGGCATGGTGTTCCAGCAGTTCAACCTCTTCCCGCACCTGAGCGTGCTGAAGAACCTGACGATCGCCCAGCGTCGGGTGCTCAAGCGGAGCGAACAAGAGGCCATCGAGGTCGCCCGGCAGAACCTCGCCCGGGTCGGTCTCGCCGACAAGGAGAACAGCTACCCGACGCGGCTCTCCGGTGGACAGCAGCAGCGCGTGGCGATCGCCCGGGCGCTGTCCATGGGTCCGGAGCTGATGCTGTTCGACGAACCGACCAGCGCGCTCGACCCGGAACTGGTCGGCGAGGTGCTGTCCGTGATGCGTGGCCTGGTGGACGACGGCATGACGATGATGGTGGTCACCCACGAGATGGGCTTCGCCCGTGAAGTGGCCGATCGCGTCGTCTTCATGGACGGAGGCGTCGTGGTGGAGGAGGGCCTGCCGCAGGATGTCCTCGGCAATCCCCGGCACAAGCGCACCCAGGCCTTCTTGAGCCGGGTCATCCATCCCGGCGGGCTGACTACCGAAAAGAGCACCACGTCCTAAGGACGCGTCTCGGAAACAACACGCCGGTTCCGCTTGCAGACCCCTCAAATGTGGTATATGGGCCGCCGACCTGCATGGGCCGATTGGGCAGGAGGGCGAGCACGGTGCCACGGAGTATGAGCGACATCGCCGCCTCGCGTAGTTGGCGGCGATTGGGGTTGCTGTCGTATCCCTTGTCGTCGAGCACGGCATCGGGTCGTCGGCGGGGCCTGCCGGGTTTGCCGGCCACGGGCGGGATGCCGTCCACCGGGGCCAGGGTCTGGGTGACGTCGTTGACGTTGGCGGCCGTGGTGATGACCTTGACGGGGTGCCGCGGCCGTCACAGATCAGGTGGTGCTTACTGCCCGTCTTCCCGCGGTCGACCGGCGATGGACCGGTGGCCGCGCCCCCTTTTTTCGCACGGATGTGAGAGGCATCCACGCAGGCGCGCGACCAGTCCAGCTCGTCGGCCGCGTGCGTGCAACTCGGCAAGCAGGAGGCGGTGCAGCCGGTCGAAGACGCCGGCCTCATGCCACCGGCCCAGGCGGCGCCAGCAGGTCTGACCGGAGCCCGAACCCAGCTCCAGCGGCAGCAGCTGCCAGCCGACGTCGTTGCAGAGGACGTACAAGATGCCCTGCAGGCATAGCCGGTCATCCACCGGCTTCGGACCGAGTGCCTTCTCCGGAACCTCTTCACCCCGTCGTCGAAGTCTTCCTGCTCGTATGGGCCGCCCCAAGACCCAGGTCGTCCACCTCGATGAGGGGTTCGACTGCCTCGGTTTCACCGTCCGCCGAACGGGCGTCAAGCTGATCATCAAGCCGAGCACAGCGGCTTGCGCGAGGCTCCGGGCGCGACTGCGGACCGAGGTCAAGGGCCTGCACGGGTCCAATGCCGAGGCCGTGTTGCGCAGGTTGATCCCGATCGTTCGCGGTTGGGCGGCCTACTACCGGGCGGTGGCGTCCACGACGACGTTCTCGTCGCTGGATCACTACATGTGGCGGCTGACCTTCAAATGGGCCAGACGTCGTCACCGCAACAAGTCAAGGTACTGGGTCGTGGACCAGTACTTCGGCAGGTTCCACCCGTCCCGACGTGATCGATGGGTTTTCGGCGACCGCGGCAGCGGTGCCTTCCTCATCAAATTCGCCTGGCCCGGCATCGTCCGCCATCAGCTCGTCAAGGGCGGAGCGTCCCCGGACGACCCCGCGCTGACCGAGTACTGGCGGGATCGCCGCCGCAGGAAGGCGCCAGCGCCGATGGACAAGACGAGTCTCCTCCTGGCGGTCCGGCAGCAGGGCCTCTGCCCTCTGTGCAAGCAGGCGCTGATCGTCGGAGCCGAGTACGAGCCGGACAGTCCACGCGAGTGGATCAACTGCGGCCGCGCTGCCATCGCTTTTCAGAATCACGACGGCGTGGTGAAGAGTCGGCCCCAGACATTCCCCCAGGGTTGACCCAGGGGGTATTGGTATCACTATCGTCTCAATAACGTCGAACTGAATATTTGTGTGGTATGGGGGTCGCTCCCTACGCTGAAGCGCGTTCGAGGGCCCCCGGAAGGAAAGGGGCAGTCAGATGGAGCTCAGGCATCTTCGGTATTTCGCGGTCGTCGCCGAGACGCGTCATTTCGGAAAGGCCGCGGAACGCCTGCACATGGCCCAGCCGCCGCTCTCCCAGGCGATCCGCCGCCTGGAGTCGGAACTGGGCGTGGACCTGTTCACCCGCACGACCCGGCAGGTCACCCTGACCGGCGCCGGCGAGGTGTTCCGCACCGATGTGGAGCGCATCCTCAAGGCCGTCGAGGAGGCGGTGACGAGGGTGGGGCGCTTCGCGTCGGGGGTGGAAGGGGTGCTGCGGGTCGGCCTGACGGGCTCCGCCTCGTACCGCCAGCTGCCCGCACTGGCACGGCTGCTCAAGCGCGAGATGCCGCACGTGATGATGGAGGTGCACACCGATATGCTCACGCCCGCCCAAGAGCTCGGGCTGATCGAGCGGCGCCTCGACGTCGGCGTCCTGCGTCCGCCGATCCGCCAGGAGGGCATCGCCCACCGCTCCCTCGCCGACGAACGGCTGATCGCCGCCGTACCCGAGGAGCACTGGCTCGCCGAGAGCGGCAGCGTCCGCGTCGAACAGCTGCGCCACGAGGACTTCATCATGTACGGCGCCACGCTCGGCTCGGTCGTCAACGACGCCGTCGTCCGCAGCTGTCTGGCTTCCGGCTTCACGCCGCACTGTGCCTACGAGGTCACCGAGACCTCCGCCGCCCTGGCCCTGGTCGCCGCGGGCCTGGGGCTCGCCGTCCTGCCGGACTCCATCCGCTCCGCACCCCGCGAGGGTGTCCGGTACAAGGAGATCACGGACGCCCTGTCCGTCCCGCTGGCCCTGGCCTGGCGCGAAGACGACGGATCACCGCTGCTGCGGAATCTCCTCGGGGTGCTGGAACGCAACGACGTATTTCTCGGGCCGGGCCCGCACATTCCCCAAGGAGTGGCATGAAGATCGTCCAGGTGGAGGCAATTCCCTTTGCCATTCCTTATGCAAAACCGTTGAAATTCGCGAGCGGCGAGGTGCATACCGCCGACCACGTCCTGGTCAGGGTGCACACCGACGAAGGGCTCGTCGGCACGGCCGAGGCCCCGCCACGCCCGTACACCTACGGCGAGACCCAGGAGTCGATCGTCGCGGTGATCGACAAGATCTTCAGGCCGCAGATCATGGGCCTCACGGCGCTGGAACGGGAGGCCGTGCACGCCCGGCTGGAGCGAACCGTGGGCAATCCGACCGCCAAGGCGGCGCTCGACATGGCTCTGTGGGACATCCTCGGCCAGGCCGCCGGGATGCCGGTCACCGGTCTGCTCGGCGGCTACACCGACCGGATGCGGGTGAGCCACATGGTCGGTTTCGCGCCCGCCGACGAGATGGTGGCGGAGGCCGAGCGGGCCCGGGACATCTACGGCATCACCACCTTCAAGGTGAAGGTGGGCCGGCGGCCCTACACCGATGACGTCGCCGCCTGCCGGGCGCTGCGCGAGGCTCTCGGTCCGGACGTCGAGTTGTACATCGACGGCAACCGCGGCTGGTCGGCTTCCGACTCGGCACGTGCCCTGCGCGAGATGGCCGACCTCGGGCTGACCTTCGCCGAGGAGCTCTGCCCCGCCGACGACTTGCTGGGCCGCCGCTGGCTGGTCGCACAGAGCCCGGTCCCCTTCATCGCCGACGAAAGCGCCACCCGCCCGGCGGAGGTGACCCGCGAACTCCTCAGCGGTTCCGCCACCGCGATCAGTATCAAGACCGCCCGCACCGGCTTCACCGGCTCCCAGCGCGTCCTGCACGAGTGCGAGGGGCTCGGCGTGGAGGTGGTGATGGGCAATCAGGTAGACGGCCAGATCGGCACGTTGTGCTCGGTCGCCTTCGGTGCCGCTCACCGCACCGCGGCACGGCACGCGGGCGAGCTGTCCAACTTCCTCGATATGACCGACGACCTCCTCACCGAACCGCTGACCATCGAGTCCGGCACGCTGCGCATCCGCGAGGGCGCCGGGCTCGGCATCGACATAGACCCCGACAAGCTGGCCCGCTACCGGCAGGACAGCTGAGACTCGACGCAAGGGACGGGACACCCCATGACCGGCATCATCACCGAGCAGGCCACCGCCGCCGCCTCCGGAGCCGCCGCCACCGAACAGTTCCGCAGCAAGCAGCGTGCGGAGGCCGCGGACGTCGACACCAAGCGCGTCGACAACTTGGTCACCGAACTACTGACCGCCGCCCACGACATCATCCGTCGCCACAAGCTCACCTACGCGGAGTACGACGCCCTCAAGGCCTGGCTCATCCAGGTCGGCGAGGACGGCGAGTGGCCGCTCTTCCTCGACGTGTGGCTGGAGCACGTCGTCGAGGAGGTCGCCAACGAGAACCGGCAGGGCAGCAAGGGCACCATCGAGGGCCCCTACTACGTCCCCGACTCCCCGCGCCTGCCCTCCGAGGCCACCCTGCCCATGCAGGAGAGCGAGGCCGGCACACCGCTGCTGTTCCAGGGACAGGTGCGGTCGGTGGACGGCACCCCGCTCTCCGGCGCCAAGGTCGAGCTGTGGCACGCCGACAACGACGGCTACTACTCCCAGTTCGCCCCCGACCTCCCCGAGTGGAACCTGCGCGGCACGATCATCGCCGACGACCAGGGCAACTTCAGGATCCACACCATCGAGCCGGCGCCTTACCAGATCCCCACGGACGGCTCCTGCGGCAAGCTGATCGCCGCGGCCGGCTGGCACGCCTGGCGCCCCGCCCACCTGCACCTCAAGGTTTCGGCACCCGGCCACCAGCTCATCACCACCCAGTTGTACTTCAAGGGCGGCGAGCACGTGACCGACGACATCGCCTCCGCCGTCAAGCCCGAGCTCATCCTCGACCCCACCCCGGTCGCGGGCGGCAACGGCCGTGAGGTCACCTACGATTTCGTCCTCGACAGGGCGTGATCGACCGTGCTCTTCGCTGTACGCATGGACGTCGACATCCCGCGTGACCTCGACCCTGAGGTCCGCGGGGTCCTGGTGGCCCGCGAGAAGGCGTACTGCCAGGAACTGCAGAAGTCCGGTGAGTGGGTGCACATCTGGCGGTGTGTCGGGCAGTACGCCAACATCAGCGTCTTCGACGTCGCCGACAACGAGGCCCTACACCACATTTTGTGGAACCTGCCTCTGTTCCCCTACATGACGATCGAGGTCACGCCGCTGGCCCAGCACCCGTCCGACCTCGCGGCCGAAGAGGAAGTGGCCTGATGGACAAGGTGGTCGCGTCGGCCCTGGAAGCAGTGGCCGACGTGCCGGACGGCGCCTCCCTGGCGGCCGGCGGGTTCGGGCTGAGCGGTGTGCCGAACGTGCTGATCCAGGCGCTCTACGAGCGCGGGGTCAGCGGGTTGAACGTGGTCTCCAACAACTGCGGGGCCATGGACACCGGCCTCGCGGTGCTGCTGGCCGCGGGCCGGATCGCGCGTGTGACCGGCTCCTACATCGGGGCGAACAAGGAGTTCGCCCGCCAGTACCTGGCCGGGGAGCTGGAGGTGGAACTGGTCCCGCAGGGCACCCTCGCCGAGCGGCTGCGCGCCGGTGGTGCCGGTATCCCCGCCTTCTACACGCCCGCCGGTGTCGGCACCCAGGTCGCCGAAGGCGGTCTGCCGTGGCGGTACGACGGTGCGGGCGGCGTCACCCTGGCCTCGCCGGCGAAGGAGGTGCGGGAGTTCGACGGCACCGAGTACGTCCTCGAGCACGGCATCCGCACCGACTTCGCGCTGGTCCGCGCGGCGAAGGGCGACCGGCACGGCAACCTCGTGTTCAACAAGTCCGCCCGCAACTTCAACCCCCTCGCCGCGATGGCCGGGCGGGTGACGATCGCCGAGGTGGAGGAGCTGGTCGAGCCCGGTGAGATCGATCCGGACGCGGTGCACCTGCCGGGGATCTTCGTGCAGCGGGTCGTGGCGCTCACCCTGGAGCAGGCGGCGGACAAGAAGATCGAGCAGCGGACGGTGAGCAGCTGATGGCCTGGACGCGTCAGGAGATGGCCGCGCGGGCGGCCCGGGAACTCCAGGACGGGCAGTACGTCAACCTCGGCATCGGCCTGCCCACCCTCATCCCCAATCACCTTCCTCCGGGAGTCGAGGTCATTCTCGAATCGGAGAACGGCATCCTGGGCACCGGCCCCTACCCCGCCGAGGAGCAGGTCGACCCCGATCTGATCAACGCCGGAAAGGAGACCGTCACCGTCCTGCCCGGGGCGTCCTTCTTCGACTCCTCCCTGTCCTTCTCCATGATCCGCGGCGGGCACATCAACGTCGCCGTGCTCGGCGCGATGCAGGTCTCCGCGAGGGGCGACCTGGCCAACTGGGCCATTCCGGGCAAGCTCGTGACCGGGATCGGCGGTGCCATGGACCTGGTCCACGGAGCCCGGCGTGTGATCGTCGTGATGACCCACACCGCCAAGGACGGCTCGGCGAAGATCGTCGAGGAGTGCGCGCTGCCGCTGACCGGCAAGGCATGCGTCAACCGGATCGTCACCGATCTGGGTGTCCTGGACGTCACCGGCGACGGCCTGGTTCTGGCGGAGACCGCCCCCGGTGTCACCGCCGAGGAGATCACCGGTCGGACAGCCGCAAAGATCCGTGTTTCCGAGGGAATTCCGTCATGAAGCACGTCTACATCGTCGACGCGGTGCGCACCCCGATCGGCCGCTACAACGGCAGCCTCGCCGCGGTGCGCCCGGACGACCTGGCCGCCCACGCGCTCCGCGAGCTGGTCAACCGTACGCCCGAGTTGGAGCCGGTCCGCATCGACGACATTTACCTCGGCAACGCCAACGGCGCGGGCGAGGAGAACCGCAACGTCGCCCGTATGGCGGTCCTGCTGGCCGGCCTGCCCACCTCGGCGCCCGGCGTGACCGTCAACCGGCTGTGCGCCTCCGGGCTGGAGGCCGTGATCCAGGCCGCCCGCGCGATCGCTGTCGGCGACGCCTCCATCACGATCGCGGGCGGCGTGGAATCCATGACCCGCGCGCCGTACGTCCTGCCCAAGAGCAACAAGGCGTTCCCGGCCGGGCACACCGAGCTCTACTCGACCACGCTGGGCTGGCGCATGATGAACCCGCGCATGAACCCCGAGTGGACCATCCCGCTGGGCGAGTCGGCGGAGCTGATCGCCGAGAAGCACAAGATCAGTCGAGAGCAGCAGGACACGTTGGCCCTGCGCAGCCATCAGAAGGCCGCCAAGGCACAGGCCGAGGGCCTCTTCGATGCCGAACTGGCTCCGGTGCGCATCCCGCAGCGCACGGGCGACCCCGTCGTCTTCGGTGCCGACGAGTGCATCCGCCCGAACGCCTCCCTGGAGGCGATGGCCAGGCTGAAGCCGTCCTTCCGTACCGAGAACGGCACGGTGACCGCGGGCAACGCCTCACCGCTCAACGACGGCGCTGCCGCCCTCCTGCTCACCGATGAGGAGGGCCTGAAGGCCACCGGCCGCGAACCCCTCGCCCGGATCTCCGCCACCGGTGTGTCCGCCATCGATCCGCAGTACTTCGGGCTCGCCCCGGTCGAGGCCACCCACCGGGCACTGGCCAAGGCCGGCCGGACCTTCGCCGACCTGAACGTTCTGGAACTGAACGAGGCGTTCGCCGCCCAGGTGCTCGGCTGTGTGGCCGAGTGGCCCGAGTTCGACCCCACCATCCTCAACCCGCAGGGCGGCGCGATCGCTCTCGGTCACCCCCTGGGCGCCTCAGGGGCGCGCCTCGCCGGCACCGTCGCCCACCAACTCGCCCGCCGCGGCAGCGGCACGGGCGTCGCCACCCTTTGCATCGGCGTCGGCCAGGGCCTCGCCCTCGTCCTCGAACGCTGACCCGCCGCAGGAGACACCGTGCCCCCATCCCATCTGCTGCACCACCACACCATCGGTCCGGCCGATGCACCACCCCTGATCCTTGGACCGTCCCTGGGCACCTCCAAGGCGGTCTGGGAACCCCAGCTTCCTTCACTGGCCCGTCGCTTCCTGGTGCTGCGCTTCGACCTGCCCGGGCACAGCGGCTCTCCCACCGACCTGCTGCGCGATCCCGCACCGGGCAGCACCACGGTCGAGGACCTCGCCTCCCTGGTGCTCGACCTCGCCGACCACCACGGCTGGGACCGCTTCCACTATGCGGGCATCTCCCTGGGCGGAGCCATCGGCACCCACCTCGCGGCCTTCCATCCCGAGCGCCTTGCGTCTTTGGCCCTGGTCTGCACCTCCGCCCACTTCGGGGCGCCCGGGCCCTGGCAGGAGCGGGCAGAACTCGTCCGCCGCGAGGGCACTGCTCCCCTTCTGGTGACCAGTCCGGGCCGCTGGTTCGCCAGCGGGACCTCGGCGAGGACGCGTCTCGGCCGCAGGCTGCTCGGCAACCTCGCCGAGGCCGACCCCGCGGGGTACGCGGCCTGCTGCGACGCCCTGGCCACATACGATCTGCGCCGTGAACTGCCAGGTATCACCACGCCCACCCTCGTGGTGGGCGGCTCCCGCGACGTGGCGACTCCACCGGCGCACGCCCAAGAGCTCGCCGAGGGCATCCCGCAGGCCGCTCTCGAGGTCATCGACTGCGGGCATCTGGCCATAGAGCAGCCCATAGCACTGCATACCGCCCTCACCGCTCACCTGTCCACGCCCCTCGCCACGCACAGGCGTACGCACAGCCGACCAGTGCCCGGCAGGTGACGTCACCCCCGTTATGTTTTTCGCGGTCCTGCAAGAGGACCGCTGGCCTCCGGGCCCGGCATGACTGTGTCCTCCTGTCGAACGGATGACCTGGGGGGTGGTGTCACCGGGCCCGGGAGGTGCCGTCCGAGACGCTGATGAGAGGTCCGGCCACCGCCCGGTCCGGCGCAACGCCGGACAGCTCACGGGCGGCAGGTCTGCATAACGTGGATGCGCGCGTACGACACCATTGCCGAGGCCAGGCAGAGTCAACTCCCTTGGAAGGGTGCAATGTTCGACTTGCCCGCCGGGGTGAGCCCGTGCCCGTGGTCATGTCCTGGCGGCCGTGCCGAGCGGCGTTCGCGGCGAGCTCACCGATGACCAGTTCCGCCGATACGCGCGGCCGACGGCAAGCGCCGTTGGGCCAGCGCGGCGGTGGCGCACCGGCGCGCCACCGGGACCCGGTGGAGCTCGGCCGGCAGTGCCAGGACGGCCCGGCGGCCCGGCTCCGGCTCGGTCGTGGGACGGGCGGGCAGCGTCCGTGCCAGGTCGGGTGAGCCGGGCAGCGCGGCCGTGGCGCACGGCGGCCGGCCGGGTGGTTGGGCCAGATGCCCGCCACCTGCAAGTCAGCTTTGGAACCGACGATGAGCACCTCGTCCCGACCCGAGACAGTAGGAACCGGCGCCCGGGTGCAGGGGCGGAAGAGAACTCCGCCGATCCGGTTGTCGCGTCTTCACGGTGCGAGCGTCCCGTCGAAGGCGTCCATGAGCAGGCAGCGGAGGGCCTCCGTGGTGACGGGCCGCGGGTTGGCGTACGGCTGGCTCTGCGCCTGGATCACGATCTCGTCGAACTCGTTCCCGGTGAGGCCGAGTTCGGCGAGGGAACGTGGAGCGCCGAGGCCGACGGACATCCGTGCCATGTGCTTCGGCACGTCGTCCGTTGCCAGGGCCCGCCGCAGGGCGTGTTCAGCCGTCGGCACCGCGGGGAGGTTCAAGGCTGCGACGTAGGGCAGCAGCACCGTGTGTGTGGCGGCATGGGGGAGGTCGAAGGTACCGCCGAGGATGTGGCAGAGCTTGTGGTGAAGCGACATGGTCGTGGCCCCCAGGCAGGCACCGCACAGCCAGGCACCCCGCAGGGCGTCCGTCCGCGCGTCGAGGTCCAGGCGGTCGGCCGAGATCGCATGCAGCGCCGCGGCCAGGGAGCGCACGCCGTCCTCCGCCATCAGGGACACGATGGGCGAGGCGTCCGGCGCGTACAGTGCCTCGACCGCGTGTGCTATGGCGTTGAAGCCGCTGGTCACCGACACGTCCACGGGGAGACACAGGGTGAGCTCGGGGTCGTAGAGCACGCTGCGCGGCAGGACGGCCCGGTCACGGCCGGTGCGCTTGCGCCCGTTCTCGGTGAGCCCCCACACGGTTGTCATCTCCGAGCCGGCGTAGGTGGTCGGCACGCTGATCACGGGCAGGCCGGAGGCCAGGGCGATGGCCTTGCCCAGGCCGATGGTGGAGCCGCCGCCGATGGCCAGGCAGCCGTCCGCGTTCGCTTCGCGGGCGGCCCGGCGTGCGGTGTCGGCGACCTCGATCGGCACATGCGTCCGTGCGCCGGTGAACATTCCGGCGCAGGCGTCGTCCAGAACACCGGCGGCATGCTCGGCGAGGGCGCGCTGACCGGGTGTGGACAGCACGAGCAGCCGCCTCAGCCCCAATCGTTCCGCTTCCTCGGGCAAGCGACGGAGACTGCCTGCGCCGAAGACCACGCGCATGGGCAGGGCCTCGTAAGTGAAGGTCATCGGCCATCCTCCGTCGCAGGCGCCAGCACGATGTCGAAGCGTGGGTGGTGACCGAACGGTGCCCAACACCTCCCGTAGCCGTGGTTCCCCCGTCTTGCGGAAGTTCTTGACGCGGGCCTCCGCGACCGTCTCGACGTGAAGTCCATGGTGGTCCTACCGCTTCGCGGTGCCGTCGGCTTTCGCAGCCGGTGACGCGGTGCCGCCGGACGACGGAGGCGGCACGGAAACCGGCGTACGCCACGGGCGTCCCAGCAGCTCTTCGACTCCCTTGAGGTCACCGGCTGCCAGACAGCTGCGAATCAAGGTGGAGGAGCAGGTGCGGCCGGCGTGGGCGACGAGGGGCACTGCGTCCACGGCGAAACCGAGCCGCCTCCCCACACGGCGGAGCAGGACGGCGTCGCCACCGCCTCCTCGACCGAAGCGGAAGTTCTCGCCCACCACAACGGCGCGGGCCCGGAGCGTGTGGCCGAGGACTCGGCCGATGAACTCGTCGGCCGCCAGGCCGGCCAGCGCCGCAGTGAAGGGCAGCACGAGTACGACGTCGATTCCCAGGTCATGGGCGAGGCGGATGCGTTCTTCGAGGGACACCAGTTGCCTGGGCACGCGCTCCGGGCGGGTCACCGTGAGGGGGTGCGGGTCGAAGGTCAGCAACGCGGACGGCAGCCCATGCTCTGCCGCTCGCTCGCGCACCCGCCGGACCAGCGCGGTATGACCGCGGTGAAACCCGTCGAAGACGCCCATGGTCACAGCGCAACCAGGCCATTCGGACGGCACGTCGTGCAAGCCGGTCCACACTGCTCCCATGGAGTGGACCGCCGGCGAGACCTCCGCGCAGTCCATGGGCGATGATGCTGTCACGTCCGCCTCCTTGTCTCAGTTCGTTCGGGGACGAAGTCGTACCGCTTCGGGTTTCGGTCGCGGGCCGTCAGCCCGAACCGTTGGGTCGAACCTGGCCGGTGCTGGGTGCGGGGGCCGCCTTCTCGGTGGCTCGCTCGACGAATACGTCCAAGAACAGGGACGATTCACCTGCTCGGCGCACTGCGCCGAGCAGGGCGCGCAGAATTGCCCGTCCGGTGGTGCGACTCCATTGGGGGGGCCGGGGCGGCGCCGGACCGCCCCGGCCGGCGGTGGTCAGCGGCGGTGGATGCTCACGTCATCCGGGTTGATCAGGTCCGGTGCGGTCCAGCCGTTCAAGTCGTACTCGGCCATGCACTGCTCCGCGAAGCCCTTCATGGCGTCGGCGGCACCAGTGGCCTGGGCGGTGAAGAGCATCTCGGCGCGCACCTGCTCGTGGTTGCCGGAGTAGTTGCGCTCGTACAGTTCGTGCCGGCCGCCGAACTCGCTGCCGATGGAGTCCCAGATCAGCTTCATCAGCTTGACCCGCTCGACGGAGTCGTAACCGTTGGAGCCCCGCACGTACTTGTCCAGGTACGGGCGGATCTCCGGGACGGAGAAGTCCTTGGCGTTGGAGTTGAGGTAGATCAGCCCACTGCCCAGGTCCTGCATGATGATTTCCTTGATGCGCGGGTAGCCCTGCGTCATGAACCACCGGTACGCCAGCCCGTAGTCCAGCTTCGGCAGGACGGCGTCGTCCTTCCAGGCGTCCGGGTTGTTCGCCATCGCGTCGGTCAGGCCCCAGAACAGGTTGCGCCAGGCGATCACCTCGCCCACGCGGGTCTGGATGCCGCGGAAGTCCTTGGTGCCGGTGACCTCCACACCCTTCATCAGCAGGCCGGCGATGAAGTCGAGCTTGACCGCGAGGCGGGTGCAGCCGTGGAAGGTGAAGCGGTGCAGGAAGCCGGAGCCGGGGAAGAACGTGCTGGCCTTGTCCGCGTCACCGTAGATGAAGACGTTCTCCCACGGGATCTTCACCTTGTCGAGGATGAAGATGGTGTCGTTCTCGTCGAACCGGCTGGACAGCGGGTAGTCGAAGGGGCTGCCCATGACGTCGGCGTTCATCGAGTAGGAGTGCCGGCTGATCAGCTTCATGCCGGGCGCGCCCATCGGAACAGTGCAGACGAGCGCGAACTCCTTCTTCTTGATGGGCAGGCCGTAGTGGGCGATGAAGTTGTAGTGGGTGATGGCCGAGCCGGTGGCCACCACCTTGGCGCCGCTGACGACCAGGCCGTCGTCGCGCTCCTCGTCGACGTGGACGAAGATGTCCTTGACCTCGTCCGGGTTGCGGTCGCGGTCGACCGGCGGGTTGATGATGGCATGGTTCCAGTAGAGGACCTTCTCCTGCGACTCCGTGTACCAGCGGCGGGCGTTGTCGCCGTAGGGCTGATAGAACTCGCTGTTGGCGCCTAGGGTGCCGAGGAAGGCCGCCTTGTAGTCGGGGCTGCGGCCCATCCAGCCGTAGGTCATCCGCGCCCACTCGGCGATGGCGTCGCGGTCGGCGATCAGGTCCTCGCGGCTGCGTGGGGTGCGGAAGAACGGGTGGGTGAGGCCGTCGCTGCCGGTGTCGGTCGGGACGGTGAGGACCGACTGCCTCTCCGGGTCGTGCAGGGCGTCGTACAGCCGGGCGGTCATGCGCACCGAGTTGCGGAAGGCGGGGTGCTCGGTGACGTCCTTGACCTTCTCGCCGTAGACCCACACCTCCCGTCCGTCTCGGATCGATTCGATGTACTCGTCGCCCGTCAGAGGGCGGGTTTTGCGGACCTCCTCGGCGGATGTGGCGGCCGGGGAGCGGGTGTCTTCGAGAGTCATGTCGTTCCTAGCTGATTCGGGGATGCGATGGGAATTACGCGGCCCGGCGCGTGACGCGCTCCGCGTGCATCGCGGTGAAGGCCGATGCGCCGGTGAACCACCCGCTCTCGGGGCTGTCCAGACAGGCGTCCCAGTGGGCGCTCGCATCCCGTCGGCCCAAGTGGCGAAAGGTTCCGGCGTGGAACAGCAGCGGTTCGAGATCGGTGATGTCGGCCTCGACCACCTCACCGATGACGATCAAGTGGTCGCCGCCGTCGTAGGTGCGCCACGGGTGGCACGAGATCGTCGCGGCCGCTCCCGTGAGCACGGGCCCGACGGGGCCGTCGGACCACTCCGGCTCCGGCTCCACGGGCCGGCCCGCGAAGTGCCAAGCGGCGTCGACCTGGTCGGCGGCCAGAATGTTGACCGCGAAGGGTACGTCCTTCAGGTACCGGCACGCCTTGGACTCGCGGGTCAGGGTCACCTGACACAGGGCTGGTTCCAAGGAGACGGCGGTGAACGCGTTGACGGTGGCGCCGTGACGTCCGCCGTCCGAGGTGGCGCAGGTGACGACTGTGACGCCAGTGGCAAAGCGGCCGAAGGCGTTCCTGAGATGGCGCTGGTTCATGGGGTCCACCCCGGGGAGCCGACGGATGCGAGACGCTCGCTTGTCCCGAATCTGGTGCCGTGCACTCCAGCGGTGTCCGCGTCGACGACGACTGCGCCGGACATCTTGCCGAGTTCCTTCACCGGGCGGCTCGTCCTCAAATGTGACATTGCCCCGTTCCTGCCTGTCGGAGGTGTGGCACGCGGGTCGGTGCCGTGTCCGCTACAGCACCGGCCCGCGTCGTGGTGACAGCAGATTGGTCACGGGCACGGCCGCGGTCTTGGGTGAGATGACCCCCTTCCCCACCCCCTCCCCCCGTGCGGGTACCCGTCGCATCGAACACAAGGTCGAATTGAGTCGTGGAACATGTCGAATCGGAGCGCTGATGTATGGATCAAGGCGCTGACCGGGGCGAACGTCGTCTCTCGTTGCGCGTACTTCTTGGCACGGCGTGTCCTTCGGCATAGCGTCAGTGACCGGGGAACGGCCGAGGCGAGGACATCGATGACGATGCAGGACGACAGTGGACGCGCTTGCCTGGTCGGCGCCGGCGGCCTCACCAGCTTCGTGGGGCGGCGGCAGGAGATCGCCGACGTGCGCAGGAACCTGTCGGCCTCCCGGCTCGTCACGCTCACAGGACCCGGCGGCATCGGCAAGACACGGCTCGCCCTGGTGGTCGCGGACCGGATCCGCAAGGCCTTTCGGGACGGTACGCAGGTCATCCAGCTGGCCAGCCTCGACGACGAACGCGAGGTGGCCTCCGCGTTCACCTCAGCCCTCGCCGTACTGGACCAGTCGAACCGGTCCGCGACCCAGCAACTGGTCGATCATCTGCGGACCCAGCAGGTGCTCCTGGTCGTGGACAACTGCGAGCACGTGCTGACGACCACAGCCGACCTGCTGGCCGAACTTCTCGAAGCGGCACCGGGCCTGCGCGTCCTCGCCACGAGCCGCGAGCCGCTCGGTATCGCGGGTGAGCTGGTCACACTGATCCCGCCCCTGTCGGTACCCACGGCCGAGCAACTGCACGATGCCGCGAGTGTCGACCACAGCGAAGCCGTTCAGCTGCTGGTCGACCGGGCGCGCAGCGTCGCCCCCGACTTCGCCGTCACCAGGGCCAACCGTCCTGCCGTTCAGCAACTGTGCGAGCGGCTCGACGGGATGCCACTCGCCATCGAGCTCGCCGCCATCCGGCTGCGCACCCTGTCCGTCGGCCAAGTCGTCGAGCGCCTCGACCACCGTTTCGAACTCCTCACCGGCGGCAGCCGCGTGGCGCGCCCCCGACAGCAGACCCTCCGCGCACTGATCGACTGGAGCCACGAGTTGTGCTCCGGCGACGAGCGCCTGCTGTGGGCACGGATGTCGGTCTTTCCGGGCGGATGCGACCTGACGGCGGTCGAAGAGGTATGCGGGTTCGGCGACCTCGCCCCTGAGCGCATCGTCGACATCCTCGACCGGCTGGTCGCCAAGTCGATCGTGATAGCCGAGCACACGGGCGAGCAGGTCCGCTACCGGCAGCTGATGACCGTGCGCGAATACGGCGCCGAGCGGCTCGGCCAACTCGCAGAACTGCCGGTGCTGAGGCGCCGCATGCGCGATCACTACCTGCGTCAGGCCCGCTCCATGGTGGAGCGCTGGTGCGGCCCCGGACAGCACGAAATGCTCGCCACAATGCGCCGTGACCATGCCAACCTGCTCGCAGTGCTGGAATGGTCCCTCACCACGCCCGATGAACGACCCGCGGGCGGCCGGCTCGCGTCCTGCCTGCGCTACCTCTGGATCGCCGGTGGCTCGCTCAGCGAGGGCAGACGATGGCTGGACCGCATCCTCAGCGTGCTGGACGGCGACACCGTCGAACGGGGCTCGGTGTTGTGGGTGGCGGCCTGGGCGACCCTTCTGCAGGGCGACCGCGAGGCCGCCGCCGTCCGTCTGACGGAGCTGGAGCGCGTGGCAGAGGTACTGGACGACCCCGAACTGGCCGCGCACGCGGCGAACTGGCGGGCCCTGTACCACCTCTTCAGCGGCAACCTGCCCACGGCGATCGACCTGTACCACCGGGCCGTGCAGGGACACCAGGAACTCGGCCACACCGGGGCGGTGCTCACCGCGCAGTTCCAGCTGGCCATGGCGCGGAACTTCCAGGAGCCCGTCGGCGACGCCTTGGAGACTTGTCGGGAGGTCCTCGCCGTGAGCGCCCGGCACGGTGAGCGCTGGAATCACGCCTACGCCCTGTGGATCAGCGGCCTGCAGCACTGGCGTGCGGGCGACATGGCCGCCGCCAAGCGCGCGGCGACGGCGGCCCTGGAGATCCAGCGTGACTTCACGGACGGCGTCTGCACGGCCTTGGTTCTGGAGCTGATGTCCTGGATCGCCATGTCCAACCAGCACGCGGACAACGCCGCCATGCTGGGAGCCGCCGCCGGAGCGGTGTGGCACCGGCTCGGTACGTCCATCGACGCGTTCGGACCCCACATCACCGCGGACTCCAAACGTATGGCTCAACAGGTTGCCGAGGTCCTGGGCAGAGACCGGGTGGAAACGGTCACCCAGCGCCTGGCTCATCTGACGAAAGCCGAGGCGATCGAGCTCGCACTCGAGACCGCCGCCGCCAGGCCATCCGCCGCGACGCGTGTCGCCCGGAACTGCCCGCTCACGGACCGGGAAATGGAGGTGGCGCGCCTGATCGCCACGGGACTGAGCAACCGTGCGATCGCCGAGACATTGGTGATCTCCCCCCGCACCGTGGACGGCCATGTCGAGCGCATCCTGGGCAAGCTCGGCTTCGCCTCCCGCACCCAAGTCGCCTCCTGGACAGCGTCCCTCGGCGAAACCGGCGACGGCGCCCGTGCGCACCGGGCCACAGCGCCTTGATCTCGCGAGCCGCGCCGACACCCGGACCGAAGCGAGCAGCCCACGGGCTACACGGCCCAGTGGAGGGCCGGATCCGGCTTCTCGGCGGTTTGAGCAACCAGTACAACCGTGCCGCAAGACGTCACCCGACAGCCTCGGCGCCCCGAGACGAAGTGCCTGGTCGACCGCCGAAATCGAGGTTTCCCCACAGCACAGAGGCGTCGGGGTGTCCCGTCAGACACCACCGCATCGCCTTTTGCCCCGGCGGCCACCTGGTTCTCCGTACCGACGGCCTGAGTGGGGCCCGGGACAGCCGACCGACGCCCTCCTCGCTGCTCTCCTTGAGGCAGGATACTGGGTTTTGGGGTGATGCCTGCGCCGGTCTCACCCCGAGAGGAGAGTGGCGGCGATGATGCCAGACCCTGCCGCTCCCGGCGGTCGGCCGCAAGACCCTTGCGATCCGTTCCATCCGTACCCGGCCACCGCCACCCTGGATGAGCGGGGCATCGTGACCGGATGGAGTGAGGGAGCCCAACTGCTCCTCGGCTACGCGCCCGAGGAGGCGGTGGGACACGCGGCCGCCGACCTGCTCGCGGCAGACGTCCCGGAACCGACCGCGCTCGCCGCAGGTGCGCGGCAGCCCTGGCGCGGGGCATTGGCCGTGCGCCATCGGGACGGGCACAGGCTCGCGGTCGAGGTGCGGCTCCAGCCGTCGCTGGACGGCGCGGGACGGACCCGGGGATACGTGATGTCCACCGTCCCGGCGGAGGAGCACCGACGCCAGGAGGACCTGCTGCTCCTCGATCGGTCGTTCACCCAGGCCCCGGTCTTCCTGTTCCTGTACGACACCGAGCTGCGGTACCGGCGGCTCAACGAGGCCTCGGGTCGCCTGATGGGCGTCACCGAGGCCGACGGGCACGGGCGGCTGCCCGACGAGGTCGTGTCTGATCCGGCATACCTGGCCGACCCGATGTACGAGGAGGTCCGGGCGCAGCTGCGCCAGGTAGCCGAGACCGGGGTGCCGGTGCGCAACCAGAGTTACATCAGGGCGCCGCGCGAGGCCCACGAGCGGGCCTGGAGCAGTTGGCTGTGGCCGGTGAAGGATCCGTCCGGCCGGGTGATGGGCATCACCCAGATGGCATACGACAACAGCGAGGAGTACTGGGCCCGGCAGCGGTTGGCACTGCTCAACGAGGCCAGCACCCGCATCGGCAGCACCCTGAGCATCGAGCGCACGGCGCAGGAGCTGGCCGACGTGGCCGTTCCCCCACTCGCCGACTACGCGTCCGTCGACCTACTCACCTTCATCCACCGCGGCGACGAGCCGCCCTCCGGGCCTCTGGTCTGCCCGGTCACCATGCGCCGGACCGCCCGGCAGTCCAGCACCGGCACCTTCCCCGAGGGCATGCTCAGGCCGGGGAACACGGCGGCTTACCCGGCCTCTTCGCCCGCGGCCGAGTGCCTGGCCACGGGCCGTTCCGCGGTGTACGAGATGACCGAGTCCGCCCTGGCTCGTTGGGCGGCGCACGATCCGGAGCGGGCCGCCCGGATCCGGCTCTTTGGGGCGCACTCGGTGATGGTGGTGCCGATGTGCGCTCGCGGTGTCACCCTCGGTGTGACTCTCTTCGCCCGTAGCCGGCGCCCGGAGCCGTTCGGACAGGACGACGTCCTGTTGGCCGAGGAGATCACGGCCAGGGCGGCGGTGTGCATCGACAACGCGCGCCGCTACACCCGCGAGCGCACCACCGCCGAGACGCTCCAACGCAGCCTGCTGCCGCAAGCGCTGCCCGGCCAGGCAGCCTTGGAGGTCGCCTCCCGCTACCTGCCCGCTGGTGCCCGGGCCGGCGTGGGCGGCGACTGGTTCGACGTCATTCCGCTCTCCGGTGCCCGGGTGGCCCTGGTCGTCGGCGACGTGGTCGGCCACGGCGTCCAGGCCTCCGCAACAATGGGTCGGCTGCGCACGGCGGTGCTCACCCTGGCCGACATCGATCTGCCGCCCGAGGAGCTGCTCACCCACCTCGACGATCTCGTCACCCGGACGCACGCCGAAGCCGGCCCGGCCGAGGGCGCCGACGTCGCCGAAGCAGCGGGGGGCCTCGGTGCCACCTGTCTGTACGCTGTCTACGACCCCGTCTCCCGCCGCTGCACCATGGCCCGCGCCGGCCACCTGCTGCCCGCCGTGGTCACCCCCGGCGGTGCCGCGGAACTCGTCGACCTGCCCGCCGGCCCGCCGCTCGGCCTGGGCGGTCTGCCCTTCGAGGCCGCCGAGCTCGAACTGCCCGAGGACAGCCTCCTCGCCCTCTACACCGACGGCCTCGTCGAGGCCCGCGACCGCGACATCGACGAGGGGCTCGACACGCTGCGCCGCGCCCTCGCCCGGCCCGCGCAGTCGCTGGACGCCCTCTGCGACGCCGTGCTCGCAGCGCTGCTTCCCGATACCGCCGACGACGACATCGCCCTCCTCATCGCCCGCACGCGAGCCCTCAGCGAGCGCCAGGTCGCCACCTGGGACCTGCCCTCCGACCCCGCCATCGTCGCCCGGGCGCGCACGGACGCCTCCGACCGGCTGGCCGCTTGGGGACTGGACGAAGTCGCCTTCACGGCCGAGTTGGTGGTCAGTGAGCTGGTCACCAACGCCATCCGCTACGGCCTGCCCCCCATCCAGCTACGGCTGATCCACGACCGCACCCTCATCTGTGAGGTCTCCGACGGCAGCAGCACCTCCCCGCACCTGCGCCGCGCCCACACCTTCGACGAGGGCGGGCGCGGCCTGATGCTCGTATCCCAGCTCACCCAGCACTGGGGGACCCGCCACGCCCGCGAGAGCAAGACCATCTGGGCCGAGATGCCCCTCACGACCGATTGATCACAGCCGGCTGAGCGAACCGGCCACCACTCCCCTTTTCCTGGTACGACCGGCAGGGGCCGATTCCTGGTACGGCCGGCAGGGGCCGATGGCCGGCGGGTGCCGGCCAGGGGATCGTGATCAAGGAGACCTGCTTTTCCGACCCGCGGAGCGGAACCTGCTACGGGACGGACGGCGCGGACGCGGCACGTGAGGAACGCGTTCCGGAGGGCGGGGCACTACTTGATCGCTTCCATGACGTGAGCGCAACCGCCTTGTCGTACTGCGACGCCTGGTACCAGTGCCTGCCAAGGGGTTCCAGGGTCACACCCCGCCGGTGGAAACCCGTCCTTCCGCAGTCCGCGGCCGGGGCGTCGAGTGGGAGGGTTGATACGTGGAGAAGTACATCTTTCGTCTCGACAGCGGTGATGAGATCGATCTCTCCCGCCTCGGCGGGAAGTGCGCGAGTCTGGCGTCGATGGCCGCCGCCGGGGCGCCCACACCGCCGGGCTTCGCGATCACGACGGAAGCGTTCGACGCCGTGCTCGCCCAGGACGGACTCCAGGCCTGGGTCGCCCGGACCGTCGAGGGCGTCGATCCGGACGATATGGCCGCGGCAGATCACGCCGTCGCCACGATCCGCCGGGCCATCATGGCGCAGCCGGTGCCCGCTGACGTGGGAACGGAGCTTCGTGCGGCGTACCAGGCCCTGACGGCGAAGTGCGGCTTTGAGGTCCCCGTCGCCGTTCGGTCGAGCGCGACCGCCGAGGATCTGTCGAACGCCAGCTTCGCCGGGCAGCAGGACACCCGTCTGTGGGTGGTCGGGGGCGACGCCGTCCTGGATGCGGTCCGCTGGTGCTGGGCCAGCCTGTTCACCGCACGGGCGATCGCCTACCGAGCCCGCAACCGGATTCCGGTCGAGGGTCTGTCCATGGCCGTGGCCGTGCAGAAGATGGTGCGCTCTCGTGTGGCCGGCGTCGCCATGACCGTGGATCCGGGCAACGGCGATCACTCGAAGATCGTCATCGACGCGAGCTGGGGGATCGGGGAGATGGTCGTCTCCGGCGAGGTGACCCCGGACCACTACGTCGTCGACAAGGTCATGCTCACACCAGTGCGCACGACTGTGTCGGACAAGGCCGAGGAACTGGTCGCCGACATGGCTGCCGGCGCCCTGGTCCGGCGCCCGGTGGACGAGGAGCGCCGCATGTCGCCCTGTCTGACTCCTGAGGAGATCGTCGCCGTGGCGCGCCTGGCCAAGGCCGCCGAGCAGCACTACCGCACCCCGCAGGACGTCGAATGGGCCATCGACGCGGATCTGCCCGGTCCCGACAACGTCGCACTGCTGCAGAGCCGCCCGGAAACCGTCTGGAGCCGCAGGCCCCGGCAGGCCGCCGCTCCCGCCTCGGGAGCAGGCGTCGGCAGCATCGTCCGGACTCTCCTCGACCAGCCGCCGCAGGCCGCCCCCTCGCACAGCGCTCCCCCGACGGTGCTGGAGGGCCCACCGCCGCCGGCTGGCGGCACGAGCACGTCGGCTGCGCAGACCACCTGTGGACGGACGTGCTTCTCCAGCCCGTACGAGCTCGCCGCACCGCCCGGAGCAGAGGGCTGGGAACGGCTGTACCCGTACTACCTGGTGTTCCAGCAGGACCTGCGGGACAGCGAGGAGCGCAAGTTCTGGTTCTGCGACAGCCAGCACTGGCCCAACGTGCTCAAGCCGTTCGAGACCATCGGGGTCGAGTTCTCGATACGCTGTCTGGGGCAGTACAACAGCCGGCACTTCCTCGTCCCACGCGCAGGCGGAATCGAGTACCGCATCCACAACGGATACGTGTACATGAGCCCCGTCGCCATCCCGGCCGAGGAAATCCCCGCCCGAGTACCCGAGTTCCTCCGCCGCGCAGGACACTACTACGCCAACTGGGACGCACTGCTGGAGAACTGGAAGCGGAAGGTGTTCGACACCATTGCCGAGATGGAGAAGCTGGACTTCACCGCCCTCCCCGAGGTGGTGCCCTTCGCGGACATCGAGTCCGGTCTCGGCCTGGACGCGAGCTGCGACCTGTTCAGCGGCTACGACCGGCTGATCCAGCTGTGCTACCGCAGCTGGCAGTACCACATGGAGTTCCTCAACCTCGGCTACGCCGCCTACCTCGACTTCTTCGAGTTCTGCAAGCGACAGTTCCCGGACATTCCGGACCAGGGGATCGCCGCGATGGTCCAAGGCGTCGACACGGAGCTGTTCCGGCCCGACGACGAACTGAAGTCCCTGGCGAAGCTGGCGCTGACGCTCGGCGTCGCCGCCCCGCTGCGCAGCTCCGGAGACGCCGAGCAGCGGCTCGCAGCGGTGGCGGTCACAGCGCGTGGCGAGGAGTGGCTGAGGGCGTGGGAGGAGGCCAAGCAGCCGTGGTTCAACTTCACCTGCGGCAACGGCTTCTACGGCTCCGACGAGTACTGGCTCGACCATCCCTCGATTCCCCTGGGCTACATCGCCGACTACATCGAGCGCCTGGAGCGCGGCGACCACATCGACCGCCGCGTCGCCGACCTGGTCGCTGAACGCGACCGGATCACCGGCGAGTACCGCGAGCTCCTCGCTCCGGAGGCGGTGCGGGAGTTCGACGCCAAACTGGGGCTCGCGCGCATGGTGTACCCATACGTGGAGGACCACAACTTCTACATCGAGCACTGGACCATGGGCGTGTTCTGGCGCAAGGTCCGCCAGCTGTCGCGCATGCTGCATGAGGCTGGGTTCTGGGAGGACCCCGACGACCTGCTCTACCTGGGCCGTGAGGAGGTGCGCCAGGTCCTGTTCGACTACGCCAACGGCTGGGCCGTCGGCTCCCCCGCCGCCGGAACGGCGTATTGGCCCAAGGAGGTCGCCCGCCGCCAGGCCATCGTCGGCGCCCTGGCCACCGCACGTCCCGAACCCGCGCTGAACGAGCCGCCGGCCGGCATCACCGAGCCCTTCACCGCCATGCTGTGGGGCATCACCCCGGACCGGATCGCCGCATGGCTCGCTGGCCCGGACGCCACCGCCGGGCTCACCGGCATGGCCGCATCCCCAGGCGTCGTCGAAGGGATAGCCCGCGTCATCACCAGTCCCGAGCAGCTCGGGACCGTGCGGGAAGGTGACATCCTCGTCGCGCCGGTCACGGCGCCCAGCTGGGGTCCGGCGTTCGGGAAGATCCGCGGGACGGTCACCGACATCGGCGGCATGATGTCGCACGCCGCCATCGTCTGCCGCGAGTACAACGTGCCCGCCGTCACGGGAACCGGCACCGCCTCCACGCTGATCAAGACCGGACAGCGTATCCGGGTGGACGGTTCACGCGGCGTCGTCACAGTCCTCGACTGACGGTGAACCCCGCCTCATGTCCACCGATGCCGATACGCCCGAGGAGACCGCGATCATGCCTACCGCAGTCGACTCCGCCGGGCCGGCGGCCCAGGGACCGAACCTGGACGACGTCTGGCGCAGTGCAGCGAAGTACATGCGTGTGCGCAAGAACGACATCCACCTCCCCCTCTCCTTCGACTTCGCCGAGCAGCTGCTGACGGAATGCACCGGCGCGAACGGCCTCGTCGTGCGCCTGGCGATCCTGCTGCACGACATCGGCTGGTACTGCGTCGACGAGGAGGACATCCTGACCAGGGGCTTCGGCGAGAACTGGCAGACCGCCGACATCCGCTACGTGCACGAGCGGGAAGGGTGCCGGCTCGCCCGGGAGATCCTCGGCGGACTCGGCTATACCGAGGAGATCATCACACGGGTGACCGCCATTATCGAGGGGCACGACACACGGCCCTACGCCCGGTCCCACGAGGACGAACTGGTCCGCGACGCGGACAAACTCTGGCGGTTCACCACGGCGGGCATCGCCATCGCTTCCGGCTGGTTCCACAAGACCCCCTCCCAGTACGTGGACGACGTGCTCTCCATGACCTTCCGGCAGCTGCACACCGACGTCGCGCGGCGGATCGCCACCCGCGAACTCAAGCAGTCCCGGCGGCTGCTGCGCATCGGAGTGCTATGAACGTCGGCAACCCCCACAGCAAGGCCGCCCTCGACACGGTCCCGGCCGACTGGGCCGCGATCCCTGCTGGAGCGGGCACACCCCCGCTCGATGGTCCCGGGCGGCGGTCTCGATGAGAAGGAACCGTCCGCCGTGCTCGATCAGGGCCGCGGCGGCGATGTCGCGCATGCCCTCGCTGTGGGGGCGGGTGACGTGCTCATCGTTCTGCTGGTCGAGGGTGTGGATCACAGGGTCCTCCGCAGCGAGATGACGTCGGGGCCGGTGGGCATGGCGGGTCGGGCGGCTTCCGGGGTGGCCGGCAGGGCGATGATGGTGACCGGCATCCGGCTGAACTAAGCGTTCGCCCGCTGACCTGGGCGTGGCACCGCGCAGCCTTGACAACGACGCGCCCAGCCGGATGCGCACTTCAGGTCCTCCATTTGTTGGTCAGACATGCGCTTCTTCGCGTGCGTCTCTCAGCGGGAGTGGTCGTGGAAGCCGCGGCCGCTCTTCTTGCCGAACAGTCCGGCATCGACCATCCGCAGCAGCAGGGACGGCGGAGAGTGCAACGGTTCCTTGAACTCCTCGTACATGGAGTCGGCGATGGCCTTCACCGTGTCGAGGCCGATCAGGTCGGCCAGCCGCAGGGGACCCATGGGGTGGGCGCAGCCGAGGACCATGCCCTGGTCGATGTCCTCGGCCGTGGCCACGCCGGATTCGAGCATGCGGACGGCGGACAGCAGGTACGGGACGAGGAGGTAGTTGACGACGAAGCCCGCTCTGTCCTGTGATCTGATGGCCCGTTTGCCCAACCTCTCGGTGACGAAGGCCTCGGCGAGCCCGTGGGCCTGGTTGCCGGTCAGAAGTGAGGGGACGATCTCGACCAGGGGCATCACGGGCACTGGATTGAAGAAGTGGGTGCCGACGACCTGCTCCGGGCGGCGGGTGGCCATGGCCAGCTTCATCACCGGGATGGACGAGGTGTTGGTCGCGAGGATGGCGTCCGCCCGGGTGACGATCTTGTCCAGGCTCGCGAACACCTCGGTTTTGATGTGCTCGTCCTCGGCCACGGCTTCGATCACCATGTCCCGGTCGGCACAGTCCGCCAAGTCGGTGGTGAAGCGGATTCGGCCCAGCGCGGCATCGCGCTCCGCTTCACTGAGTTTGCGGTTGCGGAGGCCGCGGTCCAGGGATGCGGTGATCCGGTCGCGTCCGGCTTCGAGGGTTTCCGGGCCGGTCTCGCACACCAGCACGGCGAGCCCAGCCAGGGCGCAGACTTCCGCGATTCCGCTGCCCATGAGCCCCGCTCCGACGACGCCGACGCGGCTGATGTCGGAAGGGGCCGGCAGGGCTGCAGCTGTGGAGCGACTGGGTATCGATGGCGTCATTGGGCGTTTCTCCGGAGGGGTATCGAGCATCAGCGGTGGGCGGCCTGGCCGGTGAGAGCCTGCCCGACGACCAGGGTGCGGATCTCGCTGGTGCCCTCGTAGGTGAGGACTACACAGGTTGTTGGCGTGGCGCAGCGGCGAGTACTCCAAGGAGATGCCGTTGGCGCCGAGGATGGTCCGGCACTCGCGGGCGATGTCCAGGGCCTCACGGACGTTGTTGAGCTTGCCGACGCTGATCTGTTCGGGACGGATCCGGCCCTGGTCCTTGAGCCTGCCCAGGTGCACGGCGAGCAGGGCTGCGCTGCCGAGGGAGACGCTCATGTCCGCGAGCTTCTTCTGGGTCAGCTGGAAGGTGCTGATCGGCTTGTCGAACTGGACACGGGAGTCGGCATATTCAAGGGCGGTCTGGAGGCAGTCGCGGGCGGCGCCGACCGCGCCAGGGAGCGCTTGTTGCGGTTGACGGAGAGGAAGTAGGTGGCCTCGTCGTGCGCGTGGGGCGGGCCCCAGGCGCGGGTATCGTCCCCGGTAGCGGGGTGCTCGACCTTGATGACGTCGGCGCCGAGGTCGGCGGGGAGCATGGTGGCGTAGGGCTCGGCGAGGACCCGGCCGAAGTCGGCGACGAGTACGCCGCTCAGCGGCAACGCCGAGGGTGTGGTCACAGCGTCGGCCCTCCGGAGCTGCGCAGGTACACGGTCGTGGTGCGGGTGAAGAACTCGCGCGCTGCGCGGCCCTGCTCCTTCGGCCCGTACGCGCTCTGTTTGGCGCCGCCGAACGGCACGTGCGGGTCGGCGCCGGCCGTCTCGGAGTTGATGTGCAACACGCCGACGTCCACCTGGTCCATCGCGGCGGTGACGGCCCGCAGGTCGTCGGTGAAGAGGGCCGCGGAGAGGCCGAAGTCGCTGTCGTTGGCCAGGGCGAGCGCTTCCTGGGTGTCCTGGGCGCGGCGGACGGCGAGGACAGGGCCGAACAGTTCCTCGCGCCACAGCGGGTCGTCGCCGGCCAGCTCGGCCACGGTGGGCTGGACGAAGGCCCCGCTCATGCGATCGTCGTCGTAGTGCCGGCCGCCGGTGAGCGGCCGCCTCGACCAGGGCGTCGGGCACGCGCGCGTGCGACAGGCCCACGCCGAAGCCGACGGCGGCCACCTGGGCCTTCGCCAGGTGCCTGATGTAATCTTTGCGAGCGTCGGCCGAGGCCGGCAGCCGCAGTCCGGTGGTGAGCACGAGTTCGCCGCCACCAAGCCACGGTGCCGGGTCGGCGAGTTCGATGCTGTGCGCCCAGTTCACCTCGCGGTTCAGGCCGTCGCGCCCAGCCAGCACTTTCAGACGCAGTTCCGGGCGCCGCAGCAGCCAAGTGAGGGGTACGCCCATGCCGTTCACCTCCTGTCGACCGGCGGTGCAGCCGCGTGAATTCGTCCGTGGTGTTCGATCAGCCGCTGTGCCGTACCGCCCCACTTGCGCGCGATCACCTCGGCCGCGATAGGGCACGGGCACACCCGGCGGTGGCCGTCGAGTGTGCCGGCTCCCTCTGCGTCGCCAACACGGCGAGGAACCCTTCGCACGGGTAAGTGCGCACCGGGAGCGGGGGGCTTGGTCACACCCAGTGGGCGAGCGCGCGGTCGCGCAGGGTGCGGCGGAACTGTTCGGTGGTCTCGGGCAGCAGTTCTCCGGTGCCCCAGTCGACGATGACTCCGTAGCGGCGGATCATGTCGAGCATGTCGACCTCACCGGCGCGGTAGCGCTCGGCGAGTTCCTCGGGGTCCTGGGCGAGCCAGTCGGCGCGGGCGGCGGCGATCTCGGTTCGCAGCGCGTCGGTGGCTTGCCGGTCGAGTTCGTACTCGTCGAGCTCGGGGCTCACCGGCCGGATCACCACTCCGTAGTCCTTGGCCGCGCGGTCGAGGGAGACGTAGCCGTCGATCACGTCCTCGACGACGAGGTGGGGATCGCGCCTGAGCGGGTCGCCGTATCCGCCGCCGCCGGCCGAGGGGCGGGTGAACGTGTCGCCGGACTCGACGGCGACGTTGGAGAAGACACTGCCGAGGAAGCGTTCCTCCTCGGTGCCCTTGTTGAGCCAGACGCCGTGCGGGACGGACGGCAAGCCGCCCTCGATGCCCCAGGTGATGGAGCGGGCCCGGTCGCAGCAGTACGACATGACGGTCTTCTCGGCGTCGGTGAGCAGGCCGCCCTTGTCCACTCCGCAGCCGCCGCGGTACATCCCCGGTCCACCGGAGTCGGGGGTGATGCTGTGCGTGGTGGTCAGTACGGGGCACAGACGTTCCTGGCCCTCCAGTGGCTGCACTGCCAGGCCGGGGCCGAACACCGGGGACGTGGCGTTGGAGCCGTCCTTCGTGCGGCGGCCGCCCCAGCCGCCGGCCATCCAGTCGTACCACATGAAGTAGGGTCGCTCCTCGCTCCGGCCGTCACGGCCGCCGACCAGGAGGTATTCGAGGTTGAAGGAGCAGGCCATGGCTCGCTCGGGCAGGATCCGCGACCAGATTTCGATGATCGCGTTCATCAGCTTCTCGTAAGCTCCCGAGCAGAATCCGGTGACCGCGATCGGCCAGCCGGCGTTCACGACGGTCCCTTCGGGGCCGAGGTCGCCGAGGACCACACGGTAGAAGCCGGAGTTCAGCGGGACGTCGGGGAAGAAGCTCTTCGTGCCGGCGTAGAGCGCCGAATACGTGGCGCCGTAGCCGCTGTTGAGGAAGGTCGCGACGGCGGGCGCGCTGCCGGACAGGTCGTAGGTGACCGTGCTGCCCTCGATCCTCATCCTCACCCGGATCGGGACGAGGCCCTCCTCGCTGCCGGGGTCGGCGTCAAGGTGGTCCACGGCCTCCCAGGTCCCGTCGGGTAGTTCGCTCACCTTGCTGCGCACCAGGTCTTCGACGTAGTCCTGGACCTCTGCCATCGCCGCAACGATGGTGTCCCGGCCATATCGGTCGACCAGGCGGACGAGTTCGCGCTCGCACACCGCGGTCGCTTCGGACTGCGCGTGCAGGTCGCCGAGGCCGACGAACGGCGAGCGGGTGTTCTGCACGATCAGCTGGGCAACGTCGTGGCGGAAGACGCCGCGGTCCCAGATCTTGAGCGCCGGGATGCGCAGGCCCTCCCCGAAATGCTCCTTCGCGGTGACGTCGAATGAGCCGGGGACCGTGCCGCCGACGTCGGCCCAGTGACCCTTGTTCTGGGCGAACCCGATGATCTCGTCTTCGACGAAGATGGGCCGGATGAAGCTGATGTCGTTGAAGTGGGTTCCGCCGCGGTACGGGTCGTTGATGGCGAAGACGTCGCCGGGGTGGATGTCGTCGCCGAAGTACTCGATGACGGCCTTGCACTGGAAGTGCAGGGTGCCGACGTGTACGGCGATGTCCTGGCTGCCCTGCATGACGGTGTTGCCCTGTGCGTCACACAGCGCGGAGGAGAAGTCGCGGCAGTAGATGACGAAGGAGTAGCAGGTCCGCAGGATCTGCTCGCTCATCAAGTCGACCGAGGTGGCAAAGGCGTTCTTCAGGACCTCGAAGGTGACCGGATCGAGCGTCCGCTCGTGCGGGGGGTGCTCGGTGGTGCTCACGTCAGGCCTCCTGGAGGTGGATGCGGATGTTGAGCCAGGCGTCGATCTCGGCCTCGGCGCGGGGTGGGACGACGGTGGTGGAGTCCAACTGCTCGACGATCACGGGCCCTTGGAGGCGGGTGCCGGCCGGGAGGTCGTCGCGGCGGTGGATGCCGGTCTCGACCCAGCCGGTGTCGGGGAACCAGACCTGCCGGGTCGCCGTCGGCTCGGGGGCTGGGCCGACGGCGAGGTCGTGTGTGGCGAACGCCGGCTTCGGCGTTACACCGGTCGCCTGCAGGCCGAGCTGGTAGATCTCGACCGGAGTGTCGTTCCGGCGGAACGCGAACTCGCGCTCGTGCTCCTCGTGGAAGCGCTCCACCGCCTCGGCGAGCGCGCCCGGCCCCGTACCGCAGGGCACGACGAGCGAGCGCCACTGTCCCTGGTAGCGCATCGAGGCGTTGCGTTGCAGCACCGCATGCTCGGGCGCGATGCCCTCGTGGGTGAGGCGCTGCGAGGCCTCCTGCTCCAGCTCCTGGAAGGTGCGCTCGAATTCCTCGGTGTCGGCCTGGTGCGCCAGACAGGAGAACATCGCGGACAGGTCGTGCCGGATGTCGACGAGCAGGCAGCCGAGCGCGGAGGTGACGCCCGGGTTCGGCGGGACGATCACGGTCGGGATGCTGAGCTCGCGGGCGACCTCGGCGCCGTGCAGGGCGCCCGCGCCGCCGAACGCGACGAGCGCGAAGTCGCGGGGATCGTAGCCGCGCCGGATCGAGACGAGCCGGACTGCGTCGGCCATGTTGGCGTTGGCGACCCTGATGATCGCCCCCGCAGCCTCGGCGAGTTCGAGCCTCAGCGGCTCGGCGATCTTCTTGATGGCCTTCTCCGCCAGTTCGGGCTGGAGTGACTTGGCGCCTCCTGCCAGGCTGGTGCCGAGCCTGCCCAGGGCGAGATTGGCGTCGGTGTTGGTGGCCTCCTCGCCGCCCGCGGCGTAGCAGGCGGGTCCCGGCGTCGCGCCGGCCGACTGCGGGCCGTTGCGCAGCGAGTCCGCCTCGTCGATCCAGGCCAGAGAGCCGCCGCCGGCGCCGATGGTGAGCACCTCGATGCTGGGGAAGATGATCGGGTAGCCGTACTCGACGGACCACTCCTTGGTGGTGCGCAGTTCCCCTTCGTGTACCAGGCAGATGTCGGTGCTGGTGCCGCCCATGTCCAGCCCGATCGCATTCGGGTAACCGCACTGCGCGGCGACGTGCCGGGCGGCGATGGCGCCGGCCGCGATACCGGAGGCCGCCAGACGGACGGGGAACCGGCCCACCATCCGCGGGGTCATCGAGCCGCCGCCCGAGTGCAGCAGGAGCAGATCGCCCCCGTACCCGCCGTGGCTCAGGCGCTCGGCCAGCCGGTCGACATAGCCGGTGACCAGCGGGGCAAGCACAGCGTTCGCGACCGTGGTGTTGAAGCGTTCGTACTCGAAGATCTCCGGAAGGATCTCGGCGGAGGTCGACACGCTCGCCTGGGGAAGTTCCTCGGCGAGGATCTGTGCCATGCGCAGTTCGTGCGCGTTGTTGGCGTAGGAGTTGATGAAGCACACCGCGACGGTGCTCACGCCGCGGCGGGCCAGCAGCCGGGCCAGCTGACGTGCCTCCTCCTCGTCGAGCGGAGTGACGATGCGTCCCTCGGCGTCGATCCGCTCGGACACCTCGAAGCGGTCGCGGCGCCGGATGTACGGCCGGGCCACGTCCGAGTAGGCGTCCCACAGGTCGTCCTTGGTGCCGTCCCGGATCTCGAGCACGTCCCGGAAACCCCGGGTCGTCACCATCGCGGCCGCCGGGAAGCGGCGGGTGATGAGGGCGTTGGTCGCGACGGTCGTCCCGTGCGAGAACAGGCCGACGTCCGCCAGGTCGATCCCGGCCCGCTCAATTCCGGCGACGACCGCACGCATCGGGTCCGCCGGCGTGGACGGCACCTTGGTCACACGGGTCGCGTGCGCCTGCTCGTCGAAGATGCACACATCGGTGAAAGTGCCGCCGACATCGACAGCCACACGGAGTTTTGGCACAAGCGCTCCTGATGTAGTAGGCGCCGCGATTGCGGAGTGGAGAACAGAATGAGGGAGCACCAGCCTCCGGTCGACGTACGATCTACCAATCCGACAGCTGAGGCTTGTGCGGCAGCACAAAATTTGGTTCGCTGCGCGCATGCCACCGACCCGGAACATCACCGTTCGCATGTTGCTCGGGGAGCGTCACCTCGGTCTCAAGATCGTCAACGAAGGGGACCTTGACCGCCGCATCCGCGGCGCACACTCGGTCGAGATCGAGAGCGCCGGGAAGTGGCTGCGCCAGGACTGGCTCATGCTCACCACGGGCCTGCGGTTCGTCGGCCTGCCGGACGCCGAGCGGCAACAGAAGGCGCTGGTCGAGGAACTCGTCCAGTGCCGGGCCGCAGCGCTGCTCTTCGGCGTCGGCGTCCATTTCCAGGACGTCCCGCCCACCCTGCGCCGAGCCGCCGAAGCAGCGGGCCTGAACCTGCTCACGGTCGACCCGTCGGTGCCGTTCCTGCAGGTCGAGCAGTACGTATATGAGTCCGAGCTGTCCTCGGACGCCTACCTGCTGCGGCAACGCCTGCGCATCCAGGAGGACCTGCTGGAGGCGTTGGCCGCGGACCAGCCGATCAAGGCCCTGGTGCACCGGATCGGTGCGCTTACCCATGGCGCGGCCATCCTGTACGAGGAGTCCGGACGCGTGGTCGAGTCCACTGGCCAGGGCCCCACGGTACTCATCTGGAGCGCGGTGCGCGCGGGAAGCAGCCACGGCGGCCAGCGCGGCTTCACCGTCGGGCGCTGGCATGTCACGGCACGTCCGGTGGCCTTGCGCGGCGTCGGGTACTGGATCGCCATCGCCTCACGCCGTGAGCAGGTCATCGGCGAACTCGGTCAACCGATCCTGGACGCGACCCAGAAGCTTCTGGGAGCGATGCGGGGACTGCGCACCCTGACGCTGGCCCAATCCGTGACTGAGGCCGCCGAGATCCTGCGCACGATCCGCTCTGGCATGACTCCTGACACGGCCAGCCGCATCTGGGACCGGTTGCGTCCCTTCCGCTTCGAGCGGAATCGTACGATGCGCGCATTCGTGGCCGTACCGAAGGTCGACCAGGACACCTCACGCGGCGACGGCCCGGCACCCGCGCACCCCGACCCCCGGGACGTCCTCCTGGAGACGGCCCAGAGCTTCGGTCTGCCGCTCGTCCTGGAAGCCGACCAGACAGACGGGTTCAGCGGGTTGGCCGGTGACCGTGTCGTCCTCGACGACTGGCTCCGGGTGGCCGCTCGCACCCACCACGTCGGACTGAGCGAGCCGTTCGAGGACCTCAACCTCGCCCGCGCCCGGACCAGGGACGCCGAGCGCGCTCTCAGGGTGGCGATGCGAGGCCGGCACCACCGCTTCGGGGCGGGTACCGTCGAGAAGACCGAGCAGCCAGGGTCGATCCTGCGGTTCGAGGACGTCGACCTGGTGACCTGGCTGCTCGCCAGCCGCTCGGTCGAAGCTGTCTCGGCCAAGGCGCGCCAGCAGCTCGGCCACCTGCTCACCCGGGACGACCTGACCGCCACGGTAGTCACCTACCTGAACTGCGACCAGGACGTCCGCGCCACCGCACAGGCGATGTTCCTGCACCCCAACTCCGTGCGATATCGGCTGCGGCGCGTCGAGGAGCTGCTCGGAGCACCGATCACGTCGACGGTCGTCGTCGCCAATCTCTACCTGGCCCTCCACGACCGGATGTCGGAGCCACGCCAAAGTCAGCGAGACGAGGGCGACGCGCCTGGACCGGACTCTTCCCGCGGGCTGTGCGGCGACCGATGAACATCGCACTTTGAGGGAAGGCCCCACGATCTCCCGGGCCGTGGATTCGTCACTCCCAAGTGCTGTCCCCGAAGCTGCTGGCCACGGGCGAGATGGTCTTGGTGTGGCGTGTGATAGCGACGTCGGAGCCGTCCTTATCCGGTGATAGCGACAGTCACGAGGGACGTGCGTGCCAACGGGCTGTTCGAGCCGTGAACGATGGTCCCGGTGGTGGCCACATGGGCCGGACTGATGCCTTGAGCCGTCCGGGCACTCGATCCCTCTATCCAGAGTGGCGGTGTCCGGCGTCCTCGCGACGGCCACCTTCGTCAACACTGCTTGTCTGATCGCTCGTTGGAGTTGGTGCCGCGAGCCCCCCGCACGGTGACCCCTTGTCATGCCCGAGCCCCTTCAGCTCCAACGCAGACCCGGGCCCGCGGTGTGAGCTGGTGCCACGAACAGCTACGAGATGTCGGACCGGGCTCGCGCCGAATCCTGGGATCACGCACGACGTGGCCCTGGTCGACGGCAGCGGACAGTTACTGGCCAAACGCCATATCACAGCGACCTGGCTCGCGCCGTCGCCGTCCTGGTCCGCGCCCAACAGCACGTCTGTCGGGTTGTTCGAACGCCGACCGCGTCGAGGCCGACCCCGGCCGCTGGGCGCGCCTGCTCGCCGCCGAGAACGGGCGGCCGATCCGGGAGGGCCTGTTCGGCGGGCGCCCGTCGGCTCGGACTCGGCGGGCGCCCGTCGGGTCGCGGGCCGAGGTCTCGGCCCGCCCCCGCGAGGTCAGTCGCCGGCCGCAGTGCCCGTCACCTTCAGGTGACGGACGCGGCCCACGTTGTCGAAGGATCCGAAGCCCACCCGGCCCGAGGCGAAGACCGGGTCGGTGGCCGTGATCAGCGGGTTGGGGCTGCCGTCCAGGTAGACGGCGGTCTCACCGGTGTCGGCGCAGTGGGTGAGGCGCACTTTGTGCCATCCGTCGTCCTTGATCGCCGGAGGTGCGCCGAAGGTTCCGTTCCACTGGTCGTCGATGCGCAGCCGGTCGGCGTCGTTGACCGTGAACATACCGTTGTGCGGATAGATGGTGTTGTCGCTCGACAGGTGCGCGTACTGGAATCGGGTGTCCGACTGATAGTCCCAGATGAGGATGACGTCACGGTTGGTGATCTCGACGGGGGTGTCGATCCGAACCTCCGCCTCGACGGTGACGGAGGAGTAGCTCGGGCCCGCGGTCAGGACGGCGTACTCGAAGGGGCGCCGCGGTCCCGGGCGGGCGACGCCCGGCTCGGTCATGATCGTCTCGCGTTCGGTGTACGCCCACTTGGCCGGGGTGACCGGCGCCCAGTTGTCGGGGCCGGTGGTGTGGGTGGTGGGCGTGTTGCCGATCTCGCAGTCGGCGAAGGTGCGGGTCCCGGTCACCTTCCAGACCTTGCCGTTGGCCTTCGAGACGATGTACAGGCCGCCGCTGCGGTCGGAGCCGAAGCGCAGGTCGACACGTTGGTCACCGGCGAGGTCGCGCATGGTGACCGTCTTCCCGGTCGACTTGTCGAAGAGCATCAGCTGCTCGAGCGGCGCGAGGTCGGCGCCGCGGCGCATGTCGCGGGTGTCCGCGGCCAGGATCCGGCCATCCACGAGGTCGCCGAAGATGTACTTCCCGCGCAACGCCGGCGCGTGCTTGCCGCGGTAGACGGAGCCTCCGGCGATGGCGCGGCCCACGTCGGACCGGCAGTTCCAGCCGGGTCCCGGGTCGTGGTCGTAGGCGGCGACCGGGTAGGTGTAGCCGTACTGGGCGTCGTCGGCGGGAAGGGGGAGGATGCGGGCGCACGGGTCGGTGGTCTTCTTGTCGAATGCGAAGGGGCCCTCGCGCTCGCTCCAGCCGAAGTTGTCCCCGGCCTTGACCTCGTACACCGACTCGATGGCGTGCTCGCCTATGTGTCCGAGATACATACGGTGGCTGCCGCCCGCGTCCCAGCTGAAGCGGTGCGGGTCCCGCATGCCAATGGCGTAGATCTCCCCAAGGGCACCGGGCTCACCGACGAACGGGTTGGACGCGGGGATGCCGTACCGGCCGTTGGCGCTGTCGCGGCCCGCGGGATCGATCCGCAGAAGTTTGCCGTGCGGGAGCGCCAGGTTCTGCGGCTCGCTGTTGCCGACGCCCTGCCCTCCGTCGCCCACCGCTAGGTAGAGGAGGCCGTAGTCCTCGTCGTTGGGCTTGGCCGTCGGGTTGAAGTCGATCTGCTGAATGCCGTGGACCTGGCCGGCGAAAGCGATACGCAGCACCTCGCGATGGGTGCCGTGGAAGACGGCCGCGGAGGGGTCGTCGGCGGTCCACTCGGTGATGACGCCGTGATAGGTGAGCGTGCCGGCCTGCCGGTAGTCGGGGGTCTCGGTGGCCTGCGACGCGAGCTCGGTGTGGATGGTGTAGAAGCGCCCGTTCGTGCCGAACTCCGGGTGGAACGCCGCGTACCCGAAGCCCTGACCGAGGCCGCGGCCCGAGAAGAAGTGCGGGAATGCGGCCTTGACGTCCAGGTAGGGGTGCGGGGTGCCACCGGAGGTGCTGGTCGCGGCGCCGGGGTCGGTGACGTACAGGGTGCCGTTGAGGTCCGGAGTCGCCATCCGGCCGGAGCCGTCGGGGAGTTCATTGATGGTGTTGATCCGGGCGTGGCGCATCAGGCGCGGATCCGTTGGTGCCGGAACGGGTTCCGACTTGGGAAATTGCGCGAACTCCTCCATGACGAGGCTCGTCGTGGACTGGACGGGCTTCTGCGGAATGGGGTCGGTCAGGGCGGCTGTCGCTGCGGCGGGCTCGTCTGCGTGGGAAGGGGCGGCGAGACCGCCCAGGGCGAGGGCTGCGCTGACGGCCACAGCCGCCCAGTTCCTTCGATATGTACGTCGTGACGCCATGCGGGTCCCTTCGGGCTGGCGCGACAAGTAGGGAAAACGATCCAGGACGGGAGCGGTCAGCGGCTCCGCGTCATGCGCCGGTACTCCGCCGCCACCGCTCCGGCCGGCACCGGGCGGTCCAGGAACAGGAGGTCGTCCATGCGGCAGTCGCAGGCGTTGTTCTCCCGGGTGTTCTGGGGGAAGCTGCCGCCGATCTTGATGCCGCGGGGATCGGTGGGCGAGGCGCGGTGGGGCGCCGGCGTGGTGGCGAGTTCCCAGGGGTCGCCCGGTGTGACGTAGAAGCCGTCCAGGGGCTTGCCGTCGCGGTAGAGCGCAAGGGTGCCGTCGCGGAAGTCGAATGTCGCGGCCAGGTGGACCCATTCACCGCGGGGCAGCAGTTCTTCCCAGGGGGCCTCGGCGGCGAAAGTCTGGGAGGCGCCGCTGTCCAGGCGTCTCCCCAGCGCGACCAGCTTCAACTCGCCGTTCACCTGGATGAGTTCGAGCAGCGCACGCACCGCGTGACCGTCAGAGGTTCCGGACAGTACGCCGGCCAGTCCTATCGCGTTGTAACGGTCGCTCGGGTTGGCCGTGTTGGAGTTCAGGGCGGGATTGTCGCCCGTCATCTTGAACCAGCCCATGACGGTGGCACCGCGGGCACTGCGGAAGGCCCCGAGGGACGACATGCCCTCGGCGTCCCAGGCCCCGGCCTTCCAGTCGTCGTTGCCCGCGGTGGCCGGGTTCTGCTGGCGCACCTGCAGGGCGGGCGAAGCACCCGGGTACGCTTCGTCGGCCACGCGCATCGCGGAGCCGCCGTTGATCAGGCTGAGCGTGGTGCCGGAGCGTCCGATGTCCTGCTCGCGACCTGGGTCGGCGGGGTCCGGGTGTCCGAAGTCGTACGCCGCCACAGCCTGGGCTCGCAGCGGAGTGTGGGCGGTTGAGGAGCGGGCCGCCTGGGCCGGAAACGTGGCGGCGGCAAGCGAGGCGGTCGCGGCGAGCGCGGCGACGGCGAGTGAGTAGCGTCTGGTGCGGGGCGGTGTCATACAGCCTCCCAGCGGCGGTCAAGGGGCATTCAACCGGGTTCTCCCGACTGATAGAAAGCGCTTTCGTCCGCGTGCAGGGACCATGTAACCCCTTCGCCGCGCCCAGGACAATGGGCGTGTACTCGCCAATATTTGAGCGTCCTTCGGCGGCGGCACGAACCTAATTGCGGACAAGGACGCAGACCGTGAGCGGCCCATCGGGGCGCGGACGCCACCGGCTCACGGCGGTTCACGAGCAGCTCGCCCCGAGTCCGGGCGGGTACGGCGGGTGGGTGAAGCGGCCCGGCGGGCGACCGCGCGGGGGCCGGTTCACTCGCCGGACTGCATCACCGCTCGGCGGGGCGGGTCTCCTTCCGGAGCAAGCGGAAGGGCCGGGAATCCGTCTTCAGTCCGGGGTGACCGTCGCCGTGAGCCATGCGTTCACGGCAGGGGCGCTGTTCTGCCTGTACGCCATCCGGTCCGAGCCCTCGGCCCTGGTCGAGCAGACGGTCCAGCGGTCGGCGTCCGCTCTGGCGGGGATCGGCCCGTTCGCGCTCCTGCGGGTTGTCGTCCTCGCCGATCGGGCCCCTGCGCGCGACGCCTCGCTCAGCAGGACGGCGATGGCGATGGCTGCATGAGGGAATGCCTGTGTCCAGGCATACTCTGCGACGCCTGTGCGCGCTGCCCCGCTCCATCTGCCCTTGTGTACCCCCTCGTCGGCGCAGTGGATCGCGCTGACTGTCGTGTCCGGTCCTGCGGGCGGCCGGTGTGGAGTGCAGGCGGTTGCGGACAGGGCTTGCCATTGCATTCCCCCGGCCCGAAGGCCTGGATTCCCTGCGAAGAAAAGGGATGGAGGCACACCAAGAGGCTGGTGAATGCAGTCACCACGCACACTCGCTGCTTGAGGCTTGACATCACATCACGTACGTCGCTGTTCGACGCGGACTTCCAGGAGCTGTTCTCGTACCCTGACGCCTGACTGATACGGGGACAGGTCCAGGAGCTGTTCTCGTACCCTGACGCCTGACTGATACGGGGACAGGTCGGGGATGTCCGGTGCCCGGTCGGCTGGGGCCGGCACGCGCAGCAGCTTCGCGAGCCGGGGCACCCTCGTGAACGGCCGGTGTGGTAGGCGCCGGCGACCGCGCCGCCACGCGAGCAGAAGGGCGAGCCGGGCTGGACGCCCCGGCGCGGGCAGGGGCGACACTCGACGTGGTACGCATCGGCCGGTGAGGGGTCTTGAGGTCCTTTTCGGTGCGTAACCCGGGCCCGATGCCCGACGGTTGGCGGATGATCCCCTGGGCATCGATGGCCAGGATGGCCTCATGGATCCGGAACTCGAACCATTCCTTGCGTTGATCCCGAAGGCTGACCTGACCGACCCGGTCACCGACCGCAAGAACTACGCCGAGCGCGCCGCAGCGGCACCGGCGCCGGACACAAGCGCACCCGTCGCTCACCCACGTCGCCGAGCGGCATGCGCCTCGGGCCGGTCCAGTACGGGTGCCACAACAGCCGGACGGGCAGCCACTGCAGCCGGCGGCGCAGCACGGTGGGCCGGGCCGGGTCCGGCGCGGCCAGGGCCTCGTAGGGGCGGTGCCAGTCCGCTCGCCCCCTTGATCCCGCCTGGGCACCCGAAGAGCCCCCGCCGGGACTTTGCCGGCGGGAGCTTTCGGGTGTGCGCCGATGCCGATGTTGGCAGTTGACCGGCGTCCGCAGTCAGCTGCAGGTCCGGTAGTCGTAACCAGCGAGCCGGGATTGGCCATCGCCGTCGTAGAAGGCGTACCGGCCCTCACTGTCACGCCAGATTGAGGTCTTGTACTTGTAGCCGTCGAACGTGTCGACGGTGCCGTTCTTGTCGTTGTCCAACAGGGCGCCGTTCGCCATCGAGAATGTGGCCTTGCCGACGACCCCGTCGTCGTTCAGCTGATGAAATCTCTGCCAGGCCTGGGTCGCGGACTTGGTCTTGGATCCGAAGATGCCGTCGACGTCCGAGAGATAGGGGAGATAGCCATCCGCCCACAGGATCTTCTGCCACAGACAGGTGGCGTTGGAGTACGTGTGCGTGCTGGTCGACAGAACGCCCTCGTCGCCCCAGTCGTCGGAGAAGATTCCAGCGCCGTAGACATAGGCGCGGCCGCTGAAGGTCCCGCTCGCTGCGGCTGGCGTGGTGCTGACGGCGAGGACGGCGGCGGTCAGCGCCCCAACCGTGCACGCGCCCAGCTTGATTCGCTTCGTGCTCCAACTCATGAAGACTCCTAGATTCGGGTCAGTCCGCTGACCGGCAAGTCGGCGGTGGCCAGACCCGCCGTGGGGTCTGGCGCCTCTGTGACTTGTTGCTCCACTTGCTCAGAAGGTTCGCCCATGCTGGGAATCGTGTCGTTGTCTGTGAGCGTCATGCCGTTGACGATCTGCGCCTGATCCGAAAATCCACGTGAGTCCGGGCATGCCAACGTGACCGGGGGCGGTAACGCCTCGGTCCAGGTGGTGCTGTCCGTCAGGCTGCGGGTTCGAGGGTGACCTTGTAGCCGAGGGCTTCGAGCTGGTGAATGTGGGCCCGTTTACGACGTTCGGGGTTGATGCGATGGTCGTAGTGATCAGAGCCGAGGTCGGTGTTGCGGGTGTCGGGGTCGGACAGCAGATGCCAGATGATCACCAGGAGGGAGCGGTCGACGGCGACGATCGCCTTCTTCTTTCCGCGGCGGCGGGCGATGCGCCGGTAGCGTTCGCCGAGGAATCTGCCGGTTCGAGCGGCACCGACCGCGGCCTCGCCGAGCACGCGAGCGAGGTACCGGTTGCCGTGGCCGGTGCTGTTCTTGCCCTTCTTCGTCCCGGTGGACCCCTTCACCCCGGGGCGAACTTGGCCCAGGAGGCCAGGTGGCTGAGGGTGGGGAAGCGGGACAAGTTCAGCCCTGTTGCGGCGACGATGACCGCGGCTGCGACCGGGCCTGTCCCGGGGATCTCATCCAGCCGCTCCACCGCCTGCACGAAAGGGGCGATCATCTCCTCGATCTTCGCATCGAGTTCATTGACTGCCGGGCCCCGTCCGGACGCCCGCGCAGAACCGCGGAGACCACCGCATGGTGCTGGTGGTGGGAGTACTCGATGTTCGTCGTCAGCACCGGAATCGCGATCAGCGTGTCGTGCAGCTGCCCGGCCGGGTCCGCGGCCTCGTCGACCAGCGCCAGCGTCTCCCCCAACTGCGAACGCCGCCGCGCATCCAGATCGGCGGCCTTCGCCGCCGGATACGCCGCTCCCGGCTCGACGATCCGCCGGAACTCCAATGCGTCCAGCAGCTCCTCAGCTCCTCGCGCGAGAACGGCAGCAACCCCTCCCCCGGCTTCCGGCCGGTGGACGACGACGGTGCCACCGCCGCGGCTGGGGTGCGCCTCGACGAAACCCGCCATCCGCGATGCGGCGATCGCCTCCCGGAGAGTCGCCCGCGACACTCCCAGGCGCTCGGCCAGGATCCGCTCGGTCGGCAGCGCCGAACCACGCGGATACCCGCCCGGCCTGATCGCGGTCGCCAGCTGCTCCACGCGCGACTCGAAAGCGTGGTGGGAACGCACCGGCCGCAACGGAGTTTCTCCCAGATCGGGGTCCGTCGCATGCCCAACGGGGGCCGCAGGCGTCACGACGTCACAGCTCCTCCAGGTTGTCACGGCTGGTCATGAAGTGCTTACGGCCGCCCGCGTACCACGACACCAGCGCGAACAGACCGACCACGGCCACCGCGATCGGCGCATAGTTGAAGCTGTCGACATTGACCGGCCGGGTCGGCGGCAGCACGAACAGCACGCAGATGACCACCACCCACACGACCGCGACCCAGCCGACCAGGCTGCTCCACTTGCCCAGGTGCCACGGTCCCGGAACGAACTCGTTGCCGCGCAGACGACGCAGCAGCACCGGCGTGACATAGGCGATGTAAAGGCCGATCACCGCGATAGAGGTCACCGCCAGGTATGCCGTGGTGTTGAACAGCGCCGGCAGCGTCAGGATCGCCGAGAGCGTCACACAGAACCAGATCGAGTTCGTGGGCGTCCCGGTGCGCGGATTGACCTTCGCCCAGATTCTCGACCCCGGAAGGGCGTTGTCGCGCGAGAACGCATAGCTCATCCGGGAGTTGGCGGTCACCGAGGCCATCCCGCAGAAGAACTGCGCGGCACACACGATGAACAGCAGGAACTTCGCCGTGCCCGGACTGTTCAGCGAGTCCAGGAAGACCTGCGCCGGCGGCAGCCCGGTACTCGACGCGGCCAGCTTGTCCAGCCCCGCGGAACTCTTGTCCTGGATCGATGCGGTGATGGAGAAGAGCAGGATGAAACCGCCGATGACCGAGATCACCACGCTCATCACAATCCCGCGTGGAGCGCTGCGGGCCGCTCCCCTGGTCTCCTCCGCCACATGGGCCGACGCGTCGTACCCCGTGTAGGTGTACTGCGCCATCAGCAGGCCCATGAGGAAGACGTAGAGGCCGGAGGTCCAGCCGGTGGCGTTGTGCCAGCCCGTCAGCGTCCACCCGGCGGACTGGTGGTGCTCGGGCAGCGCCCACAGCACGGCAACGATGACCAGGACGCCCACCACGTGCCACCAGGCAGAGACGTTCGACAGAAACGCGACGAGCTTCACGCCGAACGTGTTGAGAAGCGCGTGCACAAGAATGATCGCGAGGAACAGCAGGTAAGTACGGCCGACAGTGACCTCGGTGCCCCAGACGAGGTTCATGAACGCCATCCAGGTCGTGGCGCACCCGAAGTCGATCGCGGCAGTCACGGCGATCTCGCCCATGAAGTTGAACCAGCCCACGAACCAGGCCCAGGCACGCTTGTTCTTCCTGGCAAGCTCACCGGCCCAGAAGTAGAGACCACCCGCAGTGGGGTAGCGCGAACACACCTCGGCCATGGCCAGCGCCACACACGTCACGAAGACACCGACAACCGCCCAGCCGAGCACGATGGTCGACGGACCACCCGACTTCAGCGCGATCCCGTACGATGTGATACAGCCCGCCAGGATCGAAATGATCGAGAACGACACGGCAAAATTCGAGAACGCGGTCATACCGCGATGGAGTTCCTGCTTGTAGCCCATCTCTGCGAGACGGGCAGCATCCTCGTCCAGCTCTATCTCTGGCCGGACTTCTTCTTGCGCAGCCATCCGCGACTCCTCATCGACGAGGGACGACGGCGAACAAAGTGGCCTACGACACACCGGTTGTCAATGGCCTGATCTCAAACCTTTTCCGGCCGCGACACACCGGATCGACCGGGCCACCAGGGAGACATCCATGCCCGCAGGCCCTGCTGACGCGCTGGTCCGGGACCCGGCAGCAGTCCACGACCAGGTGTATCCGGCTGGGCGTCAGTAAGGACGTCATGGCCCGCCACGCACCCAGCCCGCGCGCTGATGTGTCACGTCCCCGCGCGCCCAGGCGGCGCCCAGCGTGAACGGCACCAGCCACTCTGCGGAGCCCACTCCGCGGAACCCACTCCGCCGCCGCCCGAGACCACGATCGCGGCCTCGGTCAGCTCCGGACGCCCGGTGGACTGCCGCGGAGTGTGGGAGACCAAGTCGGTGCCCTTCGCCGCGACGGAGAAGATGACCGTCACGTTCTCCATCGAGCCCGCGGCAGGCGCCGCCTTCGGCGAGGTCGCGTTCGGCTTCACGGTGATCACCGGGATGCCACGGGTGACGGTGGAGTCCACCGTGAAGAAGGCTTCCTCGACTGGCGGCACATCCCACGGTAGGGCCCGGCTGTCACGCTATGCCGGGGCACGCCACAGGTCGATGGGGATGGAGCGCACCGCCCGGCCCTCGTCGTCCAGAATCCAGCCCATCCGTTTGAAGTTCGCCAGCGTGAGCGACCGGTCGACCAATGTGATCTCCGGGAACCGCTCGACCAGGTACTCCTCCAGCCGTCGGCTGTCCGGCACCGACCGCACCCAGCCGTTGACCACCAGGTTGTGCGCCGAGGAGATCGAGGCGCACATCCGCACCGCTGGCACCCCGGACAGCGCGGAGCCCACTCTCGCCAACGCGGCCGAAGGGACGTTCATCCGGTAGGTGACGAACACCGGGTAGTTGGACCGTGAGTGCGCGATCTCGCACCGCGGCACCAGCACGCCGGTGCGTAGCAGCCGCGAGGTGCGCCGCCGTGCGGTGGACTCGCTCATCCCTGTACGCTGCGCCAATTCCTGGTAGCCGAGCCGACCATCGCGGCCGAGCGCCAGCATCAGCGGGATGTCCTCGGGCGCGGGGGTGGGGTCGGACTCCTGGACCGCCAGGTCGTCGCGGCCATCGTGCATTACCTGCCGCTGGTCGCGGTCCAGTGCCCGCAGGTCCCAGCGGGACCCCTCTGTGAGCAGCTCGGTGACGATCTGACTGCGGGTGGCCAGCACTCCGTCCAGGCGGCCGATCACGTCGGTGAGGAGCCGGGAGAGCGCTGCCAGGTCCGAGACCAGCACGGTGAGCAGCAGGTCCTGCCGCCCCGAGGTGTGTTCCACGCTGGCTACCTGTGGTTGTTCCACCAGCCCGGCCACCACCGCGGACAATCGCGAGGGCACGCAGTCCACCTCGACGAACGCCGCCACATGGTGCCGGGCGACGAAGTCGCCGCCGTACGCGGTCACCCAGGCCAGCCCGGCCTTCACCAGCCGCTCCCAGCGCCGGGCGGCGGTGACCGGGCTGATGCCCAGCGCCCGGCCCACCAGCGCCCAGGAGGCTCGCGGCGAGGTCTGCAGCGCGGTGACGAGCGCAAGGTCCGTCTCGTCCAGGTCGGCGGAAAACTTCATGGACGCTATCTGAACGCCGGTTTGCTGCAAAATCAAGCCCCAATTGCCAGTGCGGGCCGATGCTGCTGCGATCCGATCCCGCCCCGCAGCCAAGGACGCGGGCTGGAATCCCTCCCGGAATGCGGAGCATGAACATGCCTCTTGCGCTGACGCTTCTCGCGGTGCCCGTGGTGGCGCTACTGGCGGCCGTGTGGCTGCCCTTCGTGAACGGACCCCAGTTGTGGCTGGGGTTGCCCTCACTGCTGGTCTGGTCCGTCGGGTGGGTGCTCGCACTGACTCCCGCGCTGGCCTACGTGGAGCGCTGCCGCCGCAACGCCGCCGCCACCGGTACCGGGGAGGAGCGCTGATGTCCGTCACGCTGCTCGTCTGCGTCCTGGGCATGGTCGCCATCGGCGCCCTCGGTCTGCTCGGCCGCCGCCGGCCCGCTGCCAGCCTGGAGGAGTGGAGCGTCGGGGGACGCAACTTCGGCGCTTTCACGACCTGGCTGCTGCAGGCCGGCGAGATCTACACCACCTTCACCTTCCTCGGCCTCGCCGGGCTCGCCTTCACCTCGGGTGTGGCCGTCACCTACGCGCTGCCCTATCTGCCGCTCGCCTATGTGGGCCTGTACGCCATCGCGCCCGTCATCTGGCGGATGGGACGCGACCGCGGCTACCTCACCCAGGGCGACTTCTTCGCCGACCGCTACGGAAGCCGCCTGTTCGGCGGGCTCACCTCCGTCCTTGGCGTGGTCTTCCTGCTGCCGTACCTGCAACTGCAGATCACCGGACTCGGCCTGGTCATCCAGCTGGCCACCGGCAACAAGGACACCGGCACCCCCGCCATGATCGCGGCCTCGGTGCTGGTGGTCGCCTTCGTGCTGTGGTCCGGCATCCAGGGCGTCGCCAAGGCGGCCTACCTCAAGGACGCCCTGATGGTCGTCGCGCTGCTGGTGCTGCTGGTGATGGTCCCCGCGCACTACAACGGCGGCATCAACCACCTCGGCGCCCAGCTGCGGGAGCACCACTGGGAGCTGTTGAGCGTGCCCGCAGGCGGGGCGCACGGCCAGGTGTGGTTCTTCACCGCCATGCTCACCAGCCTCTTCAGCGTCCTCTTCCTGACGATGCCGCAGGGCTGGCCCCCCGTCTTGGCGGCCGGCAGCGAGCAGGCGCTGCGTAAGAACAGCATCTGGATACCGGTGTACGGCGCCACCCAGGCCATCCCGATGATCGTTGGTTTCACCGCGCTGACCACGCTCAGCGGCGTGGCCTCGCCCGCTGGCAACGGCGTGCTGCTGCAGTTGGCCTCCGGCGCGATGCCCGACTGGCTGCTCGGCGTTATCGCGGTGGCCGCTGCCGCGACCGCCATGGTGCCCTCGGCGGGCATCGTGCTCGGCATGTCCACCCTGGTCGCCCGCAATGTGCTGCGCCCGCGCGGCGCGCGTTCGGGGCTGCTGATCAACCACGGCACGGTCGTCATCGCGGTCACCCTCGCGCTGGTGCTCGGGATCACCCGCCCCGACGCGTTGGCCAACCTCCTGCTGCTCACGTACAGCGGCCTGGGACAGATGGCGCCCGCCACCGCCGCCGCGCTCACCCGCCGCCCGCTGCTGCGCTCCTGGTCGGCCGGCGCCGGCATCGTCGCCGGCGAGGCGGTACTGATCTGGCTGACCTTCGGCGGCTCCTACCACGGCGCCATCAGCACTGGGCTGATCTCATTGGCCGTCAACGTCGTGACCGCGGTCGCCGTGGAGCTGGTGCTGCGGGCCTGCAGCGGTGCGCCCGTACTCCCGGACGAGTCGTCCGCCCCCTCCGCTTCCACCCCCGCCACAGTCTGAGGAGCCCACCATGACAACCCAAGCCGCCTTTCCGCAGTCCGGCTCCCCGGTGTCGGCCGCCGCGTCGCACCGGCGGGAGAAGGTGCGGATATTCCACGCCCGCGCGATCACCACGCTCGCCGGACCACAAACCCAAGCTCTTGCTGTCCTGGCCGGCCGGATCGTCGCCACCGGTTCTTTGGCCGAGCTGTCCGAGACCTTTCCCACCGCCGACCGCACCGACCTCGGTGACGGACACGTCGTGCCCGGCTTCCACGACGCGCACTGCCATCCCTCCTGCCTCGCCGAGACCAAGCTGCGCCTTCACCTGGGCAGCGGAGACACCTCCGTGCCGCCGCGCGAGCGCATCGCCGCCGCCGCCGCGGCCACCCCGCCCGGCGAGTGGGTGACCGCCGAGGGCTACGACCCGCGTGCGGACCCCGAGGGCCGACTCGACCGTGCCGCCCTGGACGCCCTCGCCCCGGGCCGTCCGGTGGTGGTCATCCACTTCTCCTGCCACATGGCCGTCGCCAACTCGCCCGCGCTGGAACTCGCCGGATTCCGTGACGGTGACCCCGCGCCGGCCGGTGGCGACCTGGGCCGGGACGCCGGCGGGCGGCTGGACGGCTGGATGTACGAGCGGGCCTGGTTCGACGAGTGGTACCGGGCCGTCGGTGAACCCGAGTTCCTGCCCAGCCACAGCATCGAGGACCTCGTCGGCCCGCTGGGAGAGGTCTGCGCCGACCTGCACGCCACCGGCATCACCTCTTGGTGCGACGCCCTGGTCACCCCCAAGGAGCTGCAGCTGTACCAGCTCGCGTCCGAGCGCGGGCGACTGACCGCCCGCGTCGGCATGCTGCTGTGGTACCGCTACCTCGACGAGCTGCGCCGGGCCGGGCTGCACGCGGGCTTCGGCGACGAGTGGGTGCGGGTGGTGGGCGTCAAGCTGATGGCCGACGGTGCGCTGGCGGGCGGCACCTGTCTGTGCAGCAGGCCGTACCGGGCGGAGACCGGCGGTGACAACGGTATCCAGGTGATGGGCGACGAGGAGCTGGCGGCCACGGTGGAGGCAGCGCACGCCGCCGGGCTGCGGGTCGGCGTCCATGCCAACGGCGACCTGGCGGTCGGCAAGGTGCTGGACGCCATCGAACGGGCCCGCGCCCTGCATCCGCAGAACACGGTCAACCACCGGATCGAGCACTGCAGCATGGTGGACGACACCCTGGTCGCACGGATCCGCCGCAGTGGGGTCACACCGGTCCCGTTCGGCTCCTTCGTCCACGGGCACGGCGCGAAGCTCATCGGCTACTACGGCGACGACCGCGCCGAGCAGGTGTGCGCGCACCGCACCCTGCTGGACGCCGGGGTCACCGTCGCCGGCTCCTCCGACTACCCGGCCGGACCGCTCAACCCGCTGCTCGCTGTCCAGACCATGGTCACCCGGCGCACCGCCGACGGCCGGGTGCTCGGCGCCGACCAGCGGCTGACGGTTGCTCAGGCGCTCGAGGTGTACACCGCCGGATCCGCTCACGCCACCGGCGAGTCCCACCTCAAGGGCCGTTTGGCACCGGGGATGCTCGCCGACTTCGTGGTGCTCGGAGCCAGCCCCTTCGGCACCGACCCGGACGGTATCTCCGAGATCCCCGTCCAGTCCACCTGGGTCGGCGGCCGCCAGGTGTGGTCCGCCAATTCCTGAGGCCTGCGGCCCCTGACGCCACGAGGGGCTGGTGCCCCTATGGGTTTCGTCAACCTGTGGAGGCGGGTTGGGGGTCGTGGAAGGTGCCGTCGCGGAGCATCGCGACGAGCACGTTGGCTCGTGGTCTCGCGAGGCAGAGGAGGGCTTGGGTGTGGTGCTTTTCCTTGAGCGGTCCTCTTGTCGTGGTACGCCCGCGAGACCGGGTCGGCCAGGGACGGTCATCTCCAGCTCGGCGATGGTCTCGTCGTCCAGTTCGATGGAGCGGAGGGTGTGTGGCATCGATCGGGCGGCGTCGGCGATGACGAAGGCATCGCGGGCGTCAGTCTTGGCCTCGCCGGGATGGAGGTCGGCGAGACGAAGCCGTGGCTCGCGCCCGGTCAGTGGCACCGGGCGCGGAGGTGTCGGCCGCGATCATGCGGGGAGAGCCGCTGGACGTGCTGGAGGCGGAGTCGCGGGCGGGGCCCCTGGCTGTGGCGCCGGGTGGTCCTGCCGACGGGCATCGCCGAGACAGGGAGGGGCCGGCTCCGCGGGCACCCTTGCCTCGCCCGGATGAGCGGACATCAGCTGTCGAAGCCGAGGCCGAGCCGGTCGAGGGTCTTGAGCCAGAGATTGCGCCGTCCGGAGTTCTCGTCCGCGCGGGCGAGGGACCGCCTGGTGGCCTGGATTCCCGCCCAGCGGATCGGTTCCGGCGGGAACGGAAGGGGCTTGCGCCGCACCATCTCCAGTTCGGTCCGCTCGGTTCGCTCGCCGGCCAGCAGGTCGAGCATCACCTCGGCTGCGAAGCGGGTCGCACCCACGCCTAGGCCGGTGAATCCGGCCGTATGGGCGACCCGGCCCCGGTGAGTGGTGTCGAAGAACGCGCAGAAGCGGGTGCAGGTGTCGATCGCGCCGCCCCAGGCGTGGGTGAAGCTCAGCCCCTCCAGCTGCGGGAAGGTCCGGAAGAAGTGCCGAGCCAGGGTCGCGAAGGTTTCCGGCCGCTGGTCGTGCTCGGCGCGCACTCGGCCCCGGTAGTGGTAGACGGCGTCGTAGCCGCCCCACAGGATGCGGTTGTCGGCGGAGAGCCGCACGTAGTGGAACTGGTTGGCGGCGTCGGAGAATCCCTGCCGGTTGTGCCAGCCGACGGAGGCGAGCTGTTCGTCCGTCAATGGCTCGGTCATCAGCGCGTAGTCGTACACGGGGACGGTGTAGAGACGGTGCCGCTTGAGTAGGGAGGGGAAGGCGTTGGTCGCAAGGGCGACCCGGTTCGCGAGGACGCGGCCGTAGGGGGTCCGCACCGCGATCCCCGGGCCGGCCTCCGCGACGGCTGCGGCCGAGGTGTGCTCGTGGATACGTACGCCGAGGTCAAGGCAAGCCTGCTTGAGGCCCCACGCGAGGCGCGCGGGGTTGAGCATCGCAGTGCCGTCCTTGTCCCAGAGCGCACCCAGGAAGGTCGGCGAGTTGATCTCGGCGCGAACCTGGTCGGCGTCCAGTACGGTCTGCTCACAGCCGCGGCGGGCGGCGAGCGCGGCGAACTCGTGCATGTCGTCGATCTGGTACGGCTCCGTCGCCACGTTGAGAGAGCCGGTGCGCCGCCAGTCGCAGTCGATGCCGTACTTCTTGATCGTGTCCTCGATCGCCTGAAGGTTCCGCATGCCGAGCCGCTCCAGCTTGGCGAGCTCGCCGGGCCAGCGATCCATGCCGTTGCTCAGACCGTGGGTGAGGCTGGACTCGCAGAAACCACCGTTGCGACCGGAGGCGGCCCAGCCGATCTCCTCGCCTTCGATCAGGACCACGTCGCGGGAGGGGTCGCGCTCCTTGGCGATCAGGGCGGTCCACAGGCCGCTGTAGCCGCCGCCCACTACGAGCAGATCGCAGCTTGTGTCGGCGACCAGGGCCGACGCGGCCTCCGGGCGGCCGGGGTCGTCCAGCCAGAAGGGGGTGGGGCCGGCGTCCTTGAGCGCGCGGACGGGATCCATGGAGGACTCCTTGGGTGCAGGGAGGGGTTGGCCTCCGGGGTCCAGCCATCAGACCTCCAGCCCCAGAAAACTGTCAACGGCGTTGACATAAGCCTGCCCGCTTCCCCCGCTCCCGGACCCAGGTCGACACCCCCGGTATCCCGGCAGCGATCCGCCCAGCCCGGCCCCTTACGCGGCGCCTGGCGAGGGCGCGCGATCCGGGCCTCAGCCGGCCTCCGCACCCGCACCCGCACCCGCACCCGGACCCGGAAGCCTGGCCGCGACGGCGTCGAGCAGCAACTCCAGCGCGAAGGGATAGCCGCTGAGCGGCATCTCGGCGGCCAGCAGGCGCACGGTGGCGGCGATGTTGGGGTGGGTGCCCGCGTCCAGGCCGCCGTAAAGGACCTGCCACACCTTGAGGTCGGCCGTCTGCGCGGGAGCCGGCATGGCCAGCGCCGCCGCGTCCAAGGCCGCGAAGGCGAGCGCCTGGTCCACGAAGGCGTGATAGATCCGTACCGCTTCCGGGTCGCGGAAGCCCGCCGACCGCAGCACGCCGAGGATCATCTCCACGGCCCGCATCTCGTTGTCCCGCCCCGTCGTGCGGTGTGCCGCCAACATGGCGGCCTGCGGGTGCGCCTGGTACGAGGCATGGACGCGCAGGCCCAACTCGCACAGGTCGGCACGCCAGTTGCCAGTGGGCTGCCAGCCATGCTGGGCACGGCCGATGAGCTCGTCGGCGACGGCCAGCAGCAAGTCGTCCGTGTTGCGGAAGTACCGATAGAGGGCGCTGGGATCGGCGCCCAGTGCGGCTCCCAGCCGCCGGGCCGTCAACGCCTCCGCACCATGCTGGCCGACCAGCCGAAGCGCCGTCTCCACGATGACCCGCTCGGACAGCACCGTGCCCTGTTTCGTCGGCCTTCTGCGCCGTCGAAACGGCTCCGGAACCACACGCTCAGCCATGGCCGGAGCTTATGACAACACCATTGACATGTGAAGAGCCCAAGGACTTCCATGGCCTGCCACCAGGCCCCTTCGGCCACGTTCCCCTACCAGCAAGGCGAAGATCATTGGCACTACCAGTGAAGGACGCGGGCAGCACACCGAGCAAAAGCCCCCAAGCTCCCGGGTCCGCGATGCGAAAGTCCATAGGCGTCGTCGATGGCATGGTCCTCGCCGCTTCGAGCACCGCGGCCACCAGCAGCATCGGTATCGGACTCGGTCTGATGGCGAGCATCGTCGGCCTGCACCTGCCGGCGATCATGCTGCTGGCCTTCTTGCCCGTGCTCGGCATCGCCGGCGGATACGGGCGGCTCAACCGTGTCGAACCCAACGCCGGCAGCAGCTACAAGTGGGTCGGCCGCATCCTCAGCCCCTGGCTGGGCTTTCTGACCGGATGGGTCAACGTGGTCGGCACGATCGTTTTCATGGCGTACACCACCACAGTGACCGGCTCGGCGATCATCCAGCTCCTCGGCCAGGCCACCGTCCACAGCGTCGCCGGCCTCTCCCTCGATCCGGACTCCACCCTCCAGTCCACTCTCCTCGGTATGGCCGTTCTGGTCGCCGCCGCGCTGATCGCCGTGCGCGGGCTCGACCTCGCGGCGCGTCTCCAGAAATACCTGCTGATCTTCGAATACGGCGTGCTGCTCGCCTTCTGCGGCTACGGCCTGTTCGCCGGGGACCAGCCCTTCTCACTGCAGTGGTACAACCCCTTCGACATCCCCTCGGCCGAAGCCCTCGCCCAGGGCATGGTGCTCGCCGTCTTCTGCTACTGGGGCTTCGAGTCGGTCTTCAGCGTCGGTGAGGAGGTCGCAGACCCGCGGAACGCCTCCCGCGGCGGATTCATGGCGCTGACCGTCATGCTGCTCCTGTTCCTGCTCGCCGGCACCGCCTTCCAGCGGGTCCTGCCGCTGGGCGAACTGTCCGACAACGGCGCGCAGGGGCTCGCCTACTTCGGCACGAAACTCGCCCACCAGCCGCTGGCCGCACTGCCGCTCATCGCCCTCATGTTCTCCGCGGTGGCGTCGCTCCAGGCCTCCGTCATCCCCACCGCCCGCGGGATGTACGCGATGGGCCGCGACGGCGTTCTCGGCTCCGTCTGGACACGCCTGCACCCCAGGCACGGGACCCCCGCCGCCGGCACCCTGCTGATCACCGCGATCGCCCTTGCCCTCGCCGTGCTGGCCCTGGTCATCCCCACCGTCAACGACTTGATCTTCGCCGCGGTCAACGCGATCGGCATCGTCGTCGCCCTCTACTACGCCCTCACCGCCACGGCCGCCGCCGTGCACTTCCGCCACCTGCTGCGCACCTCACCGATGGAGGCTCTGCGCGCGGTCGTCGGACCGGTGCTGGGCGCGCTCGCACTGCTCGCCATCGGCGGCTACCTCGCCTGGACCTTCTACCGCTCCACCGATCACCTCGAACTCTCCGCCGACAACGGCTGGTTCACACTGCTCGTCCCGGTGCTGATGATCGGCTCCGGCCTCCTGGCCGCCGCGTGGGCACGCGCGCGCCGCCGGTCGACCTACTTCTCCCGTTCCCCCGACACCGCCTCCCCCAGCGACCCGAGCAGCGCCGGCTGACCAGCCCGCTGCGGACGCACCCAGCAGACCACGACCCCCGTTTCCTCCCGCGGCCCGCTCGCGAACCACCGACCCACCAGGAGAACCTTTCATGACCAAGGCCGATCTGGTCTTCACCCACGGCCCCGTGCACACCGGGGACCCCGCCCGCACCCGGGCGAGCAGTCTCGCCGTCACCGGGGAGCGGATCACAGCCGTCGGCCACGACGAGGTACGGGAGCTGATCGGCCCGCGGACCGAAGTGGTCGACCTCAGTGGGAAGTTGCTGCTCCCCGGCTTCCAGGACGCCCACATCCACGCTGTCTACGGCGGCCTGGAGCTGGCCGAGTGCGACCTCACCGGCGCCGTGGAAGTCGACGAATACCTGCGCCGCATCCGCGAGTTCGCCGACGACCACCCCGAGAGCACTTGGATCACCGGCGGCGGCTGGTCCATGGAGAGCTTCGAGGGCGGCCTTCCGAGCCGGCAGCTGCTCGACTCCGTGGTGCCGGACCGGCCGGTGTACCTGGTCAATCGCGACCACCACGGCGCCTGGGCCAACACCCGTGCGCTGGAACTCGCGGGCGTCACCCGGGACACCCCGGACCCCGCCGACGGCCGGATCGAACGGGAGGCCGACGGCACACCGAGCGGCGTCCTGCAGGAAGGCGCCACCGGCCTGGTGGCCCGGCTGGTGCCCGCGAAGACCGCCGCCGACCGTCTCGACGGCCTGCTGCGCGCTCAGCGGCTGCTGCACTCGCTCGGTATCACCGGCTGGCAGGACGCCCTGCTCGGCGAGTTCAACGGCCAGCCCGACCCCTCGGACGCCTACCTCGCCGCCGCCCGTGAGGGAACCCTCACCGCCCGGGTCAACGGCGCGCTCTGGTGGGACCGCGGCCGAGGCCCGGACCAGATCCCGGAGCTGGTCTCCCGCCGCGCGGAACTGAACCACGGCAGGTTCCGGGCCGGCTCGGTGAAGATCATGCAGGACGGCATCGCGGAGAACTTCACCGCCGCGATGACCAGCCCCTACCTGGATGCCTGCGGCTGCGCCACCGCCAACAGCGGCCTGAGCTTCGTCGACCCGGTCGCGCTGCGCTCGTACGTCACCGAACTGGACGCGCTCGACTTCCAGGTGCACTTCCACGCCCTCGGCGACCGCGCGGTGCGCGAGGCGCTGGACGCGATCGAGGCGTCCCGCACGGCCAACGGCCGCCGTGCCACCCGGCACCACCTCGCCCACCTGCAGGTGGTCCACCCCGACGACATCCCGCGCTTCGCGCGGCTCGGCGCGATCGCCAACATCCAGCCGCTCTGGGCCACCCACGAGCCGCAGATGGACGAGCTGACCATTCCCTTCCTGGGGCCCGAACGCGCCGCCTGGCAGTACCCCTTCGGCTCCCTGCTGCGGTCCGGCGCGACCCTGGCGGCGGGCAGCGACTGGTCCGTGAGCAGCCCCGACCCACTCGCCGGGATCCATGTCGCCGTCAACCGGATGGAGCCCGGGGCGGCCGACGGCCGGGTCTTCCTGCCCGAACAGCGCCTCGACCTCGCCACCGCGGTCGCGGCCTACACGGCGGGTTCGGCCCACGTCAACGGCCTGGACGACACCGGCACCCTGCGGCCGGGCCACCTCGCCGACCTGGTGGTCCTCGATCGGGACATCTTCACCGCCCCGGCCGAGGAGATCCACACGGCCCGGGTCCTGCGGACCTACGTGAGTGGAGTGCTGGTGCACTCCGTCTCGTGACGGCCGCGCCGTCGGAGCGCGGCCGCGGCCGTGGAATCGCCCCCGCGCTCCGACGACGTCCTGATCTCCAGTTCCGTCCGCACCAGCGCGCCGGTCGGCTCCTGGCTCCCGCTCTCCAAGGCCGCGACGAGCAGTTCGAGGCCCTTCTCGGCCACGCTCACCGGCTGGAGGCTCAGGGTAGTGACCGGCGGGTCGGCGTGGGCGGCCGAGGTGTCCTCGCTCGCGCACACCAGCAGCAGGTCTGCGGGGACCGACAGGCCCAGGCGGCGTGCGGCGTCGAGCACCAGTGGCGGATTGGCCTCGGTCAGCACGAAAAGGGCGTCGGGCCGGTCGGGCGCGGTGAGGGACCGCTCGACCGCCTCGACGGCGGGGCCGTTGCCCGGCCGCGCCGAAAGCGTGACGAGAGGCGTGGCGTCCTGCTCGGCGCACCAGCGCCGGTAGGCGTCCAGGGCCGCGGTGTAGAAGCGGGTCGGAGTGTCGGGCGCCACGACCGCGATGCGCCGGGCACCCTGCGCGTGCAGGTGATCCAGCACCTCGCGTACCGCGGCGTCGGCGTCGACGTCCACCCAGTGCGTGCCGGGGCGGCCCTCCACCGAGCGATCGGTGAAGAGCGGTATGCGGGCGGCGATGAACTCCTCCACCAGCGGGTCGTCCGCGAGCGGGTCCGCGACGATCGCGGCGTCGAGCGGCAGGTCGGCCCACTCACCGGGTGAGGAGCCGGTGGGCAGCAGCACCAGGGCGTAGCCGTGGCGCAGGGCCGTGGTCGCGACGGCGCTGGTCAGTTTGGTGAAGTAGGGGGAGTCCATGTAGGACCCGGGGCCCGTGGGGTACTCCCCCACGGCGTAGCCGATGAGCCTGGCGTGCCCCGCGCGCAGCAGCCGTGCCGTCGGGTTGGGCCGGTAGCCGAGGCGGCGTGCGACCTCGCGGGCGCGCTCGCGCACGGCCGGCGAGAGGCGTCCGGTGCCGTTGAGCGCCGCGGAGACGGTGGTCTTGGACAGACCCGCCTCGCGGGCGACGTCGACGAGGCGGACCCGGGGGACGACGGCCGGGACGCCGTGGCCAGTGCGGCGCGGAGTTTCGGTCATGCGCTGATGCTGCCAGCCGCCACGCGCCGTCGTCCACGTGCCTGTGACCTCAAAAAAACCGTTCCCGCAGCTCCTTGTGCGGGAACGTTCCCGCATCAATACTCGCTGCCACCTCCAGAACCCTCTACCCCCCGGAAAGGGGTCGGTTCCTTGCGTGCCTCCAGATCCACCGCCCTGCTCGCCGGAGCGGTCGCCCTGGCTGCGGCCGTCTCCGGCTGCTCCGGCGCCTCGTCCACCGGCGCCAGGTCCGCCAAGGGCAGCACCGCCTACCAGGTCTCCGCGGACACACCCGCGGCCAAGGGCTCGATCCCGTCGTTCTCCTGGTCGCTCTACGCCGAGCCCTACTCCCTCGACTACACCCAGGCCTGGGACTACCCGCCCAACACCGTCCTGGCGAACGTCTGCGAGCAACTGTTCCGCATCACACCCGACATGAGGATCGCGCCGGGCCTGGCCCTGAAGTCGGCCAATCCCGACCCGCGGACCTGGGTGTACACACTCCGCAGCGGCGTGAAGTTCCACTCCGGTTCGAGCATGACCGCGGACGACGTCGTCGCCTCCCTCAGGCGCCATCTCGACCCGGCCGTGGGCTCGGCGTGGGGCAGCGCGTTCAAGAACGTCGCCTCGATCACCAAAACCGGCCCGCTCGAAGTGACGATCAAGCTCAACAAGCCCGACGTCCTGCTCAACGAACTGATGGCGGCCTCCCCCGGCACCGTCGAGAGCGCCGCGTTCCTGGCCAGGGCCGGCCAGGACTACGGCAACCCGAAGGCCGGCGTCGACTGCACGGGCCCCTACGCGCTCGGCACCTGGGCCCAGGGCGACAGCATCATCCTGAAGAAGAACCCCACGTACTGGGATCGCACGCTGACTCCCAAGGCGCAGAGCGTCAAGTTCGTCTTCATCCAGGACCCGGCCGCGCGCACCAACGCCTGGCTCTCCGGATCGGTCGACGGCGGGTACCTGGTGCCGGCCACCTCGATCGGGCAGCTCAAGTCGACCTCGCGGGGCAAGCTGTACTTCGGCCCGAACACCGCCGCCTCCGACCTCGCCGTGTTCAACCTCAAGGGCACGCTCGGCGACCTGAAGGTACGCAAAGCCCTGTCCATGGCGCTGGACCGGCAGAGCATCATCGGGGCCGCCGTCGCGGGAGTGGCCGTCCCGGCCAAGGCTCCGGCCGCGCGGGGCGCCTGGCTCACCGCCCCGGACCGGACGGCCGGCTACTTCTCCGCGCTTCCCGACCTGGTGTACGACATCGACGGCGCCAAGAAGCTGATCAAGGAGGCGGGTGCGACCGGCAAGAAGGTCGTCATCGCCAGCAGCACGCTCACTCCGGAGATCACCGTCGTCGCCAACGCCGTGCAGGAGGCCGGCAAGAAGATCGGTCTCGACGTGCAGATCAAGCCGATCGCACCCGACGCGTACACCGCGCTCTTCACCGACCCGCACGCCCGTGCCGGCATTGACCTGGTCTTCACCAACGGCTACATCAACTCACCCGACCCGCTCGAGTTCTACCAGTCGTTCCGCACCGGCGACTTCGGCAACTACGGCGACTACTCGAACCCCGAGTTCGACGCGCTCTACGACCGGGCGTCGGCGGTCGCCGACCCGGCCACCCGTGCCGACCTGACCGCCGAGCTGCAGAAGATCGCGCTGCGCGACCTGCCCGCCATCCCGCTGTACGAGGCTCCCCACTCGGTGTTCCTGGGCAGCCGGATCACCGGTGCTCCGGCCGGCATCGCCCAGCTGTACTACCCGTGGGCGGCGAAGATCGGCTCGGCGAACTGATGGCCCGTTACCTCATCGGCCGGCTCCTGGGGCTGGTGACCGTACTGCTGATCACCTCCTTCCTGGTCTTCAGCGCGGTGCATTTGGCCCCGGGGGACCCGGTGTCCTTCCTCCTCAAGGGCCACCCGGTCTCGCCGGAGACCAAGGCCGCGATCCGCGCCCAGTACCACCTCGACGACCCGTTCTTCACCCAGTACCTGAAGTGGGTCGGCAATGTGCTGCACGGCGACTTCGGGCGCTCCGTCCAGTTCCGGCACGACGTCGGATCCCTGATCGGCTCGCGTCTGCCGAGCACGGCCCTCCTCATCGGGTACTCGGCCGTGCTGGTCTGCCTCGGCGGCGTACTCGCCGGCATCCTCGCCGCACTGCGCCCCGGCGTGGTCGACCGCATGGTGCTCGTGTGCACCGGCGTGGCCACGGCGACCCCGCCGTTCGTCAGCGCCATCGTGCTGGTCTCGCTGTTCTCGGTGCAGTTGGGCTGGTTCCCCGGGCCCGGCGCCGCCGGCACCGGTTTCGTGGACCGGCTCTACCACCTGACCCTGCCCGCCTTCGCCCTCGCGGTCACCCTCGCCGGGCTGCTGGCCCGGGTGACCCGCTCTTCGATGCTCGACGAGCTGAGGCGCGAGCACGTGGAGGTGGCGCGCTCCCGCGGCGTCGCCGAGGGCACCGTGGTGCGGCGGCACGTGCTGCGCAACGCGCTGGGCCCGATCGTCACCGTAGGCGGCACGATGCTCGCCGGACTCCTGGTGAGCACCTCGATCGTGGAGACCGCCTTCAACGTGTCCGGCATCGGCTCACTGCTCGTGCAGTCGGTGACGGTCAAGGACTTCCCCGTCGTACAGGCGATCACGCTGATCACTGTGGCGGCGTTCGTCCTGGTGAACCTGGTCGTGGACCTCCTCGCGCCACTCATCGACCCCCGGCTGACCCTGACCCGGCGAGGTGCCTCATGACCACCGCTGTCCCCGTCACCGAACTGCGCCGGCGGCCTGGTCTGCGCCCACCGCGCGTGCTCGGGCAGGGGCCGCTGTTCACCGCTGCCGTCCTGCTGCTGGGTGTGCTGGTGGCCGTCGCCGTGTTCGCACCGTTGCTCGCGCCGTACGACCCCGACGCCCTCGACCTGCAGGCCACCCTGGCCGGGAGCAGCACCGACCACCTCTTGGGCGCCGACCAGTCGGGCCGCGACGTGCTGTCGCGCCTGCTGTACGGAGCGCGCTCTGGGCTGCTCGGACCGCTCGTGGTTGTCGGCTTGTCGACCCTGCTGGGCATCCTGGTGGGCGTCGTGGCCTCCTGGCGCGGCGGTTGGGTCGACGCGGTCCTCTCACGGTCGATGGACCTGGTGTTCTCCTTCCCCGGACTGCTTGTGGCGATCATGTTCGTGGCGGTCACCGGACCGGGAATGACCGCGCCCGTCGTCGCCATGGCAGTCGCGTACACGCCGTACGTGGGGCGACTGGTGCGCAGCATCGCCCGGCAGGAGAAGGCACGTCCGTACATCGAGTCCTACCTCGTGCAGGGCTGGTCGGGCTGGACGATCTGCGTCCGGCACCTGCTGCCCAACATCGCGCCGACGGTGCTCGCCCAGTCGGCGATCAACTTCGGGTACGCCCTGATGGACCTCGCGGCGCTCTCCTTCCTCGGCTTCGGGGTGCAGCCGCCGACCGCCGACTGGGGCGCGATGATCAACGAGGGTGAGGGCGCGCTGCTGCAGGGCGCGATGCTTCCGGCGCTCGCGCCGTCCGTGTGCATCGTGCTCGCTGTCGTGGCGTTCAGCATTGTCGGCGAGGGCATCGCCGACCGGGTCGCGAAGCGGGAGCGGTGAGACGGATGACTGTGCAGCAGACTCTTCTGGAGATCGACAACCTCTCCGTGCGGCTGCCCGAGGGGCACGCGGCCCGGCCGATCCTGGACGGCGTGTCCCTGCACGTCGCGGCGGGTGAGACCGTCGGCCTGGTCGGTGAATCCGGTTCCGGCAAGTCGGTCGCCTGCCGCAGCGTGCTCGGGCTGCTGCCCGAAACGGCGCGGACGGACGGCGAGGTCCGGGTGGCGGGCCGCAACGTACTGAGGCTGGACCGGACCGGATTGACGGAACTGAGGACCCGTCAGGTCTCGATGATCTTCCAGGACCCCCGTGCCTCGGTCAACCCGATGCGCCGCGTCGGCGACTTCCTCACCGAGCAAATGCGTGCCGCCGGCGTACCTGCGGCGGCGGCGACGAGCCAGGCCGAGGAACTTCTCGATGCCGTGGGCATCCGCGACCCACGAGGCGCGTTGCGACGCTACCCGCACCAGTTCTCCGGCGGCATGCTCCAGCGCGTCGTCATCGCGGCGGCACTGGCAAGCCGGCCCTCGCTGCTCGTCGCCGACGAGCCGACTACCGCACTGGACGTCACGACCCAGGCCGAGGTCATCGCGATCCTCACCCGCCTGCAGGCCGAGCACGGCACGGGGCTGCTCTTCGTCACCCACGACCTGGAACTGGCCTCGGCCGTCTGCGACCGCGTCTACGTCATGTACGCGGGGCGCATCGTCGAGACGCAGGCCGCCGGTGACCTGTTCGAACGGCCGCACCACCCGTACACGGCCGGCCTCCTCGCGTGCACGCCCCGCATCGAACCCGACGCGGCGCCACCACGACCTATCCCCGGCCGCCCGGTCTCGCTCGCCGAGTCGCCGTCCGGATGCACGTTCGCCGCCCGTTGCGCGCACGCGCAGAAGCGCTGCTCGGTCGACAAGCCCGTCCTGCAGCAGTACGGCGGCGAGGGCCTGGCCGCCTGCCTGCGCGCCGAAGAAGGGATCCCGCTGTGAGTGCCGCGACGGAGAAGGCCGGCGCCTCCGGTCTCGTGGTGGACGGACTGCGGAAGGAGTTCGGCGGCCAGGCTGCGGTCGACGGCGTCTCCTTCACTCTGCGGCCGGGGGGCTCACTCGGCATCGTCGGCGAGTCCGGATGTGGCAAGACCACCACGGCGCGCATGCTCGTCGGCCTCGAGACACCCGATGCCGGCAGCGTCCACCTGGGCGGATGCGACCGTTTCGCGCGTGCCCGCGGCCGCGCCGAGCGTCTGGCCCGCGCCCGCGAGATCCAAATGGTGTTCCAGGACCCGTACCTCTCCCTCGACCCGCGCATCAGCGTGAGCGCCTGCATCGAGGAGGTCCTGCGCCTGCACTTCCCGGCGGACGCGCCGGCGCGGCGCAGGCGGGTCGCCGAACTCCTCGACCAGGTGGGACTGGGAGAGCGCGAGGCCACGGCGCTGCCCCGCCGGCTGTCCGGCGGGCAGCGTCAGCGCGTGGCCATCGCCCGGGCATTGGCGGCCCGGCCTCAGGTGCTCATCCTCGACGAGGCGGTCGCCGCGCTCGACGTCTCCATCCAGGCGCAGATCCTCGAACTGCTCACCGACATCCGGCGCGACGAGGGCATCGGCTTCCTCTTCGTCAGCCACGACCTCGCGGTCGTCCGGCACATCACCGACGAGGTGGTGGTGCTCAGGGGCGGAAGGATCGTCGAGTCCGGTCCCACGATCTCCGTCCTGACCGGCCCACGGCATCCCTACACCCGCCTCCTGATCGACTCCGTACCGCGGCCCGGATGGGATCCGGCCCACATCTCCGCGGGCCGCCGCGCGCTCACCTGACCCTTTCGCCTCACCTCGAAGGACCATCACATGACCGATCTCACCGACCTCGCCCATCTCCCGGCCACCGAGGCCCTGCGCCGGTTCCGCGACCGCTCCCTGTCACCGGTCGAGTTGATGACCGCGGTCATCGCGCGCGCCGAAGCCGTCGAGCCGAAGGTCAACGCCCTTGCCGAGCGGACTTTCGAGGAGGCGCTCGCCGCCGCCCACGAGGCCGAGGCACGGTACGCGGGCAAGGGCGAGGCGCCCCGCGCGCTGGAAGGTCTCGCCGTCGCGACGAAGGAGGAGCAGCCCATCGCGGGCCGCCGCAGTACGGACGGATCCCTGGCGTTCCAGGACCAGATCGCCGAGCAGACACACCCGGTCATCGAGCGGATCCAGGCCGCCGGCGGCATCGTGCACGCCCGGACCACGACCCCCGAGTTCAGCTGCGCCGGGTTCACACAGTCACGGCTGTGGGGCGTCACCCGCAACCCGTGGAACCTGGAGTTCACTCCGGGCGGCTCCTCGGGCGGCGCGGGCGCCGCGCTCGCGGCGGGTGAGACGACGCTCGCGACCGGCTCCGACATCGGCGGCTCGATCCGCATCCCCGCCTCGTACACGGGCACGGTCGGATTCAAGCCGCCGTACGGGCGTGTGCCGGCGATGACGCCGTTCAACCTCGACACGTACTGCCACGACGGTCCGATGGCGCGCACCGTCGGCGACTGCGCCCTGCTGGAGAACGTCATCGCGGGGCCCCACCCGCTCGACGCGGTCTCGCTGCGGCCCAAACTCGTCCTGCCCGAGCGGTTCGAGGGCGCCGAAGGCCTGCGGGTGGCGCTCTCGGTCACCCTAGGTGACTGGCCGGTCGATCCCGAGGTCGAGGCCAACACCCGCGCGGTCGCGGAGGCGCTGCGCGCGGCCGGGGCCGTCGTCGAGGAGGTCGAGGTCCCCATCATGCGGGCGGACGTGATGCGGGCCGCGATGATCCACTTCGGTTCCGTCTTCGGCCCCTACATCGGATCGGTGGCCGCCGAGCACGGCGACCAGCTCACCCCGTACGCGCTCGACTTCGCCCGACGGGCCGCCGAGGCCGTCCGCGAGCCCGGCAGCTTCCTGCGGGGCCTCACGGCAGAGGCCGCCGTGCAGACGACGCTCGGTGCCCTGCTGGACCGCTACGACGTGCTGCTGTGCCCGACCACTGCCGTCCCGGCGCTCAAGGCGGACGACGACCACCTCTCGACCAAGGTCGTGATCAACGGCGTCGAGCTGGACTTCTACCTGGAAGCGGCGATGACCACGGCGTTCAACATCGCCAGCCGCTGCCCGGTGCTGAGCGTGCCGTCCGGTTTCGCCTCGACCGGAGTGCCGACGGGGGTGCAGGTAGTCGGGCGCACCTACGACGACACCACGGTGTTCCGCGCGGCGGCAGCGATCGAGGCCGCCCGACCCTGGTCCAGCGTCCCGATCCTCTGATTCGGCCGTGTCACCGGGTTCCGAAGGCACGTGGGCGAGCACACCGCCGCATCACGCCTCGCCCCCGCCCCAGCCGGCGATCGGGCCCGCGGTGCACTCCGGCGGCACGGCAGCCCTGGCCGACGTAGTCGTCGTACGCGGTCTTGTACTGCGGGAAGTCATGCGGCATGTACTCCCCCGGCCTGACAGCACCGAGGGTCCACGGCGTCGCGAAGTCGTTGGGGCCGGGCCGACCGCCTGCTCGCCTCATCCGGCCCCGCCATCGTGCACCACCGTCTGGCGCCGGCCTCCGATAGCCTGGGTTGGCGGCTGCCGCGAGTGGGAGGCGCTCTGCGAGCAGCCCCTCTCGGTGAGGCGTGCAGGATGTCATCGATCTCGGCACGTTCGGAGCCTGGCCCTGCCGGAGTAGGCCTTCAGACAGGTTCGGCGGACATATGGGTGTGAGGGAGCAAGTGGAATTCCGAGGAATTCACTGGCCCCTATACGGTCAGGCGGCTGTGGCCACCTTCCCGGGCCTGCATCTCTGAATACCGGGTGATACAAATGAAACATGGTGGCATTTTTAGACTGCCGTTGTCCCGGGCAGTCGAAAAATTCGATCGACGTGGTGGCGCGGGTCCCGAGGGAGGTCGTGAAGACAGGCGTATCACGTCGCGGCGCCGACCCGGGCAGCGCCTGCGGCCCCTGCTGAACACACGGAGCATCGCCGGCCAGGTCTTCCTCCTGCAGGTGGCGATTGTGCTGCTGACCATTGCTTCTGCGGTCTTGGCCCTCGTGTTCCTGGCACGCAGCGAGAGCACGCGGAATGCGCGTGACCGCTCGGTCACCGCCGCCGAGATGTTCGCCCATGCGCCGGGGATCCAGCAGGCACTGAAGTCACCGAATCCTACGGCGGTGCTCCAGCCGCTGACCGAGGCGGCCCGTAAGCGCGCCGATGTCAATTTCATCGTCGTGGCGAATACGCACGGGATCCGCTACACACAGACAAATCCAGCACTCATCGGGAAGAGGATGGTGGCCACTATCGGACCGGCGTTGGCTGGCCACACGTACGTCGAGAAAGTCCAGGATCCTCTCGGCTATGAGATACAGGCGACGGCCCCGGTGACCGATGCCCATGGCACGGTCGTGGGCCTGGTGAGTGCCGGGCTCAGGGTCAGCAAGATCAACAGCACGGTGTATCGGACGCTGCCGATCCTCGCCGGCGGTGGTGCCGCCGCGCTGGCCGTGACCACCGCTGGTACGGCGCTGGTGGTCCGACGGCTGCGGCGCCAGACCCGCGGCCTCGGGCCCGCAGAGATCACCCGCATGTACGAGCACCACGACGCGGTACTGCACTCGGTCCGCGAGGGCGTGTTCATCACGGACGGCGGGCGGTCGCTCCTGCTCGCCAATGACGAGGCGCAACGCCTGCTCGACCTGCCTCCGGACGCAGAAGGACGCCCCGTCACCGCCCTCGGCCTGGATCCTGACATATCGCAACTACTGGTCTCCGGACGTATCGCCACTGACGAGGTACACCCGGCCGGGGACCGCCTGCTGGCCGTGAACCAGCGGCCCACGGATCTCTACGGAGGACCGCCCGGCAGCGTGGCGACGCTCCGGGACACCACCGAGCTACGCGCCCTTTCGGGGCGAGCCGAGGTAGCGCGGGAGCGCCTGAAGCTGTTGTACGACGCCAGCGTGTACATCGGCACCACCCTCGACGTGCGACGGACGGCCGAGGAACTGGCAGAGGTGACGGTGCCCCGGTTCGCAGATTTCGTCTCGGTCGACCTGGTCGACCCCATCCTGCAGGGTGAGGAGCCGGTGGGTACGACCTTTCGCCGTACGGCCCTCAGCGGCATCCGCGACGACCATCCCCTCTACCCGCAGGACCAGCTGATCACTTTCGCTCCGAGCACGCCGCATGCCCGGGCCCTCCACCTCGGGCAGGCAGTTGCCGTGCCGGATCTGAGCGACGACCCATCATGGTGGGAGCAGGATGCCGAGCGTGCACGACAGGCGCTCGCGTACGGATTCCACTCCCTCATCACGGTCCCGCTGCGGGCACGAGGGGCCGTCCTGGGCATAGCGGCCTTCTGGCGCTCGGAACGACCCGATGCCTTCGACGTGGATGACCGGACTCTCGCCGAAGAATTGGTCACGCATGCCACAGTGTGCATCGACAACGCCCGCCGCTACACCCGCGAACACACCCTGGCGGTCACCCTCCAGCGCAGCCTTCTCCCCCGTGGCGTGCCCGCGCAGGAGGCCGTCGAGGTGGCCTCCCGCTACCTGTCGGCTCAGGCCGGGGCGGGCGGGGACTGGTTCGACGTCATCCCACTGCCGGGGGCCCGGGTCGCCCTCGTGGTCGGCGACGTGGTCGGGCACGGCGTGCATGCCGCGGCGACCATGGGCCGACTGCGAATCGCCGTGCGTAATTTTTCCGCTCTGGACCTGCCACCCGACGAACTCCTCAGCCATCTTGACGAGTTGGTCACCGAGCTCGACCAAGAGGAAGGGGCCGAGAGTAGCGGCGAAGGCATCACCGGAGCCACCTGCCTGTACGCCGTCTACGACCCGGTCACCGGCCGGGCCACCATGGCCCGCGCCGGTCACCTGGGCCCCGCGCTGGTCCGCCCCGACGGCACCGTTGCCTTCCCCGAAGTACCCGCCTCCCCACCGCTCGGCCTGGGCGGGGAACCGTTCGAGACAGCGGACCTACAGATGCCTGAGGGAAGCCAACTGGTCCTCTACACCGATGGACTCATCGAGGACCGCAACCGCGACATCGACACCGGCCTCGACCTGCTGCGCGCCGCGCTGACCGGCAGCACGGACCGCAACCCCGAGGAGACCTGCGCTGCGGTCTGCGACACCGTGCTGCCCCCGCAACCAAGCGACGACATCGCCCTGCTGGTCGCCCGCACCCGCCTGCTACCCCCCGAACAGGTCGCCGACTGGGACGTGCCGTCCGACCCTGCGGCTGTCTCCCCGGTCCGCGCCTCATGCACCCGCCAACTCGAGGCGTGGGGGCTGCAGGAGCTGGCTTTCACCGCCGAGCTGATCCTCAGCGAGCTGGTCACCAACGCCATCCGCTACGGCTCCGCCCCGGTACGGGTCCGGATGCTGCGCGACCGCAGCCTTATCTGCGAAGTTTCCGACGGCAGCAGCACCTCCCCCCACCTGCGCCGCGCCAAGACCACCGACGAGGGCGGCCGTGGGCTGTTCCTGGTGGCCCAGTGCTCCGAACGGTGGGGGACGAGGTACACGGCCCGGGGCAAGGTCATCTGGGCCGAGCAGTCCCTGACCGGCGGGCAGCAGGAGGTGTTCATCCCCCTGCTGGACGATCTGGCCGAATAGCGCAGCAGCCCACCGTGCCGACGCCTGGCTGCACGTTCCGTACGTGCACGGGTAGAGGTTGCTTCTGCACGCGGCCGAGATGCCTGACCGCTGGACGAGCGCAGTTGTGGCCTCATGGCGCAGGGCGGCGGGGCGGCCCCTGGCTCCCTGGCACGGCTCGGAAGCGCTGAGGTTGAGCCGACGACGGGCCGGTGTGGGACGCGGTCGACGCCCCGGGATGCGGGAGGCGGTCCAGAGGCTGCCGAAGCAGCTCGACACCCTCCTCACCAAGGAACTGCGGGGCGGTGCCGAACTGTCCGGCGGTCAGTGGCAGCGCCTCGTCGGTTTCAGCGCTCCGGGCTCCAACCGCGCCGGCCCCAGAGCCTCACTGTCAGGCGTAGTGGCGGTAGACGGCCTGTGCCACACAGGCCGGCTTGTCGCTGCCCTCGACCTCCACGGTGAAGGTGAGGGGCATCTGCACGCCGTTGCCCTTGACTTCCTCCACGGTTCCGACGGCACCGTGCAGGCGGATCTTCGCGCCGACCGGAACCGGGCTGGGAAAGCGGACCTTGTCGAGGCCGTAGTTGACGCTCATGGAGATGCCGGTGATGTCGAGCAGTTCGTTGAAGAGCGGAATGATGAGGGAAAGGGTCAGGTAGCCGTGGGCGATGGGGCCCCCGAAGGGGCCGTCCTTGGCCCTCCCCGGGTCGGTGTGAATCCACTGGTGGTCGTCGGTGGCGTCGGCGAAGGTGTTCACCCGGTCCTGGGTGATCTCACGCCAGTCTGTGCGGCCGAGGTCAGCTCCGCTCAGGGCCTTGATCTCGTCGAGGCCGTCGGCCGTGGTGGTCATGGGGATTCCTTTCGATGGCGCCGATGTCGTGTGGTGTCGTGTATGCGGCCTGCGAGGGGCCTACCTACGGGCGGAGCCGGTCCGTGTGACGGCCCGCGTTCTTGTCGCGCAGAGCGGGTTTCATGATCTTCCCGGAGGCTGTGCGGGGCAGAGCATCCGTGAAGATCACGGACTTGGGGATCTTGTACTTGGCGAGCCTGCCCTGGAGGTGGTCGAGGATGTCGTGCTCGTCGGCGTGGGCCGAGGGTTTGAGGACGACGACGGCGCGGCCGACTTCGCCCCAGACCTGGTCGGGCATTCCGATGACCGCGCATTCGGCGACTGCGGGGTGGGCGAGGATCGTGTCCTCCACTTCGGCCGGGTAGACGTTCTCGCCTCCGGAGACGAACATGTCTTTGACCCGGTCGACGATGTAGGCGTATCCGTCGTCGTCGATCCGGGCGATGTCGCCGGTGCGCAGCCAGCGGCCGTCGGTGAAAGCGGCCTCGGTGTCGTCGGGCCGACCCCAGTAACCGGTCATGACGTTGGGGCCGTGGACGAGGATCTCGCCGCGTTGTCCGGGTTCGGCGTCCTGGCCGTCGGGCAGCACCACGCGGGTGTCGGTGAAGAAGTGCGGCACGCCCGCGGAGCCGGCCTTGGCCGTGGTCTGCTCCCGGTCCAGGAAGAGCACTCCCGGGGAGGCCTCGGTCATGCCGTAGCCCTGGCTGAAGGTCAGGCCTCGGGCGAGATACGCGGCGATGGTACGTGCGGGGACCGGTGCGCCGCCGCAGTTGAGGGTGCGTAGGCTGGACAGGTCGGTGTCCGGCCATTGCGGCCTGGCGGTCATGGCGTCGTACATGGTGGGAACGCCGAACATGTAGGTGACGCGCTCGGTCTCGATGAGATGCAGGATGTGGTCGGGGTCGAACGTGCCCAGCAGCAGTACCCGCCCGCCCTTGAGGAGGGTGGGCAAGCAGGTCATGTTGAGACCGGCTGTGTGGAACAGCGGCGCCACGACCAGTGTCACTTCGTCGCCGGCCAGGTCTGTGTCGACGAGGACGTTGACGCTGTTCCAGGTGATGTTGGCGTGGGAGAGCACTGCGCCCTTGGGTCGGCCCGTGGTCCCGGACGTGTACATGATCATGCACGGGTCGTCCGGGGCGACGGTCGCGTCCAGTGGCTCGGTTCTGCCTGCTGCCAGCAGGTCCTCGTAGCCGAGTGCCCCGTCATCGGTCCCGTCGAGAGTGACGCGGTGGCGTACGCCCGCATCGTGGGCGGCAGCTGCGGCGACTTCGGCCTGTTCGGGTGCGTGGACGAGGACGGTACTACCCGAATCGGACAGGTTGTAGGCCAGCTCCTGGACGGCCAGCCGGGTGTTGAGCGGGACGAAGACCGCACCGAGCACGCCAGCGGCGAACAGCGTTTCCAGGAAGGCCGGGTGGTTGGGGCCAAGGTACGCGATTCGGTCGCCACGCCCCGCGCCCAGACTACGCAGGCCGTGGGCGAGGCTCAGGACACGCTGGTGCAGGTCGCGGTAGGTCCACTGGCTGCCTTCGTGGACGATGGCGATCCGGGCGGGTGTCTTTCGGGCCCGGCGGGCCGGCCAGGAACCGATGCCTTGGTTCAACACGGCGACTCCTTCAGTCCTTGATCAGGCCGAGCAGACGGGCGGCGTTGCCCTTGAGGATCTTCGGCCGGACCTCGGGCTTGATGTCGAGCTTCTCAAAGTCGGCGAGCCATCGGTCGGGCGTGATGACGGGGTAGTCGGAACCGAAGAGGACCTTGTCCTTGAGCAGGGTGTTGGCGTATCGCACCAGCTGCGGCGGGAAGTACTTCGGGGACCAGCCGGACAGGTCGATGTACACGTGCGGCTTGTGGGTGGCCACCGCCAGGGCCTCGTCCTGCCAGGGGAACGACGGGTGGGCCAGGATGATCCGCAACTGCGGAAAGTCCACGGCGACGTCGTCGATCAGCATGGGACTGGAGTACTTGAGCCTGATGCCGCCGCCGCCCGGGACGCCGGCGCCGATGCCGGTCTGTCCGGTGTGGAACAGCGCGGGCACGCCGAGTTCCTCGATGGCCTCGAACAGCGGGTAGGCGAGCGGATCATTCGGGGAAAACGCCTGGATGCTGGGGTGGAACTTGAAGCCTCGGACGCCGCACTCTGCCACCAGGCGGCGAGCTTCACGCACTCCGGCTCGGCCCTTGTGCGGATCAATGCTGGCGAAGGGGATCAGCACGTCGGCGTGGGCGGCGCAGCTCTCCGCGATCTCCTCGTTCGAGATCCGCGGGTGCCCCGTGGCGTGTTCGGCGTCCACGGTGAACACTACTGCGGCCATGCGGCGTTCACGGTAGTGGTCGGCCATCTCCTCGATCGTCGGCTGCCGGTGTCCGTGGGCCTTGAAGTACTTTTCGGAGGCGCCGAACAGTTCGGGACTCAGAGCTCCGTGACCGTCCTTCGACACTTCGGCGTGCGTGTGGACGTCGATGGCGGTCAGCCGATCGAGGTCGAGCGTGGGGTCGCCCACTTCAGGCCTCCGGTGCCTTGGGTGCGGGAATGCCGTAGGTCTCCGGTTCGGCACCGATGCCGTCATGCCACTCGGCGGCGATGGCGTCGGCGCTCCAGCCGCCGTCGGCGAAGACGACCGCCTTCTCCTTGGGGTGTGCCCACAGCGCCAGTCGGTCGCCACCGGTGCCGATGGCCTGGCCGGTGACGTCCTTGGAGGCCTCCGAGGCCAGGAAGGTGATCAGCCCGGCAACGTCCTCGACGGTGCCGAGGCCCTCGTCCTTGCGCAGCCAGTCCGGCAGCGGGGCGCCGGTGCGCTCGGACTCGGCGACGACCGGTGCGAAGGCGGGAATGGTCTTGGTCATCTCGGTCGCCGCGACGGGTACGACGGCGTTGACGGTGATGCCGGCCTTGGCCAGTTCCATGGCCCAGGTCCGTGCCATGGCGACGATGCCGGCCTTGGCGGCTGCGTAGTTCGTCTGACCGAAGTTGCCCCGCTGTCCGGCAGGTGAGGAGATCAGGATGATGCGGCCACCGGTGCCCTGCTCCCGCATGCGGATGCCGGCCGCCCGGGCGCAGGTGAAGGTGCCGCGCAAGTGGACCCTGACGACGGCGTCGAAGTCGTCGTCGGTCATCTTCCACAACACGCGGTCGCGCAGGATGCCCGCGTTGGTGACGAGCACGTCCAGGCGCCCGAAAGCCTGCACTGCCGCGTCCACAAGTCGCTGGGCCGCTTCGCTGTCACCCACCGCCGCTACGACACCGGTCGCCTTGCCCCCTTGGGCCGTGATGGTGGCGACTGCGGCATCGACCGCGCCCTGGTCGACGTCGTTGACGACGACCGCGGCTCCCGCTGCAGCAAGGGCCTGGGCATACGCCAGTCCGAGGCCGCGTCCGCTTCCGGTGACGACGGCGACTTTCCCATGCAGATCCATGTATGGCACCTCTCGTGAGCTGTGGGTGGGATGCCGAAAGCAAGTACTCACCCGCCGATCGACAGGAATCCTGATGAACGTCAGTGTTCTGGAAGCACAGGATTCCTGTCAATGCCCTAGGGTGGGTGCCAGCCGCTCACGGTGACGTCGAGGAGGAACGACATGAGCGAACCCACACAGAGCACGACCTCGGAAGGGTGAACGTGAGTCCCTCGCTGCTTTACCTGCTCAAGCGAGCCGAGCTCGTGGTCCGCGCACGCCTGGAGGAGCTGCTCAAGCCCGCCGGCATCACAGCGCTGCAGTACACGGCCCTCACGGTCCTGGAGCGGCAGGACGGGGTGTCCGCAGCAAAACTCGCACGTGACTCCTTCGTCACCGCGCAGTCCATGGCCGACATGGTCCACACGTTGGAGAATCGCGGGCTGATCCGTCGCGAACCCAACCCCCAGAACCGTCGGGAGAGGCTCGTCCTGCTCACCGACATGGGGCGTCGGCTGCTGGCCGAGTACGCGGAGCCGGCCAAGAAGCTCGAAGAGCGCCTGGTCACCGACTTGAGCGCTGAGGAGGTCGACCAATTTCGGGACATGCTCAACCGCGCATGGCGGACACTCTCCTGAGGGCGCAGGCCCGTCCGCCGGTGAAGCTGTCGGGACCAGCTCCGGGAGGCGCATCGGTCACCGGCCGCAGGCTCTACTTGAGCGCGAACACGCGAATGACGACGACATCTTCGCCGTCGGGGCGGGCGAGCCCGACAAACACGGTCTCCGCGAGCCACCGTCGCGGGACTGGAACGCCTCCCCTGTCTCGGCCGCGCTCGGGCTGACCGGTGCCCTGTGACATACGGAACCGGGGCGAAGGCCTGCGTCCTGTTCCTGCTCGCGCTGCGGATCCAGGTCGGGTCGGCGGCCGTCGCCACGGCCGTCGGCGCGCTGGTGCTGCTGGTCCTCGAATCGGCTGGCGCTGCCGTCGGCTCGTGGTCGCTCGTGGCGTTCGGTATGGCCCTGTTCGCGCTGGCGCTGGGCGCGGGTGCGGTGGGGCGTGGGCGGCGTGAGGACCGGGTCCGGCTCACCGAGCAGATCGCGACCACCGCGCACGAGCGGGCGCTGCGCACCCCATGACCATCCGCGTATTGATCGTCGACGACCAGGCCATGGTGCGGGACGCCTTCTCCGTACTGCTCGGCGCGCAGCCCGACATCGAGGTGGTCGCCACTGCCGAGGACGGCGCGCACGCGGTGGCGCGCGCCGAGGAACTGGCCCCGGACGTCGTCGTGATGGACATCCGCATGCCCCGCCTCGACGGCATCGAGGCCACCCGCCGCATCACCGCACGCCCCGGATCCGGTACCCGGATCCTGATCCTGACCACGTTCACTCTCGACGAGTATGTGTACGAAGCACTGCGCGCGGGAGCGGCGGGCTTCCTCCTCAAGGACGCCTCCGGGGAAGAACTTGCCCATGCCGTAAGGGTCGTCGCGTCGGGTGACGCCCTGCTCACGCCCGATGTGACCATGCGGCTCATCACCGAGTTCGCCCGCGTGACGAATGAGCCCAAGCGCTCGCCCGGCGTGCGCATCGAGGAGCTCACCCCGCGGGAGACCGAGGTCCTCACCCAGGTCGCGCTGGGCCTGTCCAACACCGAGATCGCGGAGCGGCTGATCATCGCTGAGGAGACGGTCAAAACGCACGTCGGACGCATCCTCATGAAACTGCGGCTGCGCGACCGCACCCAGGCGGCCGTCTTCACATACGAGAGCGGACTCGTGGTGCCCGGCACCACACCCCGCTGACGTACCCCTCACCCCACAGAGCCAGACCACTACTTGGCTCTGCCGGGGGACGCCCGGCAGAGGTGCGGAACGTGATGCTGGTGGTGCATCGGGGAGCGGGCAGCACCGCCCCCCAACCCCACCCACCACAGGAGCAGCGCCATGTCCGCGTCCGCGCCCCCGAACCCTCTTCAGCCGACCACCCGGCGCCCCGCCCGGCCCGGCCCCGTCCGCCGGACCTTGCGCCTCGCTCTCGCCGTGTTCGCGTCGTTCCTAGCCTTCCTCATCGGCGCGATCATGTTGGGCGCCTATATCCCGGCAATCCCGAAAGCGGGCATCATCGGCCCCGTCCTGGGTGGCCAATACCCTTTCCACATGGCCCTGTTCGGGCTCTTGGGGCTCGCCCTCGGAGTGCTGGTCCGGCGCTGGGGCCTGGTGCGCTGGGGACAGGCCCTGGCCGCAGTCACTGCCCTGTCGACGGGCGCCGCGCTCGGCGGAGCCGTCCAGTTCACCGCGGCGCAGAAAGAGGGCACGGATGTCTCCTTCGGCGACATCTTCACCCAGCTCGCCTACCCCGGCGTAGCCCCCGACGCCTCCCCGACGTACGCCGTGCGCGACGGCGAGCACTTGAAGGCGGACATCTACCTGCCCAAGGGTGCCCGTGGCGGCACGGCGGACAAGGTTCCCGCGATCGTGCTCGCGCACGCGGGTGGCTTCCACACTTTCGACGAGAGCGACCTGCGCGGCACCGGGCGCTGGCTGGCCGACCATGGCATCGCCGCGATAGCGGTCGACTACCGTCTGGCCACACCCGACCGCCCCACCTGGGACAAGGCGCCCCAGGACCTTGTCACCGTGCTGCAATGGGTTGAAGACCACGCCGACCGCTACGGCATCGACGTCGACCGCATCTCCATGGGCGGCATGTCAGCCGGTGGCACCCTCGCCATGGACACCGCCTACCGTCTGCAGAAGGGCACCCTCAAGGCCACCGACGGTCGCACGCCCAAGCCCCCGGCCTCCGTCGTCGGCTTCTACCCCGGAACCGGCGTCACGGACATGTGGCGGCGCGACGTGGGAGGCTCACGCGAGGCCGCAGAACTGTTCACCGGCGGCGCGCCCGAGCAGTACCCCGACCGCTACCGCGAGGTGTCTCCGACCGCCCAGGTCACCGAAGGGCTCCAGCGGACGCTGCTCGTCGTCGGCGACCGCGACCGCAGCGCGCCGCCCCGGACGGTGAAGGATCTCGGTGCCGCTCTGCGCGCCAAGGGCGTCGACACCACGGTCAAGGAACTTCCCTTCGCGGAGCACGCCTTCGACGACGCCTACTGGAGCATTACCTCTCAGACCAGCCGGTACATCCTGCGCGACTTCCTGACCCGATGACCCAGCGCCTCGTTGCCCCGCCTCGCTCGACGAGGCAACAAAGACGTCACGGTGTGACGGTGTACTCGGTGAATCCGCCGCACGCCTCGAAACCAAGGCGACGGTAAACGGGTTCACCATCCGAGGACGCCTGCAGGACCAGCGTGCGGTAACCCGCGTCGTAGGCAGTGCGCAGGGTCGCCAGGGTCATGGCGCCGCCGTATCCGCGTCGGCGGTGAGCCGCCAGGGTCGCGATGTTGTAGATCCCGGCGACCTTCCCGTGCAGGAAGACCTCGGCCGAGCTGACCGGTTCGCCGTTGACGTAGCCGACCAGGTAGCGGGCGGGGCAGCCGGGGGTGAGTGCCCACTCGGCGGCATCGGCGAAGAAGCGGCGCACAGTGGCGGCCGGCGGATCCCAGTTGGCGGCCAGGACGGTCGCGTAGTCGGAGAGCTGCCCGGGGGTCGTCACAGGACGGATGTCCAAGCCCTGAAGGTGCGGTTGGGGCGGTGCCGCGTTCAGTTCCGTCCACATGCCCGTCTCGGTCTCGGATGCCTTGAGACCGGCATCTTCGAGCAGTGAGGCCAGTTGTGAGGGTGCGGAGGCCGGGCCCACCCACCAGGAGAAGGGGCGCCCCGTCGCGGCGAGGGCCTGGACCGTCTCCCTGACCCGGGTCTGGGCGGTGTCCGCGCGCAGTCTCGCCGCCGCGACGATGTTGAACGTGTCGTCGGCCAGTCCGCTGTCGGCGATCAGGAGGTCGTCCGTCTCCGTGACGGTCGGGCCCGGCATGTGACGGTGCAGGTGACACGCATGCTCGGCAAGGTTCCGTTCCATCTCGACCAGCAGATCGGGAACACCGCCATGGGGGTACTTGGCTGCTTTCACGGAGGTCATCGCATCATGACCGTTATCGATGCGCACGGGAATTTCTCCTTCGCCGGCCCGGACCCGGGCCGGTCGTCAGCCGGAGTCGTCACGGCGGAAGGGGCCGTGGAGCGCGGCCCATTGGAGCAGGATAACGGTCTTGGCGTCGGCGATGGCGCCGCTGCTGATCATCGCGAGGGCGTCGGTGAAGAGGAGCTCCACGGTGGTGATGTCCTCACCCTCGGCCGCGACACCGTGCTTGGCAGCCGAGGCCGGGGCGTTGTAGGGGGCCGCGTAGAAGTACAGGCGTTCGGTGACCGAGCCTGGGCTCATGTAGAGATCGAAGACGCTCTCGGGTGCGCCGATGTCATGTCCGGTCTCCTCGGCGGCCTCGCGACGGATCGCTTCCAGAGGGCTGTCCCCGTCCAGCAGCCCGGCGGCGGTCTCGACCAGCATGCCGTCAGGGTGCCCGTTGACGTAAGCCGGCGGGCGGAACTGGCGGGTGAGCAGGACAGTACGGCGTTCGGCGTTGTACAGCAGGATCGTCGCACCGTCGCCGCGGTCGTAGGTCTCGCGCTGCTGGCGGCTCCAGTGTCCGTCGCTGTGCTGGTAGTGGAAGGTGGTCTTCCGCAGGACGTACCAGTCGCAGGACAGCACCTCGACCTCGCTCTTCGGGCTGCCGGCCGCCGACCGGGGACGGCGGCGCCCGCGCCGGTCGGCGTCACCCCGCGTGGCGGTGGTGGATCCGCGGATCCCCGTCCCGGCCACCACGTTCGGCCCCGACGCGCGGCTGCGACTCGTCCACCTCACCATGGCGCTCCTGGTGCTCTTCAGCACGGTCGAGGTCTACGTCCCCTACTTCGGGCAGCACCTCCAGGGACTCGGGCCGCTTGCAGCCGGATACCTCGGCGCCATCCTGGCCGCCGGCTGGACGCTCGGCTCGATCGTGTGCAGTGGCATGTCTCACCGCAGTGGATTGATCACCGGCATCGGTCCGGTCTTCTCCCTGATCGGTCTTGTCGGGCTTTTCTTCGCCGGTCCGGTGCACTCGGGCGCGGTCACGGCAGTTGCGGCGGTGGGCGTCGCGCTGCTCCTACTGGGCTGGGGTATCGGCATGGCATGGCCTCATCTGCTCACCCGTGTCCTGCAGTTGACGCCGGAGGAGGACCAGGACCTCGCCGGTTCCTCGGTCACGACGATCCAGCTCACCGCGACCGCATTCGGATCGGCGCTCGCAGGAACGGTCGCCAATGTCATCGGATTCTCCGGCAGCGCGGGCGCCGGCGACCTGCAAAGCACCGCACGCTGGATGTTCGGCCTGTTCGCCGTCGCCCCCCTGGCCGCCGTGATGACCGCACGGTACGCCCGCCACTGACCCACTCCACCGGGAGTCCTCCCGGTGACCCGGAAACCCCCGAGAGGACGGCCCACATGGGCTCAGCGGGGGGAGACGCGCAGTGAGCTCTCCAGGGGGACGCGGAACTGCGCTCGCACCGCCCAGCCGATGCGGGAGCATCACTGGCCCGACTCGAGGAATGCACGTCATGCCCAACCATGCCCGTGCGGGCGAGCGCACTGCTCCGGCGGGACCCCGTCGACTGCGGTGACCGCCCCAGACCTTGGTGGCACTTGTGGCCGGCCGCATCCCTGACGATGACTGGTGCGGACCCTGACAGCGCGGCTACTGGCCGCCGCACACCGTCGCGTCGCTGGTGGCGCTGGGGTGGCTGGTTGCCGGCTGGAGATGACCGCCGAGGGACGCGGCCCGGTCACGGAAGCGTGTCAGACCTTCGTGGGCGCTCACGTCCCAGGGCTGCACCGCGCGGAGTGGCAGTGCCGAACGGACAACGAGCGCAGTTACCGCCATGACCAAGCTGCTGGCATGCGACTCGAGGGCGTGGTACGCGAGTGCTTGCCTTACGGCGAAACCCGTCACGACGAGCAGATCTGGGCGATTCTCACCCCCGAATGGCGAGCCCGTCCTCAGCGACCTCGAACTCTGCCCGCTGGCATGGCGTGGCCCCCTGACCATCGCCGACCTGAACTGGTCGGCGTTCACCTCGACATGCCCTTGCCACTGGCTGACGCCTGGGGTTCGGGCTGCCGGTGATGGCAGAGCTTTCGGCTGTCACGTGACGCTGGTCGCGACGTCGCCGCTTGGCTCTGTCCACGAGTCACTCGGTTCTGGCACAGATCTTGGGGAGCGGTCGCAGAACGTAACGGCAGCGTTCGATTGCGAGGGTTCGGGTTCGCGTGAGACCGCGCATACCGTGCCGTCCTACAAGTGAAAGTGACGCTTCGTCAGGTACGTGACAGTCTCCGCCGTAGTCCGCTGTGGTCGGTGACGGTACTGGTCATGCAGACCGACACATCATTGTGGGACTCTCTCGTATTCGGCGGGATCGACGACGTGGACGTCGAGGCAGTGACCGCTGCCTTCGGCACGGTCGACGTGACGGCCAGAGGCCGGGCAGCTGGCGCGGCATGTCCGGACTGCGGCCGGTTCTCGGACCGGGTGCACGACTCCTACCAGCGCAGGCTGAAGGATCTTCCGCTCGGCGGGCAGAGCGTCATGATCCGGCTGACGGTCCGGCGCTTTATCTGCGGTGCAGGCGACTGCCCGCGCCGTACCTTCGCCGAGCCGTTCGCTCGACTGACCACCCCATACGCCCGCTTCACCACACGGCTCAACCACGTCCTGGAACGTGTCGGGCTCGCACTCGCCGGACGGGCCGGCGCCCGCCTGGCAGGCCAACTTGGCATCACTGCGGGGCGGATGACTTTGCTGCGCAGGGTCATGGCACTGCCGGATCCGCAGTTCAGCACGCCACGCGTGCTGGGTGTGGACGACTTCGCGATCCGCCGGGGGCAGAGCTACTCCACCGTCTTGACCTGCGGAGAAACCCATCGTGTGGTCGATGTGCTCCCGACCCGCGCCGCGGGGCCGCTGGCCGCCTGGCTGACCACCCACCCGGGCGTGGAGATCATCTGCCGGGACCGGGCGGGCGCCTACGCCGAGGGCGCCCGGCTCGGCGCCCCCGATGCCCTCCAGGTCGCCGACCGGTTCCACCTGTGGCAGGGCCTCGGCCGGGCCGTGGAGACCTGCGTCGCGGCTCACAGGGAGTGCTTACGAGCATCGGCACCGCTCAAGGCGACGAGCGACGACACTCCTCCGGACGGCTCGGAGCGTGCCGGCCGGGAGCCGGTCGGCAGGCGGGCCCAGCGCAAGAAGGCCGCGCACGCCCTGGTCCATGAGTTGCTCGGGCAGGGCCACTCGCGCCGGGCGATCGCCCGTCACCTGGGCTGGGGCCTCAACACCGTGCTGCGCTACGCGCGCGCCGCGCACTGGCAGGACACCCTGCGCGAGAACCGCCCCCGGCCCAGCAGGCTGGACCCCTACAAGCCGTACCTGGAGCGGCGGTTCGCCGCGGGCTGCTCGAACGTCACCCTCCTGCACCGCGAGCTCCTCGCCGAGAACGCCCCCGTCACCTATCAGATGGTCCGCGCCTACATCGCCACTCTGCGCGCCGCCCCACCGCAGGCACCGCCCCCTCCGCCGACGGTGCGGCAGGTGACCGGCTGGCTCACCCGCCACCCCACAGCCCTGAGCGAGGAAGACCGCGCCGCACTGAAGGACGTCCTGGCCCGATGCCCCGAGCTGGACGCGGCCGCAGGGTACGTCCGCGACTTCGGCGAGATGATGGCCCACCGCCGCGGTGCCACGCTCCCTGCCTGGATCGACGCTGTTGACGGCAGTCAGCTGCCGGGTCTCACCGGCTTCGCCCTCCACCTGCTCCGGGACCTCGACGCCGTGACGGCCGGCCTCACCGTGCACTGGAGCTCCGGCGGCACCGAGGGTGCCGTGAACCGCATCAAAAAGATCAAGAGGCAACTCTACGGACGAGCGGGATTCAACCTGCTTCGCAAGATGATCCTGCTGCAGTGACCCACCCTCGATATTCGAGTGAACGTGCGGAAGGGGCTGCGTAGGGTGACGAGCGTGGACCCAGCTGACTTCTACACCGGCATCGTCGCGGAACTCTACGGACCGCTGAAGTCCTTCTCCCAGGACGCCGAGCCCTACGCAGCCTTCATTCAGCAAGTCGGCATGCCGGCACTGGAGCTGGGGTGCGGAGACGGTGATCCCCTGCTCGAACTGCGCCGACGCGGCCTGGACGTCGACGGCGTCGACTCCTCCGCCGACATGCTGGAGCGGCTCCGGCGCCGGGCAGACGAACAAGGCATCCATGCCAACGTGTTCCACCAGCGCATGGAGGCTTTGAACCTGCCCCGCCGCTACCGGGCCATCTTCCTCGCCGGGCCGACCTTCACCCTGCTCCCCGACGACGCCACAGCGCTCGCCGCCCTGCGCGGCATCCGCGCTCACCTGGCCGAGGGCGGCACCGCACTGGTGCCCCTGTTCACCCCGGCACCAACCCCCGCCGAACAGATCGGCCGGGTCCGCACGGCCGCCGCACCCGACGGCGCCGAACTCCGGGTATCCGTCGTCGCCGAGCAACGCGACGAGACCGCCCGGACACAGACGACACTTCTACGCTACGAACGGCACCACGGCTCAGACAGCACCATCGAAGAGCGCCCGTGGGTCATGCATTGGTACACCCGGGAGCAGTTCGAGAAGCTGGCCACGACCGTCGGCCTGACCGTGACCGCCGTCACCGATCTGGACGGCAAGCCCGCCCCTGCTGATGTCACCGACCTGCTGCACTTCCGACTCCAAGCCACCTGACCACCTGCCTCTGAGAAGGTCCGGGATCACCCTCCGTGACCGCTCCCCAAGATCTGTGCCAGAACCCGAGTGACGGGAGCGTTTGACGGTCAGTTCTGGCAGCGCCCCGTGATCGCGTGATTCGGTGTCGATGAGTTTTGTCATCAACGGAGCCAGCCGCTGCCTTTCTCACTGAAATGATGCAGGCCGCACATGAACTGAATGGCCCCACGCTCGCCGCGGACATCCCGCTCGGCCCGGGCGATGAGAATGACCCTTGCCACGGAACTGATCACGAGCGTGGTGATCGCCTCGGCCCACTTCTCGGGCACTCCCAAGTCCGCCAGGGCACGGGCCACGAGTCCGGTCCAAGTGGCGAAAACGGCGGCTGCGGCCCTCACGGGTGGACGCGGTGGACTCCGCCCAGCCCACCGGTTCGTTGACCTGCTGCCTCTTGCCACCGAGAAAGTAGCGCTGGAGCGAACCGCCGGGAGTCTCGGCGTGGGCGGCCACCTTGCGTATGCCGTGGGGATGCGCCGTCGCGCCGGATGAGTTGATCCGCGCTGAAACCCATCCACTTGCGCGGGCCCTCTTCGGACACCGCCGTGTTCGAGCTCGCGAGTCCTGCTGCACCACCTTATGACAGCCGTCATAGGACAGGCTACTATGACCGCTGTCATGGCCCGTGGTGACCGTGGTGGCGACGGCTCGGCCTGCCCCGTGGGCCGGGAAAGGCGGTGCAACGTGTACGTCGGTTTTGTCGGACTCGGGGTCATGGGACAGCCCATGGCCCTCAACCTCGCCCGCGCCGGAACGCCCCTCGTCGTGTGGAACCGCACGCCCGCCAGGGTCGAACCGCTGCGCGCGGCCGGCGCCGAGGTCGCGGCGAACCCCGCCGAGGTCTTCGACCGGGCCGAGACCGTGATCCTCATGCTGGCGACGAGAACGCCATCGACGAGGTGCTGGGGCGCGGGACCCCGGACTTCGGCCGCGTCGCCGGGCGCACCGTGGTCCACATGGGCACGACGTCAGCCGAGTACTCGGGCAGCCTGCAGGACGACATCCGGGCTGCGGGCGGCCGGTACGTCGAGGCCCCGGTCTCCGGTTCTCGCGTCCCTGCCGAGCAGGGCCAACTGGTAGGGATGCTGGCGGGTGATGACGACGTCGTGGCGGCCGTGCGGCCTCTGCTCGCGCCCATGTGCCACGAGGTGTTCGGCTGCGGCGCAGTCCCGGGCGCGCTACTGATGAAGTTCTCGGCGAACCTGTTCCTGATCACGATGGTCACGGGCCTGACCGAGGCGTTCCACTTCGCCGACCGGCATGGGCTCGACCAGCGCCTGCTGCGGGAGGTCCTGGGCGCCGGCCCCCATGGCCAGCGCTGTCTCCCGCGTGAAGGCGCCGAAACTGCTGGCCCGCGACTTCACCGTCCAGGCGGCCGCCGCGGATGTCCTGAAAAACAACCGGCTGATCGCGGAGGCCGCCCGCAAGGCCGATCTGGCTTCTCCGCTCCTCGACGTGTGCCACGCTCTCTACAGCGAGACCGTCGAGCGGGGGCACGGCGGCGAGGACATGGTGGCCGTAGTGCGCGCTCTGGAGGCCCGGACCGACGGCACTGGCTCCGCAGCCTGCCGCATCACCGACGAACACGAGGAGCGAGCATCTTGATCTCGGCGAGCACTTCACGCTCTCCGCCGGCACCCCAGCGGTCGTCGCACTCCATGCAGTCGACGGGTGTCTGTTCGGCGACGGCGACGGTCCGGTCCAGCAGTTCCTCGGCTGGCACCAGCTCATCCCACACGGCCAGGTACCCACCGACGCCACTCGCAGCAGCTCAAGGCCCGCTCTGCCCAGTGGTGATGACGGCAACTGCCTGTACGGACAAGGAGGTCGTTCATGGATGGCAATGCCGAGCAGCTCCCGGCCTGGGTGACCTGGCGGCGCAGACCCTTTCCCGACGCCAACCTGCTCCTGCTGCACGGGCGCCAACCGGCCCTGGTAGACAGTGGGTTCGTCGGCCACGCACAAGACACGGTCGCCTGGGCACGCGCGCACGCGGGGAACGTGGCGCTCGTCGTAAATACCCACTGGCACTCCGACCACGTCGGAGGCAACACGCTGCTGCAGGCCATGGGCGCCGGCATCGCGGCAAGCACACCGGACGCCCAGGCCGTCACCCGGCGACATCCGGGTTGCTGCCTGGCCGAGTACCTCGACCAGCCGGTCAGCCCCTACACCGTCGACGAACCACTCCACGACCGGCAGATCCTCCGGCTCGGCGACGCCGACTGGGAGGTCGTGCACACACCCGGACACACCCCCGGTCACCTGGCGTTGTGGCAGCCCGAGGAGCGGCTGCTGGTGGTCGGAGACGCCTTGTCGGACTACGACGTCGGCTGGGTCAACCTCGCGCTCGACGGACCCGACGCCAGCTTGGCCGCACTGACCTCCCTGCACCGGATGGCCGACCTCAAGGCCCGAGTGCTGCTGCCTGCACACGGACCGGTTCCCGCCGACCCGAGCGCCGCGTTCGCTGCCGCGACGCGCCGCGCACAGCGCCTCGTCGACGACCCGGCCGGCGCGGTATGGTACGGCGCACGCCGAATCTTCGCCTTCGCCCTCATGATCCGCGGCGGGATTTCCACCACCGAGGTCGAGCCCTACCTGCACGCCCGGGCCTGGCTGAGGGACGCAGCACAGCTGCTGGGCAACACACCAGAGACCCTCGCCGCCGAACTGGTCGACACGATGCTCCGCAGCGGCGCCATCGTCCTGCGCGACGGGCAGCTGCATGCGACCGCCGAGCATACGCCCGTCGCGGCCGAATCCCTGCGGGTGCCGTTTCCCCGCGCGTGGCCTGCCGCAGTGGCCAGGAGTGGAACCCGGCGTTGGACTTGCCCTACGCAGCCAGCGCCATGATTGCACGGTTGCCGTCGTCAGCCCCTCGGCCGCGTTGATCAGGAGACTGAAGATGACCCGGAACAGGGCCTGGCCGTCGGCCGCAGGCGACCTCGAAGCCGCCTGCGGCCGTGACCTGCGTGGAAGGTACCGCCCGCCGCTGGTGAGCCGGGCCCGTGCTACTCGGGCGGCGCCATGCTGGGTGACGTTACGTAGATAGCCCCCACAGGTTCATGCGGCTGAGGAGACCTGGAGAGCCTTGTATGGCCCGCCGCCTTTGTCGACGGACCGTCACGTTATCTCAGGGGGGCCGAAAAATCCTGCCTATTCAATGAACGGAACATCGACCGCCCACCCGAAGATGGGGATCCCATCTCTATGGCGTCTCAGGCGCTCCGTGGGTGTTGGCGGATGGCACACCGACGACCAGCGGCAGTCACGACGTTCCCTGTGCGGCGGACGGACGCCTCCTCCTCAGCCAGCCTCACGGAGGTGGGGGCAGACCGCTGGCAGCAGCCGGTGCAAGGGACGCGGCGATCACTTCTCGATGAGCGGGAACGCGGTCGCGGCGACGAGCAGGATCGCCATGCTCACGTTGACGATGCGAGCTGGGCGAGGCGCACGCAGCAGCGGGGTAAGCGCGGCTCCCGCGAAGAGCCATGCACCGTTGATCAGGACGATCATGACCGTCAGAAGCACCAGTTTCAACGCAGCGTCGGCAGCCGCGCTCTCTGCAAGGCTTGCTGTGCTGAAAACCGCCGCGATCGCGATCCAAGCCTTCGGATTGGCGATTCCCAGCAGTGCACCACCAGCCAATGACGGGGAACGGCTTGGGGCCGCGTTTTGGGACAGCGGCGGCGCGGTCATGATGTTGTAGGCCAGCCACCCGATGTAGACAATCGAGGTGGCGAGCAGTCCGAGACGCAAAGAAGGGACAGCCAGCAGTGCGGCTGTAACGCCCGTAGCCACGGCGAAGAGAACAGCGGTCGTTCCGATGACAATCCCCATGAGATAAGCGAAACTGCGCCTGACCCCGTAGGCAGATCCGGCCGCCACGAGGCTGAGCGTTGCAGGCCCGGGACTGCCCATGACTGCCAGTGCCACGAGGAGAAGCGGCCCGGCGGATGTCCAGTGAATTGCTGTCGACGCCGAAGTCGCGTACTGATAGCTTTGGATCATGTCAGGGACCGTAGACCTACTGGAGTCCCTCGGTCTTGAACGATCGTGCACGACTTCGCGAGACTCGATCAGGTTCGGGCAGGGCTTTCGAGGCATTGACAGGGCTGAGGTGCGACTCGCCGTGCATGCATTCGGACCTCATCGCCATGACGACTACGCCATCGGGATCACGACTGCAGGCGTCCAAAAGTTCAAGTATCGCGGGGGCATTCATTTTTGCGTGCCCGGCCAGATGCACATCCTGCATCCCGACGAGGAGCATGACGGGGGCCCGGGAACCGATGAAGGCTTCGCCTATCGAATCTTTTACATTGCAGCCGAGGCGATACGTGCAGCGCTTGGCGACAAAGAATTGCCCTTTGTTTCCGAACCGGTACAGGATCCAGTCGGCCAGCTCTGTTCGATAAAGTCCTGGCTCGCCGATATCGACGATCCTATCAGAGATCTTTCACATGTCGATATTACCGCAATAATCGCCGATTCTCTGGCCACTCTTGCACATCCTTCCAAAGTCATGAATTACGGGTTCATCGATATACGAGCCGTCGACTTGGCCCGCGAATATCTGTCGGCACACGCCTGCGAGCAAACCTCCGCGGCGACGCTGGAACAAATCACTGGCCAGGACAGGTACACGCTCAGCCGTCAATTCCGCCGAGCGTTCGGTACAAGCCCCGACCGCTACCGCACCTTGCGCAGGGTTGCGCTGGCACGTAAGGCCATCGAGCTTGGCGAACCAATCGCCCAAGTGGCGACGGAGACAGGATTTGCCGACCAGAGTCATCTGACTCGGCAATTCAAGAGAACCTACGGCATCACACCGGCCATTTGGGCTTCACTTACCCAGAATGCAGCGGCTTGAAATAAACACTCCTTCAGGCGGCTGCACCGGAACGTCGGAACATCCGCCAGGACTGCCGTCGACGGGTCGCTGCGCCGCCGCGTACGGGTCTGGCTGACAGGTATCCCAGGGGGGTCAGGGTACGAACAGACGCGGTAACCGCGGCAGGTCGGGAACCTGCCGCGGGCCGCGTCGCTGCCGTGGGTCACGTGCCTGCGCACGGGACCCGTTCCGCCGAGGTCAGTCCGCCGTGGTCTCCCACCCGTAGTCCGGCAGCTTGAAGAAGTCGTCCCCGTTGACCCGGTCGGCGCTGCCCGTGGCCAGGCCCGTCATCAGGGACTCCACTCCGGTACGTACGGACTGGACGAACATGCCGCGCTGCCGCTGTCCCAAGTCGTCCTGCTGTCCGCGGACTTCGAAGAGGACTGTGCCGGTTCCGTTGAGCGCGAAAGCGGAGCGGCCCTGGCCGGCGTATTCGCGCGCGTCGGGGTGGAGATAGCGGCCGGTCGCGGCGAGCCTCGACTGCTCGCCGTATGCGTCGGCGATGCCATTGGCCACCGTGAGCGCATAGCGGCGGGACTTGTCCTGGTCCAGCTTCGGCCACTGCTTCTTGTACTTGGCCCCGTCGTTCACGCCGAGCGGCGGATAGTCCAGCGAGACCGTGATCAGCTTGCCGTCCTGAGGGCCGCCCGTGATCCGCTCGCAGGGACCCATGTGGTGCAGATCGATGAACGCGTCGACAGATCCCTTCTCATTGCGCATCTTCACATACGTGTCACGGATCGCGCGCGACTCGGGGGAAAGGAAGAAGCCGGCGTCGGTCTGGTTGCCGGGGAGGTCGGAGGCCTGCGGGACGTAGTTCAGATCCGGGTTGAAGTCCCGGTTGAGGTCATAGCCGGGCTGGTCGATGCCGTCACCCCTGAGGCTGTGGTACCAGGCGCGCGGCGCCCCGGCCAGCTGGGGGAACTGCGCGACGGTCTGGTCCCAGGAGCGTACGTTGATACGACGGTTGAGCTCGCCGCCGTCTGGGTTCACCATCGGCATGGCAACCAAAGTGACTTTGCTGAGGAGTTCGGCGGCCTTCGGTCCAGAGTCCGAACCGAGCTCCTTGAGGATGCCGATGAGGGCCTCCGTGCCCGTGCGCTCGTTGCCGTGAATGGCGCTGGTCACCATCAGGACGCGGGGGCCGGTGCCCACTCGCGCGGCCCACAGTTCGCGGCCCTGGATGGTGCGCCCTGCGACCTCGACCTGCACCCGGCCCTTGCTGGTCTCCTCGATCTGCCTCAGTGTGGCGCCGAGTTGATTGTGGTCGGTCCAGCCGGACCAGGACGGATCGTCGGAGATCTTGCAGTTGCCCGGCTCGCCTTCGGCGGCCGTGGCGGTGGCGGCGGCCGGTGAGGTGACCAGTACGGAGCCGAGGGCGACGGAGGCCGCGGCGGTGGCAACGGCTGTGCGTAGCGCTCGCGAACGGGTGTTCCGCGGGTAGGTGCGCATGGGGCGGGCTCCTCACGACGTTACGGGCGGGACTGGCGTGGGGGGCGTTTCCGGATCATGCTCACCCGAGGGTCAAGGAAAGGTCAATGGGGCGTACATGAATGCCCATGTCGGCGAACGGCCCCGAGGGCCGGGCATGCACCCTCGTCTGCTACCGCGACTTCCCCAATTGAGATGTAATGCCATCGTGGTCTGGGCGGTGTGTCGGTGCGGCTGGAGTTGCCCGCACCGACGGTGTCCGGGCGCGTCATGTCCGCCGAACATGCCCGGCTCCCCGGGAACCAACGCCCCAAACCGAGCGGGTCCCGTCGCTTCAGAAGCAGTTCTGCGCGCCGTCGAGCCGCTGCGGGGCGTTCTGGGTGCCTGCCGGGCGGTACCAAAGGCGCGGAGTGATGCAGAAGGGACCGTAGTACGGTGGTCTTTCGAAGTTGTGCATCACTCGCTGCCCCGGATAGAGGGTCCGGTAGACATAGGCATCCGTGTAGCCGGGGCTGCCCTCGTGCCAGTAGCCGATTGCCACGATCTCAACGGCCGGACCCGCGTACTTGTCGTACCAGATGTCGGTGAAACCCCACTCGCCTGTGCCATTGGGCCACCGGGAGTTGGAACACAGGAGGCCGTTCCCGAGGTCCCGGCAGTTGATTCCGGCCGCACTCGCCGGCGTCACACCCGTGGTTGCCTGGGCCACGGAGAATACCGCCACCAAGGCCATCAGGACGGCGAGACGTTCTCGCCAGCCTTCGAAGACGCGCAACATGCTTGACCTTCCCTTCACTTCTCGGATAACAGTGCTGGTACGGCCCGGGGCCGTACGGAGCGGGCGGGTTCGCCAGGGCCCCTTGCCCCTTACGCCGGGCATAGGCCCGCGCAGCGCTGCGGCGCTCGGGGTCGAAGGCGTCGGTGACGCCCGCGCCCACGGGCCCTGGTTCGTCGTTCCACCGGCGGATCTTGTCGGCGACGCCCCTCAGCCGGGGGTGACCGGCCCTGAGTGTGAGTTCGAATGCACGTCACTGGGAGTAGATCCGGTCGGCGGGGCCGATGTTGCAGGCGGCCTTCTGCCGGTACCGGCCGTTGAGCCACTGCTGGATTTCCCGGACCTTCTTGGTGCCACCTGCGACTACGACGTGGGCGTCCATGTTCAGGACGCTTAGGTGCTGCCTCCGTAGCCGTCCAGACACATCAGGGTCGCCTGGTTCTGGAACGCCACGACTTCCTGGGCAGACGCCTGAGCCGCTGGAGCCTCCGCGACGCTCAACGAGAACACTCCCGTGATCAGCGCGGCGGTGATTCCTGCCGCGCGACGGAGCAGACTACTCAGGACACCTTCTCCGCTCTTGCCGAACTTCATCTGCGATCCTCCGTGGGTCCATCAGGCGCCACCACCGGCCGTGCGGGGGGACCGGATTCGAGTAGGGCGCCGGAATCGCCGCCCTCCCAACGCCGCGCTTCCCCGGTCGAGGGCAGGCGTGTGACGCGTCGAGTCTTCCGTGCGGGAACCGCTCACCGAAAGGCAATTTTGATGTGTACTCGGCGAAGATTGATAGCGTTCCAGGCATGAAAGACGTCGAGGTACTCGCCGCTGGACGATGCATGGCCGCATCCTTACTTGCCTCATCGATACGGAATGTCACCACCGATTACGCGACAGAGCCGTTGACCGTACAGACCCCGAGTATTCGCCGACGGCACGATCAAGGCCGACCTGACCGTGGTGGCCGGCTCGGGCAGCGGCGAGCCGGCCGACGTGGCCGGCAATGGCAGTTTCGTCATGCACATGGGCCAGTCGGCCCATGGACTCTCGACTACGAGATGTGATCAGAGCCTGCCGGATCCGGCCGGCACACGCCCCGGATCCGGCAGGCTCCGCACCGCGGCAGGCACCAGCCGACGCACCGGGCGATGCCGCAGCCCGCCCGCGCGACCGCTCCACCAGCCCCCGTCCAACCGCTCCGGCTGGACCGGCTACGACGGTGAACTCGCCATCGCTCAGGGCACATTGATCTGCCTGGAAGCCGACACCGCCCGGACGCTGCGAGCCGCCGGTGCGGCTGTGGACAGGCGCTGAGGTCGATGTGCTGGAGCGCCATGCGCGGGGAGTGAGCCTCACCGCCGGGCGGGGCCCTGGCCGAACGGGCGGGACGGATCGAGCGTGAGCTGCGGGCCGCGGGCAACGAACTCGCCGACTTCGCAGGCCTGCGTGCGGGCACCCTCCGCACCGCCACCTTCCCCACGGTGAGCGCCTCGCTGCTCCCCGCGGCCGTCATGGCCTTCCGGGAGGCACACCCCGACGTACGTCTGACAGCGCGCAGCGCCCGACTCGCCGGCCTCTGGCCACTGCCGCCTTCTGAACCCAGACCACCTACTCGCGTCGCCCCGTGGCACGCCCTGAGAGGGGGTACCCCCTCCAGATTGGGGATAGGGGGGTGCCCAAGACGAGGCTGCCGCGGTGTACGGGAGTTGGGGACCTTGGAACCCGCTCATCGCAGCCGACCGCCCGGCGCGGTCGGTCCGGGTGCCGCCACAGAGGGGAATGTCGTCATGAGCAAGTTCGCGCGGGGCGGGGGCAGGGGGAAGCGCACCGCCGCCGCCGGCCTCGTCATCTCCGGCATGGTGATCAGCGCCTCGATGCCGCCGGTCACCGCCCAAGCCGCCGTTCCGGCCTTCCCGGACAACATCACGATCTTCCCGGACCGGGACTTCGTCTCCATCGACGGATTCTCCGAGCACGCGGGAGAGCAGGTGACCGTCGAGGTGCGGCGCCCCGGCGACGGTGTCGTCGGCTCGGCCACCGGCACGATGGCCGCGGCGGCCTCGATCGCGGCGGGCAACCCGGCCATCGAGATCAATCACCCGGGCGGCCTGTGCTGGGGCGCGGGCGGCGGTCCCCAGGTGACCCCGGACATCCGGGCCGGGGACGTGGTGTCGGTCAAGTTCGGCGGCACCGTGGCCGCCGACGCCACGACCTTCGATCTCGGTGTCACCGGCGGTACCCTGACCACACCGACCACCCTGGTGATCCAGGGGCGGCTCGGGTCCCAGGTCGATCCGACGTTCCTGGAACAGCGGATCGTCGAACCGGCCCTGCGCGACACCGTGGTGGCACGGCGCGACGTGCGGGCGGCGCCCGGCCCGCTCACGAACGCGCCGAAGGGCGGCTACGCGTCCGGACTGCAGGTGGCCGACGGCAAGTTCACAGCGACCTACGAGTTCCTCGACGCGGACACGGCCGCCACGGCCGCTGACGGTCTGTACATGGCGACGAGCTGGCAGGACCAGGACCCCGACGGCAACACCCAGGGCGTGACGATCTCGGAGTTCGGCGAGGTGGGCGGGCCCGGGATGGGCGGCTGCCCGCCCGGTCCGTCGCAGCAGGGGCCGGCCTCGCCGGCCAACGTCGAGGTGCACGACCAGGGCGACTCGACGTCCGTGAGCTGGACCCCGCCGCAGCCCGTCCCCGGAGCCGCGCGGGTCCTCGGATACACCGTGCGAGCCGTCGACCAGCTCAGCAGGAACAGTGTGCAGAGCGAGGTCGGGGTCCGCGTCAACAATCCGGACGCGACCACGGCGACCCTGCCGGGCTCCGTCAACGGCAAGCGCGTGGAGGTCAGGTCCTTCAGCGAGACCGGCGAGTCCTGGCCGCCCGCGCTGCAGGGCAACACCCCGTCGGGCGACACGGCGCCGCCGACCGTGACCGCGAAGCCCGCCGGCGGCTTCTACACGGACGACACGCAGGTCACCCTCAGCGCCGACGAGACCGGCTCGGAGATCTACTACACGCTCGACGGCTCCGACCCGCTGGAGGCGGGCACCGCCGGGCCTGCGGCCACGCTGTACACCGGGCCGATCGGGCTGAAGGCGTCCGACGGGCCGAAGACCCTGCGGTACGTGGCCTTCGACCCGGCCGGCAACGCCTCGCAGGCCAGGATGGAGAAGTACACGTTCGGGTCGACCAGGGCGCCGAGCGCCCCTCAGGGGGTCACCGTCCAGGGCTCCGACGCGAGCGCGACGGTCCGCTGGACGGCGCCCGCGGACCCGGGCACGTCGCCCCTCACGGGCTACGAGATCACCGCGACGCCCGCCTCGGGGACGCCGGTCACGGCCACGGCCGGACCCAGCGTGTCCAGCCTGCTCCTCACCGGGCTGACGAACGACACGGTGTACACCGTGACGGTCGTCGCCGTGAACGCGGTGGGCCGGGGCGCGGCGTCGACGCCGGCCGACGTCACCCCGAAGGTGCCCGCGGTCGACAAGATCGTGATCACCCTCGCCAAGTGGAAGTCCGGCGACCTCAGGCTCGACGGGACCGGATCCGTTCCCGGCGCGTCGCTGACGTTCCGCTCCGGGTCGTCGACCGGTCCCGTCTTCGCCACCGACGTGATCGTGCAGCCGGCCGCGGCGGGCGCGGTCAACGGCACCTGGAGCCTGCGCCTGAGGACCGGCAGTGCCGCGACGAGGAACCCGTCCCCCGTCTACATCTCGTCCGACAAGGGCGGAACCCTGGGACCGGTGACCGTGCCGAACAGCTAGGGCCTGTTGCGCAAGTCCCGTCTGCCCGGCGGCGGCGAGGGACTTTCGCAACAGCGCCGACCGGCCGACCGGTGCCCCGGCAGGCGGTGTTCGTCTCCTCAACGAACCCGCCGACCGACCGGGGAGCCGGCCCGGACAGGGCAGCCGTAAGAGCCCCCAGTTCACCGGCCGTCCTGTTTCCTCCGGGCAGCCGGTGGACCCCCCTCCACCGGCTGCCCGCTCCTTGCCTTCCCGCCTGGTCGCCTCTCCTCAGCGGTGCTTTCAGGAACACCGCGGGCCCCCACGGCCGGGGAGCACGACCGGCGTACAGCCCGTCCACCCACACGGGCATCGCTGCCGGTGGGTCATGTGCGGCGCCGCACATGACCCACCGCGTACGGACCAGCGCCGAGCAGTACCGACCAGCACCGAGAGAAGAACACGGGCATCCGCGACTCCAGGGGGAGAGCAGGGCCCGAGTGCCGCTTCGGCGGCCCACCATGGGGGTGAGCACGCACATGCACGAAAGCACGCTGTCCAGACGTGATTTGATGAAGTTCGGCGTCCTCGCGTCGGCAGCTCTGGCGCTGCCACTCGAACGCGTCGCGCGCGCCAAGACCGCTTCCGACCGGATCGCGGTCAGCAAGTTCCCGAAGCCGTTCACCGTGCCGTTCGCGGTACCGCCCGAGGCGGTTCCGACCAAGCGGTCGAGCACCACCGACTACTACACCGTCAGCATGCGCAGCGCGGCGACAGAGATCCTGCCCGGCATGAAGACCGAGACCTGGTCGTACAACGGGACGTTCGGCGGCCCGACGATCCGGGCCACGCGGGGCCGGCCGGCCGTCGTACGGCAGATCAACGAACTCCCCTCGGTGCACCCCCGATTGGGGTACGAGTCGTGGACCTCGGTGCACCTGCACGGATCGGGATCGCTTCCGGAGTACGACGGCTACGCCAGCGACATCACACGGCCGGGCCAGTACAAGGACTACCAGTACCCGAACTTCCAGGACGCCCGGACGCTCTGGTACCACGACCACGGCGCCCACCACACGGCCGAGAACGCGTACATAGGCCTCGCCGCGTTGTACACGATGCACGACGAGCTGGAGCAGTCGCTGCCCATCCCGAAGGGCCGGTACGACGTGCCGCTGCTCATCCGCGACGCCATGTTCGACCGCGACGGGCAGTTGCTGTACGACGACGAGGGACACTCCGGACTCTTCGGTGATGTGATCCTGGTCAACGGCCGGCCCTGGCCCGTGATGAAGGTGGAGCGGCGCAAGTACCGCTTCCGGATCCTGAACTGCGCGATCTCACGGGGCTTCAAGTTCGCGCTCAGCACCGGCGACCCGTTCGTCTTCATCGGGACGGACGCCGGGCTGATGCCGCAGCCCCGTTCGGCGACCAGCTACCGGCACGGCATGGCCGAACGGTACGAGGTCATCATCGACTTCGCCAGGTACAAGATCGGCCAGCGGGTGGTCCTGAAGAACCTGAGCGTGCCGAACGTCGAGGACTTCGACACCACCGGTGACGTGATGGCCTTCGACGTCGTCAGCGACCCCACCGACCTGTCGGGCAACGCGATCCCGGACCTGCTGAACCCGAACGCGCCCGCGATGGACCTCACCGCGGCGATGGCGAAGAGGACCCGGACGTTCGAGTTCGTCCGCAAGGACGGAACCTGGACCATCAACGGCAAGACCTGGGCCGACGTCATCGCCTCCGACTACGAGTACGTCTGGGCCGACCCGGGACTCGGGGACGTCGAGGTCTGGGAGTTCGTCAACAAGTCCGGCGGCTGGTGGCACCCGGTCCACGTGCACCTGGTCGACTTCAAGGTGCTGGACCGCAACGGCAAGGCACCCAGCCCCTGGGAGCTCGGCGGCAAGGACGTCGTGTACGTCGGTGAGAACGAGACGGTGCGCGTGGCGGTCAGGTTCGGCCCGCACACCGGGCGTTACATGATCCACTGCCACAACCTCGTGCACGAGGACCACGACATGATGGCGCAGTTCCGCGTGGGACCGCCCAGCACCGAGCACCACCCGGTCTACGCCGACCCGGCGAAGACCGAGCCCGCCCCCGAGCTGGGAGGCGACGATGACACCCTCGCCTGAGGCGTCGCCGGCCGAAGGGGCGGTGCCGGTGGGCCGTACGGGCCTCGTGGGTGGCCTTCGCACCACGCACGTCGCGTCGCTGCTGTGCGTGGCCGCGGCAGCCGGGGACCTGGTCGCCTTCCAGCAGCGCGTGGCGCACGGCCTGGCCGGGGCCCTGCCCTTCCTGCTGGCCGCCGTCGTCCAGCTCGTCGCGGCGCGGCAGGTGTGGGTCTCGCGGGGCACGGCCGCGGCGCTCTCCGCGGTCCTCGTGCTCGGTCTGCTGATCGGTTCGTACGTGGTGGCCGTCAGTACCGGCGTGACCCTGGGACAGCAGAACCGCCCGGTCGAGGCCGACCCGCCGCTGACGGCCGCGCTGTGCGCGCGGCTCGCCGCACTGCTGGTGCTCGTACGGTGCCTGTCCGGTCGCGCCCGGTCCCGGGCGGTCAACGGACTCCTCGTCATCGGAACGGTCCTGTGGACACTCGGACTGACCGGCCTGCTCGGGTGAGCCCGACCCGGCGGCCCGCGGTACGGCACCTCGCCGCACCGCGGGCCGCCGTGCGCCGGGCCGTCGCGTGCGTGGTGGTGGCCGCGGCCTGCGTGGTCGGCAGCCTCCTCCTGGAGCGCGTACGGGTGGAGTCGGCCAGCATGGAGCCGACGCTCCGTGCCGGCGACCACCTGCTCGTCGACGAACACGCCTACTGGAGCGGAACGCCCCGGCGCGGAGACCTCGTGGTCTTCGACCACGGCGGCTCGCGGCTGGTCAAGCGGGTCGTCGCGGTGGCCGGTGACACCGTCGGGATCGAGGACGGGGTCCTCATGGTCGACGGCCGTCCCGTCACGGAACCGGCGATCGACCGGCGGACCCTCGACGGCCTGTACTACGGGCCCGCGCACGTGCCGCACGGCACCGTCTTCGTCCTGGGCGACAACCGCCGGCACTCCGTCGACTCCCGGCAGTTCGGCCCGGTGCCCGTCGGGGAGGTGAGGGGACGGGTGCTGCTGCGCTGGTGGCCGCGTCCGGGGGCGCCGTGAGCGTGATCCGCGGACCGCCATGCGGGCGGCACGGCACGCGGGGCCGCCGCCCTCGCCGTCGGTCGCATGCCGCCCGCCGCCGGCCGCACACCGGGAGCGACCCGCCCGGCGGCTCAGGCCCGCGGCGCCACCGCCACGATCGCGTCGAGCACCGCGTCGATCCCGGCGTCCTTGTGCAGCACCATGGAGGCCCCGGCGTCGAGGGCCGCCTGTTCCAGCCGTCCGCCGACCGCGGACGTCAGCACCACGACTCGGGTGCCGGGCCGCAGGACCAGCAGCCGCCGGGTCGCTTCGGCGCCGTTCAGCACCGGCATGGCGAGATCCATGAGCACCACGTCCGGCGCGAGCCGCAGTGCCGCCGCGACGGCCTCCGCCCCGTCGCACGCCACGCCCACCACGTCGACGAGTGCGCTTGCGCCCAGGATGGTGGCCAGGGTGTCCCGCACAAGCTGGTGGTCGTCCACGACGAGCAGGCGAATCGGCATGGTTCAACGGTGCCTGGTCCCGGGCGTCACAGCCATCCCCAAACCAGAGGGTTCGACCACCCGGAAAAAGCACCATTCCTGCACAACTAATGGGCCTTTCCTCACATGCCGTGGTTCCATGTCTCCTGCGGACCGGCAGCGGTGGCGGTCCGCCCGGTGGGGGGGACATGGGGGAGCACAGGGGTTCGTCGGGGACGCGCGTGCTGATCGTCGACGACCATCGGACGTTTGCCGAGCTGCTGGCCTTCGCGCTCGGATCACAGCCGGACTTCGACTGCGCGGGATGCGCGGCGACCGGGTCGGCGGCGGTCGAACTGACCGCGCGGGAACGCCCGGACATGGTGGTGATGGACATCTCGCTCGGCAGGGAGAGCGGACTGGACGTCACCCGGCGGGTCCGGGAAGCCGCGCCGAGCGCGATCGTCGTCATCGTCTCGGCGCACCGCGACCCGGATTGGGTGGTGCGGGCCGCCCAGGCGGGCGCGAGCGCGTTCGTGCCCAAGTCCGGATCGCTGGAGGAGATGCTGACCGTCCTGCGGGAGGTGCGGCAGGGGTCGATGCTGGTGTCGGCGTCGATGTTCGGCGACGCCGGCCGGCCCCAGGTCACCGACGAGCCCGGCGCGGCCAGTCTCACCGCCCGGGAGTCCGAGGTGCTCGGCCTGATGGGCAAGGGCCTGGCGCCGGCTGCGATCGCCAGGCTGCTGGGGATCAGCGTCAACACCTGCCGCGGCTACGTGAAGGCGATCCACCTCAAACTCGGGGTGCGCTCGCAGTTGGAGGCCGTCGTGAAGGCGCAACGGCTCGGCCTCGTCGAGGCGGGTACCGATGGCTGACCGGACGGGCGGCGGCTCCACGGCGGACACGGGGGGCAGCAGAACCGTCCGGCGGGCGCTGGTCGCCATGGTGCTCATCGGAGTGGGTGCCTTCGCGGTCGTCGGGGCGGGCACCGTGGTGGCCGCCGACTCGATCGCGGAGAAGACCGCGCTCGCCGAGGCGGCCCGCTCCGCGCAGCTCATGGGCAACGTGATCTTCAGACCGGCCATGCCGGCGCTCCTCCGCGGGGACGTCGCCGCGCGCACGCGACTGGACGAGGCCGTCAAGGCCCGGCAGGGCGAGGCCGGCGTCGTCCGGGTGAAGGTGTGGAACCGACAGGGCGAGGTCCTGTACTCCAACGACCACCACGCCATCGGGATGTCCTTCCCGAACGACGACGTACGCAGGACCATCGACAGGCGGGCGAGCTGGGCCAACCTGTCCGACCTGTCCGACGAGGAGAACCTCACCGAAGCCCACGGCGGCCGCCGCCTCGTGGAGGTCTACGTCCCGCTCGACCTGGACTCCGGTGAACGGCTGGCACTCGAGGTGTACTCCACCGACGCCCGCGTCGCCACAGCGCGGACGGAGCTGATGCACACCCTCGTGCCCTTCTCCATCGTGGCGCTGCTGCTTCTGCTTGTGGCTCAACTACCGGTGTCAGTCCACCTGTTGCGCCGCGTCAGCAAGGCGGACGCGGAACGCAGCCGACTGCTGAGCAAAGCCCTGACCGCCTCCGAACGGGAGCGGCGCGCGATCGCCCGCGACCTGCACGACGGAGTCGTGCAGGAACTCGCCGGGGCCGGATACGCCCTGTCGGCCGTCCGCGGCGCACTGCCCCCGGCAACCGGCGCCACGGCCGACGGCATGCTCGACAAGGTCGGTGAGGTCCTGCGCGGCGCCGTCGGTTCACTGCGCACGATGATGGTGGACATCTATCCGCCGGACCTGACCGAGGACGGTCTGCCGCAGGCGGTCGAACTGCTCGCCGAACGTCTGCGCAGGGAGGGCCTCATCGTCACCACGACCGTCGAGCTCCGCGCCGCGCTCGGGCCCGACCTCGCCGCTCTCGTCTACCGCTGCACGCGGGAGTGCGTCACGAACGTCCTCAAGCACGCCGAGGCACGGCACGCCTGGATCGAGGTAACCGGCGGCGGAGAACGGCTGCTGGTGCGGGTGGCGGACGACGGGAAGGGCCCTGGAGACGCACTCGGCAAGGCCGGCCACCTCGGCCTGCAGCTCATCCGGGACACGGTCACCGAACTGGGCGGCGGGATGAGGTCAACGAACGCCCCGACGGCGGCACCGAGGTCCGTACCGTGCTGCCGCTGCGCACCTGACCGTTCCTGGAAACTGAGCGGGAGTGAGTCCTGGTGCCAGGACTCGTGCTCAACAGCGTGCCCCGAACGGTTGTGGGCACTCCCCCAGCTTCGCCGGGGATACCCCCAGGGCACCCGCTTTCGCTCCGCGTCCGGCGCCGGCGGATCGTGTCCGCGGTCCGGGGCTGCGGGGGCGGGGTCCCTCACGCCCCGGGGTGCCCGGTCGGGCCTGGACGGTCCGATGCCCCACACGATCGCTCCGACCGCCACCCCGGACGGGCCGGGCGCCAGAAGGGCGCCGCCACCTCGCGCAGCCCGCCCATGCCCCGTCCCCCGATGCCGGAGAAGCCCGTCACCGCGCCCAACGACCGGCCCCGGTCAAAGGTCGCGCATTCGACACCAGAACTCCCGTCGCCCTGCCACGCACTGCCGTCCCGTGCCGCGCACCGTCACCGCGACGCTCACTCACGCACACCAGCACACGCTCAACCAGTGTCAACCGGCAGCGGTTCACACCCCCCTCGTTTTGAGGGGGTCGCACCCCCAAAGGCGAGGCTGCCGCAGGCGGCTGCGGGGACCCACCCTGGACACGCTGCATCTCAAGGGCACCCGGGGGGAAACGGATGCGCCGCATCATCACCATGCTCTGCCTTGTTCTCTGCCTGGCGGCCGCGTCCGCCGGGCCCGCCTCCGCGCACACCGGCGTGCGGTCGAGCGATCCGGCCGCCGGCGAGGTGCTGCCCGGCCTGCCCGCCCAGGCGGCGCTGACGTTCCGGCAGCCGGTTACCGCGCGGGAGAACGCGGTGCGCGTGTTCGACGACCACATGCGCCGAGTGGACCTCGGCGGCCACCCCGACGACCGTCCCGACCCCGTCGTCCGGACCGCCCTGCCCGGCGGCCTGCACCCGGGCACGTACACCGTGGCCTGGCAGGTGACGTCGGCCGACGGACATCCCGTGGCAGGCGCCTTTCGTTTCTCCATCCACCAAACCAGCCGGGTCGTCGGCGTCGTCCCGCCGCTCGGCGGTTCCGGCAGCGTGTGGGCGAGCCGCCTCCTCGGCGTGTCGCGCGCCGTCGGCTATGCCGGACTCGCGATCGGCCCCGGCGTGCTGCTGGTCGTACTGTGGCTGTGGCCCGCCGGGCTGCGTGACCGCGGCACCCGGGGCCTGGTGTGGGCGGGACTCGGCCTGCTGGCCGCCGGCACCCTCACGGTCCTGGCCGTCCACGCCGTCTGGGCCGACGGCCGGCCGCTGTCGGACGCCTGGTCCGGCTCCGGCGCCCATCAGCACGCGGCGCTCGCCGACTACGCCTACGCCGTACGCTTCTACGCCCTTCTCGCCCTGGGCGCCGCGACCGTGCTCGCGACCCTTGCGGCCGGCACGTCGAGCAGGCGGGCCAGGGCGGCGGCCCTCGTGGCGACCACGGCGGCCGTGGTCCTGTGGGGCACGTGGCCGGTGACCGGCCACTCCGTCGACGGGCGGTACGCATTCCTCGCCCTGGCCGCCGACTTCGCCCATCTCGCCGCGATGACCGTGTGGCTGGGCGGACTCGCGCTCGCCGTGGCGGTTCTGGCAAGGCCGGGAGCCGTCAGCGCGCTGGCCTCCGTGCTGCCCCGGTTCTCCCGGCTCGCGTTCGCCGGCGTGACCGTGCTCGTCGTGACAGGCACCTTCCAGGCGTGGCGTGAAGTTGGCACCGTCGGCGCCCTCTTCGACACCCGGTTCGGCCGGCTGCTGCTCCTGAAGTCGGCCGGCGTGGCCGTGGTCGTCGCGCTCGGCGGCGTCGCCCGGCGCTGGCTGCGCCGGCACACGGCGGTCCCGGCACCGACTCCCTTTTTCTGCAAACCCCTTGGCGGGACCGGGGCGACAGCGACACTGGTCGCGTCGGCGCCTCCCGTGCTGCCGGACACGGCGCACGTACGCACCCTCCGGCGCGGCCTGATGACGGAACTTTTCGTCGGGGTCCTCGTCCTGAGCGTCACGGCGGCCATGGTCGTCACCAATCCGCCCGCGTGAGGCAACGCTTCACCGTGCCGCACACCGGCCGTCCCCGCCAAGCGGGTGCGGCCCCGGAACACCCGGCGTCACGACGCAGTCCGCCGCCGACGCTGTACAGAGCCTTCCCGCGCCGGATTCAGGCCGGCCGCTCCCACGATTCCTGTCGTCCGTCACCAGCGTGCACGGACGCCGAGAGAGGAATCACCTATGACGTTTCTCCGGCGGCCGACCCGGATGGCCGCGGCCCTGCTGACCGCGGGCCTGCTCATGGTGACGGCGGCCCCCGCCTGGGCGCATGTGCATGTGCACTCCGAGGACGAGGTGGAGCCGGGCGCGAAGGACGTGCGGATGACGTTCCACGTGCCCAACGAGAAGGACGACGCGCGCACCGTCGGTGTGTGGATCGAGGCACCGAAGGGCGTGCGGGGGATGCGCGCGGAGCAGGTGAAGGGGTGGACCGCGCAGCAGCAGGCACCCGGCGGCGGGAGCGGCACCGTCGGCTGGTCCGGCGGCGCGATCAGCGGCGGGGACGGGGCCGACTTCGTCGTGCACATCGACCGCGTCCCCGCCGGCGTGGACGCGCTGACCTTCGTCGCCAAGCAGCAGTACGACGACGGCGAGGTCATCTCCTGGAACCAGCCGGCCGACGAGGGCAAGCCCGAACCGGAGTACCCCGCACCGGTGTTGAGTCTCGCCGGAGCGGCCCACGCGGAGTCGGCGCCCCACGCCGGGGAGAGCCTGGGATTCGCGCGGACGGCGGCGATCGTCTGCGGTGTGGTGGTCCTCCTGGCAGTCGCGGGGCTGCCGACGCTGCGCTCCATAGCGCGACGCCGGAGCGCCGTGTCCCGCTGAGCCGTTCCCCGTACGGGGTCGCAGCGCCCGCCCCCGCGCGGCGGCCCCGGGCGCGAGAGTGGGCCGTCACCCGGCTGAGCGAGGTCGGCACGGAAGACCCCGCGGGGATGCGAACCCTGCTCGTCACTTCGCGCGCGTAAGCCGGGCACGGAAGACCGCTCCCTCGCCGGGATCACCCCCGACGGTGAGCGAGCCGCCGTGCCGCAGCACCACATCCCGGGCGATGGCCAGTCCGAGACCGGCACCGCCTGCATCGCGGCTTCGGGCCTCGTCCAGGCGGACGAACCGCTCGAAGACCCGCTCCCGGTCCTCCGGGGCGACCCCGGGACCGTCGTCGCCGACGGTGAGGACGACGTCGTCGCCCTCGACGGCCACGGTCACCCCCACTGCGCCCTCCGCGTGCCGTTGGGCATTGTCCAGGAGGTTGGCGAGGACCCGGGCAAGTTGCGTCCTGCTGCCGGTCACCGCGAGCGACTCGCCCTCCAGCGTCACGGCGGGGACGAACCGGTCCGTCGCCGCCCGCGCGGCCACCTCCTCCCGGACCAGGTCCGCGAGGTCGACGCGCGCGCCGACCGGACTCTCCCCGGCGTCCAGCCGGGCGAGAAGCAGCAGATCGGTGGCCAGGTGCTGCAGGCGCACGACGTCCTGGACAAGGCCGTGGGTGTCCAGCAGCTCCGGGTGCGCGTCGGCGACCTCCAGTTGGGTGCGCAAGTTGGCGATGGGGCTGCGCAGTTCATGGGAGGCGTCGGCGATGAAGCGGTGCTGCCGCTCGACCGACCTCTGCAGGGCGGCCAGCGTCTGGTTGGTGGTGCGGGCCAGCCGGGCGATCTCGTCCCCCGACCGGGGCTCCGGAACCCTACGGGACAGGTGGCCGCTCCCGGTGATCTCCGCCATCTCAGCGCGGATGCCCTCCACCGGCCTCAGTGCGTGCCGGGTGACCAGCCAGGTCACGGCCGCCACGACGGCGAGCAGGAACGGCAGGCCGGTCAGCAGCGACTTCGTGACCTGGTCCAGGGTGGCCTGCTCCTCCTCCAGGGAGATCCCCGCGTAAACGGTGTAGGTGCGGCCGTCGTAGGTGGTGCCCTGTACGGCGGCGAAGCTGTAGTCGTGGGTCGCGCCGGCCACGGTAGCCCGGATCGTACGCCGCTGCACGTCAGTGCCGACCTTGCCGCGCGGGGGGCTGCCGGTGGCTCCGCCCTTGCCACTGTCCTCGCTGCTGCCACCGCTCCCGGAGTGGTTGTCCTCGCCGCCGCCGTGGTCGTCACCGGTCGGTTCCTTGGTCTTCCCATCCGACGTGGCGGGGCCATCGTCGCTCCCGCCGCTGCCGCCGTGGTCGTCACCGCCCCCGCCTCGGCGCCCGTGGTCGTCCACGGGGCCCACGGTGCGGGCGATCCCGGTGCCGGCGGGGACGTACACGGCGGCGAGCACGCTACCTGGAACGCCCGCACCGCTGTTCGCGTGCGCGGCCGTGCCGGTCGCGCCTGCCGTCCCGGACACCGATGGGGAAGGCCGTACGAATGCCGCTCCGGACCCCGATGGTGACGGCGCTGCGGACGCTGGTGCCGTGGAGGTCGAGGGCGCGGTGGACACGGGCGCGGCGGAGCTGTCCGCGGCCGGGGCGTAGTCGGCGACGGGGGCACGGCCCGCAAGGGCGGCACCGGCGCCCAGCACGTGCCCGGCCGAGTCGACGACCTGGACCACGCGCCCGTCCTCGGGCAGGTCGAGCCGGTCGAACCGGCCGTTCAGCGCGTCCTGGGAACCGGCCACCGTCCGGGCGGTGACCTCGGCCTCCAGGCCGGCCCGTCCGGCGAGGTTGTGCTGGAGCACCGCGACCACGCCGAAGCCCGCCACGACCAGCGCGAGACAGACCACCACGGTGGCCGCGAGCGCCGCGCGCGCCCGGACCGACGCCAGCGGCCTAGACATCGCGTCCCCCTTCGGCCTCCAGGCGGTATCCCGCGCCGCGCACGGTCTTGATGGAGCGGCGTCCGAAGGGCACATCGATCTTGCGGCGGAGCGCGCTCACGTAGACCTCGACGATGTTCGGGTCGCCGTCGTAGGCGAAGTCCCAGACGTGCGCGAGGATGTCGGCCTTCGAGACCACCTCACCGGCATGCCGCGCGAGGTGCTCCAGTACCGCGAACTCCTTGGTGGTCAGGGGGACCTCCTCCCCGTCACGGGTCACGCGCCGGGCTCCGGGATCGAGGCTCAGGCTGCCGACGCGCAGGACCGTGGAGCCGGTGCGGGTGCGGCGGCGCAGCAGGGCGCGTATGCGGGCCTGGAGGACCACGTAGGAGAACGGTTTCGTCAGGTAGTCGTCCGCCCCGGTGTCCAGTCCCTCCGCCTCGTCGTATTCGCCGTCCTTGGCGGTCAGCATCAAGATGGGGGTGTCGTCGCCGTCCTCCCGGAGCGAGGCGCAGACCCGGTAGCCGTTCATGCCGGGGAGCATGATGTCGAGGACGATCAGGTCGTACTCCTGCTCACGGGCCAAGTGCAGCCCGTCGACGCCGTCATGGGCCACGTCCACGGCGAAGCCCTCGGCGGCCAGCCCTCGCGCGAGGGCTGCGGCGAGGCGTCGCTCGTCCTCGACTATCAGCAGGCGCATGCCCACAGAGTGTCAGAACCTTCCTGAAGACACGTTCAGGTTGCTTCAGCCTGGCTTCAGGACGCGTGGCGCACGGTGGTTCTCGTCCGGTGAACGCGCCGGACGGACTCCGCGCACCGGCCGCGGAGCGAACGAAGGGACACGTCATGAGCATCTCCCGGCTCACCGGCCGCCGTCGTACCGTGGCAGCCGTGCTCGTCACCGCGGCCGTGATCGGCGCAGGCGCCGTCACCGCCACGGCCGTCACGTCACCGCCGGGTCACCGGGCCCCCGGCCCGGCCGCCCCGTCGGCGCACCACCACCGGCCCGGCTCGGACGACCGGAGCGCGGACGACCACAGCCGTCACTCCGGCGCGGACCACGGTGCCCGCACCGGCCGGGACACCTCCCGTACCGCACCGGCGACCCAGGGCATGCCGGGTACCACCGTGGAGGACCGGCCGCACGCCGACGACCACCCGACCGCGCATCACGGCCGCTCCGGCGACCGTAGTCCCGAGTCCCGGCACCACGCCGACGACCCCGCGGGCGACGACCACGGCGGTCTGCGGGGTCACGATGCGGTCAATCCGGCGGGCGACGACCGTGGCGGTGCGCGCGGTCACGGTGCGGACGACCCCTCCGATGACGACCAGCACCACGGGCGCGGCTCGCACGACGGCCGGGACGACCGCCACGGCGGCTCGCACGGCGGCCACGACGACCGCTGACGGCTCCGGACCACGAAGTCGACAGGCCGACAGATCGACAAGGTCTGGCCGTCGAGAGACCGGCTAGGCCGGCAACCAGGCAAGATCTGCAGGTCAGTTGCCCTGAGGACCGGCAGGCCGGCTGACCGGCGAACGGACAGACCGGCAGACGAGGGATCGACCGAGGCGGGCCGAGGACCCGCGTGTCACCACCGTTGCAGCGACGGGCCGCGGCCGGTGGCCTGGGCGAGCAGGTCCAGGCCCTTGGGCCTGGACGGCGCATGAACGCCTTCTGCACGCTGGTGCAGTGCACGGCGATGCCGGCTGCTTTCTCGGCCAGCGGACGGCCGACCTCAGGGCTTGTCGGGCTTCACCTTCGTGTCGACGCCGTTCACCCGGACGGTGACGTTGCCCCGGTTGCGGGCCCGGTCGGCCACGATTCTGTAGGACGTGACCTTCCCGTCGCGCCACGCACAGCTGACCTCGTAGCCGCCGCGGGCGCGGAGCCCGGTGAAGGAACCCTTGGCCTTCCACCCGTCCGGCAGGGCGGGCAGCAGGTGGATGGTGCCGTCGTGGCTCTGCAGGAGCATCTCCGCCACGGCGCCCGAGATGCCGAAGTTGCCGTCCATCTGGAAGGGCGGGTGGTTGCAGAACATGTTCGGCAGCGTGTTGTAAGTCAGCAGTCCACGCAGCATGATCTGGGCGCGATGCCCGTCACCGAGGCGGGCGAAGAGGGCCGCCCGCCAGGGCCAGGTCCACGAGCGGCGGCTGTCGCCCGATACCGTCGCGGCCGTGAACGGGACGCCTTCCTTCTCTCCGCACCGTGCCTTGAGCGACACGAGGGCGGCGGCCGCGAAACCGGGCGTCTTCGGGGTGATCTGGCGGCCGGGGTAGACCGCGAAGAGGTGCGAGGTGTGGCGGTGGATGTCGGTGGGGCTGTCGATGTCCTCCTGCCACTCCTGCAATTGACCCCACCGGCCGATCTTGTTCGGCGCGAGGCGCGCCTGCATGTTCGCGACCTTGGCCCGGTAGTCGGCATCCGCCTCGAGCGCCGCCTCGCAGTCGAGGTAGTTCTGGAACAGGTCCCAGATGATCTGCTGGTCGTAGATGACGCCGTCTTCGCGTGGCCCGTGCTCGGGGGACCAGCCGTTCGGCGAGACGAGGAGTCCGTCCTCGCGCTCCTTGAGACGGTCCTCCCAGAACTCGCAGATCTCCTTGATCATCGGGTAGGCGACTTTGCGGAGGTAGACCAGGTCCTGGGTGAACGCCCAGTGCTCGTACAGGTGCTGGGCGTACCAGGCGCTCGCAACGGTGTTCCACTCCCATGCGTTGCCGCCGAAGATGCTCTGGCTGGTGCGGGCGGTCCAACCCCGCGTGTCCTTGCCGAAGGCGTTGCGGGTCGCCACACGGCTGGGCACCGCCACCTGCTTGATGAATCCGACGAGCGCCTCGTGGCACTCCGGCAGGTTCGTCGTCTCGGCTCCCCAGTAGTTCATCTGGACATTGATGTTGGTGTGGTAGTCGGAGGCCCACGCCGGCGTGTTGCTGTCGTTCCAGAGACCCTGGAGGTTGGCGGGCAGGCCCTCGGGGCGCGAGGAACTGATCAGCAGGTATCGGCTGAAGTCGAACATCGTCTGCTCGAGGGTAGGGTCCTCCCCGCCCGCCGCGTAACGCGCCAGCCGAGCGTTGGTCGGCAAGGCGACGACAGCGTCGTCGGAGGTGCCCCAGTCGACGGAGACGCGGTTCATGAACGCCCGTATCTCGGCGGTGTGCTCGTCGCGCATCTCGTCGTAGGAGCGGACGGCCGCCTTGTCGAGCGCCGCGGCGACGGCCGGCTCCGGATCGGCTCCGCGCCATCCGGCGGCGGCGTCGAGTTTGTAGTCGGTGCGCGCGTCGAGGAGCAGGGTCAGGGTCGTGCAGTCGGTGAACCGGAGCACCGCCCCGTCGGCGCTGAAGTCGCCGTCGGTGTGTACGACCTGGAGGGTGCACGCGTGCTTGAGGCCGTTGCCCATGACACCGCTGAAGGCGATCCGCCGGGCGGCGGCGTCGACGGTCGTCGGGGCCTCCTGCTGTCCTGACGTCAGGGAGATCGCTCCGAAGAGTCCCCGGTCGCTGTCCGACGTGTATCGGAAGACCATGACGTCCGCGGACCGGCTCGCGAAGGCCTCCCGCAGAACGCGCCGCCCCGGCGCGCCGAAGCGGGTGAGATGAACACCCTCGAAGAAGTCCAGGGCGCGCTGGTAGTCGACGAACGTGCGCTGCATGCGCGTGTCGAACCCCTTGCCCTCCAGGGCGACCTCCGCGATCTGGAAGCCGGTGGACGACTCACCGGGGGTGAAGGTGAGCCGGTAGGTGCGGTACGCCGTGCTGTTGGTGATCCGGAAGGTCCGGGTGTCGCGTCGGCCGGCGAAGGGCGCGCCGGGGTTCTGCGTGTCGAGGGTCACCCAGGCTTGCCCGTCCTGCGATGCCTGGAGTTCCCATCGCCGGGGGTCGTCCTGCGGGCGGTCCGGGGCCGCCGTCAGCGTGTACGAGGTGACGGCGGCCGCGGTGGACAGGTCGGCCTGCCAGACGATCGCCGGTGCGACGGCGTCGACCCGCCAGACCGTGGCCGGATCGCGGTCCACCGAACTCGAGATGTCCGTGGCCTGGGGCCCGGTCCCGGAACCGGATCCCTCGGAGTGCCCGCTCGGCGACGACAGGTACATCGAACCGCCCCCGCCGAGGTCGACGCCGGACAGACCGATCTCGCTCACCTGGAAGTGGCTGACCCCTGCTTCAGGGACGAAGTCGAACCGGTAGAAGCGGTAGGCCGCGGTATCGGCACAGGTGAATTCCTTCGTCTGGAAACGGCTCTCGAAGGGCGTCGCCAGAGTGCGGCTGTCCAGCGTCGTCCACGTGGCGCCGTCGGACGAACCGGAGAACGTCCACTCCTGCGGGTCGCGTTGGGGTACGTCATTGGCACTCGTCAGACGGTAGGACGCGACTTCGACGGGATCGGGGAGCTCGACCTGCCACTGCACCTTCGTGCCGGGCGCCTCGATGCACCACTTGGTGCTCGAGTTACCGTCGTACGTCTTGTCGACGCCCTCCGTCGAGGAGGTGCGGTACGGTCCCCCCGGGGCCGTGACCTTCGCACGGGGAGGACCGAAGGCGACGACGACATCACCGAAGTTCCGGTACGAGCCGAAGCCGGTCATGCCGGTGTCGAAAGCGCTGTCCGGCTGGCCGGCGAGGGCGTTGTCGTAGTTGTTGACACCACCCCACAGACTCTGCTCGTTGAACTGGATGCGCTCCTCGTAGGGGTTGGCGAAGAGCATGGCGCCGAGCCGGCCGTTGCCGATCGGCAGGGCCTGCGACTGCCAGTCCGTGGCAGGGATCGAGTACTTCAGCGCCTTGCGCGACAGGGCCGGCCACTGGACGAGCGTCGGCGCGGCGGTCCCGGCGGCAACGGCCCGTCCCACAGGGGTTCCCCCGGTCAGCTGAGTGATCAGCGGTGCGAGGGCGAGGGCACCACCGCACTTGAGGATGCTTCGTCTCTGCGGTTGGGGTTCATTGGTCACAGCGAGACCTCCCGGCCCATTGATCGGTTCATTCGCGGGGGGGTGGGGGCGACACATCGATGTAATTTGACGGCCAGGTCATCTTCAAGGGAGGACAGATCGGATGTCTAGAGGTGTGCGGCGCTGTCTCCGCTGATCGCCCTCCCGCGCAACGCACCGGAGGTGCCCTTCGAGCGCATCTGCCGGGAGAACCGCATCACGCAGCGGCATCGACTGACTCGGTCGATGCCACCATCGTCCGCGCTCATCAGCACGCCGCTGGAACCCGAACAGGGGGCTCCGCAACAGGGCGCTCGGTCGCTCGCGTGGCGGGCTGACCAGCAAGATCCGGCGCCAGCTCGGCGGCTGTGCACTCGCCGAGGGCCCGGACATGCCGCGGCAGGGAGTTCCGTTCGGGAAGGCGTGGATGGGAAGCGTTCCGCCATAGGACCCCGCGCTCGCGCACGGTAGTCACCCGGGCTGCACACGGCAGAGGACGGCGAGTTCGGCCATCCGTCGGGCATCGCCGCAGTGGCGACGCTTGAGCGCGAAGTCGTCGACGCCGAGCACGCGCGGCACCCGCAGCCAGGGCAGCGGTAATCGGGCCAGCAGTCGCTGCCCAGGAGCCGAGTCCTGCGGGACGCGATGCAGTACCCAGACCTTCGCCAGGGCCGCCCCGGCCTGGGCGATCGCCCTGTGCGCACTGCCCGGTGTCATGCCCCCGGCGATTCCCTCGCCGAGGGCGTGACATGCGCCACAGCGGGGCTAGAAAAGGCCCTTGTAGCCGGCCCAGCCGCTCGCGATCTTCGTACGTGAGCCGAAGGTGCCCTTGCCGGTGCCGTTCTGCCGGTAGAGGTTCCCCGCGGTGTCCCGGGCGACGATGTCGGCCCTGCCGTCGCCGGTGATGTCCCCTACGCCGGCGACCGCGTCGTACGATCCGCCCCAGTTGCCGGCGATCTTCACCCGGGACGTGAAGGTTCCCTTGCCGGTGCCGTTGAGACGGTAGAGGTTGTTGGCCTTGTCCTGGAGGAGGAGGTCGCCGATGCCGTCGCCGTTGAGGTCTCCGGCGCCGACGATCTTCTTGTAGCCCTTCCAGTTGTCGTAGAGCTTGACGCGGGAGGACAACTTGCCGGTGCTTGTGCTCTTGTAGAGGTAGACGGCACCCGTGGAGGCGTTGCGGGCGATCAGGTCGGGGCGGCCGTCCTTGGTCACGTCACCGGGCGCGGTCAGGACGTTGTACTGGCTCCAGCCGCCGCTGGCGAGGGTGGTGTACGACGTCGACGGCTTCAGCGCCGCCCCGCAGGCCGGCTTGTACAGGCGCAGGGCGCCGCTGCTCAGCCGGACCAGGACGTCGTTGCAGCGGTCGCCGCTGAGGTCGCCGAACGGCACGGCTCTGACTGAGGTCGACCAGCCACTCGCCGACACCTTCCCGGAGAGCTTCCCGGCCCCGTCCCCCTGGTGGAAGGTGAGCGATCCCGAGGAGTTCAGCGTCAGGAGGTCGCCGACACCGTCGGGCAGCGACGAGCCGCCGACATGGTCCCGCCACACCGCCGCGCCACCCGTCAGCAGGACCGTGCCGGACTGGACCAACGCCGCGCCCTGCCCGTCCGCCGGATCAGCCGTCAGCGTCCAGGTGTACGAACCGTTGGGAAGCAGTCCGCCTGTCGTGTCACGGCCGTTCCATGTCGTCGCGATCGAGTACGCGGCCGGTCCGCCACTGCGCGTGGCCACTACCCGGCCCGTGGCCTTGTGGCGTATCGCCACCTTCCAGGAGGCCGCCGGTTCGGACAGCCACCATTCGCCGCGCCAGGACAGCGGCGTCGCGTCCGTCTCCACCCGCGCGGTGACGTTCCGGTAGGGAGAGACCAGCGCCGCCTCGGGCCGCCCGGTGTTCAGGACGTGGACGGCCTGGTCCAGCGTGGAGTACGCGAGATCAGCATTGCGCGGGTCGAGCGCCACGAGCCCCGCGGCGTCGGTCGTCCACCGCTGGACGGCCGCCCCGGTCTGCAGGCCGTAGACATCCAGCCCCCGCTCGCCCTCAACGGCGACGACACCGTCGCCGAGGCGGGCCTGCCCGGTGGATTGAAGCGGGATGCTCTTCCTGGACTGGAGGTCGTAGACGCCTGCGATGTACGGAGCGTTGCTGACGTAGCACTTCCAGTACACCCACCGGCCGACAGCCTGCAGATCGACCACGGTGGAGCACCCGGTGCTCACCGCGAAGGATGTCAGCGGGGTCCCGGTGCGCGCGTCCTTGGCGGTCACCGTGCCGCCCGGGGCCGAGAACCACACAGTGGTCCCCCAGATCGCACCCGTCTGGTACGGCTCCTTGTGCAGGAACTTGCCGGAGTCGATGTCGACGACCCGGAGTTCCCGGGCGCCGCCCGCACGTCCCCCCTCGACCAGCACCAGGTTCTCGGACGCCCCCACGATCCTGATCTGGGCCTCGAAAGTGTTGAAGGAATCCGGGAGGCCCGTTTCGACGGGGGTGCCAGGAAACGTCTCGCCCTTGCCCACGACGAACAGCCTGGGCCGGCTGACGCCGTCCACGCTCACTGCCCCGCGGTACACGGTCCGGCCGTCCCCGGTGGGATACAGCGTGCCGTACGGGGCCGGCGGGCTGCCGACCCGCACACGCTCGCCGTATCCCGGCGCGGCTTCGGTGAGCAGGCGCTCGTACGCGAAGGTGGCTTGGTCGCCGTACTCCACGGTCCTGACGGTGCCGTGATCCAGCGTCAGGCGCTGGAGCTGCATCGGGACCGGCGGGATGCGCAGCACACGAGTCGCGTACGGTACGCCGTCCGCCCCGGTGGTGATGTCCTGGTAGCCATAGTCGTCCGCGGACTGACCGCCGACGACCTGAAGGCCGCCGTCCGGCCGGACGGCGGCACGGTCCGCCACGGCGCGGGCGAGGAGCGTCCGCTCGCCGGAACCGTCGAAGGGGACGGCCACGACCCTCCAGACGGACGCCTGGTACTGCTTCCGACCGAGCGAGGAGTCATAGCGGCCCACGATCAGCGAGTCGCCGACGACGCCGAGAACCTTGGCGTCCTTGAGGCTGACCTGAACCTCGCGCACGGGGGTGTCGAACCGCCCCTGCTCATAGATCCGCACGCCGCCGGCGGCCCAGGGGGTGACCAGATGAAGAGCGGTCACCACGGAATTCCCGTACACCGTGCCGTACGGCAGGAACGTGGCCTCCGCGGTACGGAGATCGACCCAGGCGAACTGTCCGAGGTCCTCCCCGGGGACCTTCAGACTTGAGAGGAACCCATGGACGCCGGCCCGCCCGACACTGAGGCCGTAGGCCCCCTCCGGAAGACCCGTCACGCGACGGTCCACCGTGGTCCCGTTCTCGTTGCTCAGCAGATGAAACTCGGTCCACTTCCCGTCGGCACCTCCGCCCTGGGTCACCACGGTGGTCCCGATCGTTCTGCTGTACTTCTGCCCCGCGGGGACAGTGACGGTTGTGGTCTCGTCGGTGACCATGTTCCGCAGCAGGACATCGCCCGTGCCCCCGCTGGGCGGCAGCGCCACGACGTCCGATGCCGTTCCGTAGTACTCCACAGGGTCTTGCGGCTGCGTGCCCTCGAGCTTCCGGGTCGAGCCGTCCGCGCCCGTCCACTCCAGTCCGGAGGGACCGTTCGTGGTGGTGGCGGAGTGCAGGAACCCGGAAGGCCCGACGCTCACCACAGAGCCGGCGCCCGGTGTGACGCGCATGGTCGCGGCAATCGTGGTCTCGCTGAACGCCCCGGCATCGGCGGAAGCGGTCCAGGAGGCCGGACCGGCAGCCAGCGACAGAGATACGACCGCTGTGGCGGCGACAAGACTCGGACGTGCAGAGGCATGACGAGCCAACTAGACCCTCCCTATGTACCCGAGACGGGACGTGCACCGCTCTCCGGCGCGCCTGATCCCCCAACGCACCCGTCTCCCAAGTGGGCTGATCTTACAGTCACTTCACAGATCCTCGGAGAGCGTTTTCCGACCGTGTGTGGCGCCGGTCCGGACATGACGGAGCACCGTGACCCGAGGTGGGTCACGACATACCCAGTCACCTCGGCCAACGAGCCGTCACCCGTTGTGCTTCCAGCCGCTCAGCCGTGAGACACGAGGCGAAGGTTCGCTTTCGAGAACGACGCCTCCGACGAGGACCTGGGCCCGGACCACTGGTTCTGGGACCCTGCGCACAGCGGCGGCATCCACATCGAGCGCGGCGTGCACTTCTTCGACGCGGCGAGCGCCCTGATGGGCAGCGACCCGATCGCGGTGCAGGGCACCGCGGTGCGCCGGGACGGCGGGCCGGTGGACATCGTGGTGGCCACCGCCACCCATCCCGGCGGTGCCGTGGCCACCCACACCCACTCCTTCACCCATGCGCACCGCGCCGAGCGGCAGTTGATGCGCCTGGACTACGGCTTCACCGAAGCCCGCGTCACCGGCTGGATCCCCACCTTCGCGACCGTCACCGCCTGGACCGATGAGGCGGACGCCACCCGCTGGGAACGGCTGCCCGACAGGCGCGAGGAACTCCTCGCGGTGCCCGGGCCGCGCCCGCACGGACAGGAGCGGATCACGGTGTCGGTGACCCGTGGTGCGGGCTCGGACCGTCCGGCCTCCGGCCGCGGGGTCGGGCGCGTGGTCCCACACCGGGTCGACTGCGTGATCGATCTGGGCGGCAAGGCCGGACTGACAGCGACGGTGCAGGACGACGACCGGAACTCCATGCTGGCGTTGTACCGTGCAGCGCTACGGCTGCGGCGAGGCCACCTGGTCTCCGACGCCACGCTGAAGCTCGACGGTCCCGACAACGGCGAGTGGTTCGGCTTCGAACGCGGCGCAGGCCTGCGATGCGTGGTGAACTTCGGCACGAAGCCGCTGCCCCTGGACCACAACGTCGACGTGCTGCTGGCCAGCGCACCGCTCGACGGCCGCAGTATCCCGCAGGACGCGGCCGTATGGATGATGCACAAGGAGTACGGCAGTGAGCGACAGGCCTCGGGGTGACCTCCCGGCCTGGTGAAGGCCACATGCGGTGGCTCGTCGCAGGAAGCCGGCGCAGGTGGCTGCCCTCTCGTCGGGCAGGTCTTCGGTCCACGACGAGAACGGTGTCCTTCCGGAACCGCTTGCGGGGCCGGAGCGCGAGCATCGGCCCGAACGAGTCGATGATGCGGCCCGCGGCGGACTTCGAGACGCCGAACAGGGGCGCGAGCTGGCGCATTGTCAGGTTCGTTCGCCAGTAGGCCACCACCACCAGCACCCGATCTTCCAGCGGTAGCCCCCACGGTCGGCCCTTGGCAGCGGCGTCCGCGCCGTCTCGCCGCAGCACGGTCGCCAGCTTTCCGGACAGACGCGGGCTCAGTCCGCTGAACGGAGCTGTCCAGGACGACTCTGACGCCGTGATCACACCAGCCACCGCGGGATCATCTCAGTTGCAGACGTGACGTTTCCGACTGATCCTTGGCCCACTCGACGAACAAGCAGAGGGCGACGTGGGGCTGATTCTGTTCCCGGGAGACGGAGAGGAGATGACGGTGGAGATCATGCGGGCAGACATCGCCGTGCGGGACACGTTCCGCCACAACGGCGCCGCGGGGGTCACCATGCCGCTGCAGTTCCTCGCCGGTGCCGACGACGGGGTGATCGAAGCGGACGCACCCGCCCAGTGGCGAGAGTTGGCGTTGGGGCCGTACCGGCACGATTCCCTGCCTGGTGGCCACTTCTGCACACCTGAGGTGTGGCGGGCCCTGCCAACCCATATCACCGCGATCAACCGGTAGACGCGGTCCGGCCCAAGAAAGTTTCGGGAGCATCCTACTCATGACCGATATGGTCACGACGAAGGCCACCTATGGCCAGGTCTTCGCGGTCACACAGTTCCGTGCCATATTCGCAGGTCGGCTGCTTGGCGTTATGTCGGACACGCTGCGGTCCGTCGCGCTGGCGGTGCTGGTGTTCAGCCAGACCAACTCTCCGTTGCTGACGGCGATGGCGATGACGATCGGCTTCCTCCCCCAAGCCGCAGGCGGCCTGTTTCTTGCCGCGATGGCGGACCGGTTCTCGCCGCGGACCCTCATCACCACGGGCTACGCTCTCCAGTGCGCGGTCGGGCTGCTGCTCGCGTTCGGACACCTCCCGGTGTCGGTCAGCCTGCTCCTCGTCGCGGCCGTGGCCTGCCTGACACCGGTCACCACCGGGGCCGCGGGCCGAGTCCTGGCGGAGGTCCTCACCGGGGATACCTACGTGCTTGGGCGTTCGCTGTCCTACCTCGTCGCGGTTTCGGCACAGATGGTGGGCATGGCCGCTGGTGGGGCGCTGACCATGTGGCTGGGCGTGGATCGGACGATGCTGGTCACCGCAGGGGCGCACCTGCTCGCGTCGGTGATCAGCCGCCTGTTCCTGTCGCGCACCGAGGTGGTCCGCACGGGCGCGTCGATCGTGCGTAAGACCTTGCAAGGTAACGCCGCGCTCGTCACCGCCCCCGGGGTCATCAAGCTGATCATGGTCCAGTGCCTGCCCGCCGCGTACTTGGCCGCAGCAGGAAGCCTGCTCATCCCGTACTCCGCGCAGCGTGCGTTCAGCCCAACGGACACTGGCACCCTATTGGCAGCCACGTCAGTCGGTATGCTCATCGGCGACGTCGTAGTTGGGCGAGCGTTCGCGCCTGCCACCCGAGAACGACTCGTCCTGCCACTGCTGCTGGTGATGGGCACGCCCTCGATCGCGCTCATCCTGGACCTGCCGTATCCGGCGATCGCCGCAGTGTACGTGGTCACCGGCATGGGATCCTCCTACTTGCTCGGCCTACAGCGACGCTTCCTGGAGGCGGTCCCGCCCGACCTCCAAGGACAGGGTTTCGCACTGCTCAACACCACCACCATGACCATCCAGGGGATCGGACCCCTGGTCTTCGGCGTGTTCGCGGAATTCGTCCCGGTCGGCCTCGCGATCGCCCTGACCGGGGTGAGCAGCGTGATCACCACACTCCTCCTGCGCGGCGCGATCCGCCCACGCACGTCCGGCTGAGGCTGTCCCGAGAGCCTGCGCACTGTGGCCAGCCCTGGCGAAATCACGACCTATCAAGCGGTGTCACACGGCGCAGGCTGAAAGGCCTGACCCACCCGGCCGAAAGGCCAGTGCCCGCCCCGGACCTGATCGGCCGCGACTTCACCGCGACCATGCCCGGGATGAAGCTGGTCGGCGAGATCTGCGTGTCCACCACTCAGGGCGAGGCCCCTGCCTTCGGCTCAACGGTGCTCGGCAGCATCGAGCGCGCTTGCAAGGCAAGCCATAGCTCGGCGATGTCCCGCGTGCGGTCGAGGTTGAGCCCGGTGATGTCTTCGACCTTGCGGATGCGATAGAGCACTGTCTGCCGATGCACATGCAAGGCGTCCGCCGTCTTCTGCCAGGAGCGTTGATTGTCGAAGAAGCTCTCGAGGGTGGGCAGGAGCTCTCCTCGGCGGCTCGACTCGTACTCCAGGAGCCGCCCGAGCACTCGGTCGACGAGTGCGATCGCGTCTTCGATGCCGGCAACGCCGAGGAACGGCGTCGCCTCCCCGTAGCGGAAGGTACGCGTTTCAACACGCTCGGCTGACCGGCTCGCCCAGCGGGCTTCCCGTGCCGCCTCGGGTATGCGATCCACAGTCTTGATCGCGGCGCTCACTCCCACCGATGCGGAGGGGCCGACGTTTGAACGGACGACGCGCAGTACCCTCTCCTCGTCTGGCGCCAGTAGGTAGAGAGCGCCAGAGCGGTGCACGCCCAGATGCGGAACCCCATTGCGCCACAAGCCGATATGCAACTCGCGCAGCCGGGCGCTGTCGTCGGAGGAGACGGCGTACAGGATCGCGGAGGTCGGGTCGATGCCCGCCTCGCGGAGCTGGCTGTGTCCGCTCCTGGGCTCGGTACGGCCGTCCATGAGCCGGGCCAGTGACTCGGCACCCTGGCGGTGGCAGTGCTCCAGGTCCACCAACGCTTGCGACATCTCGAGGGCGATCACGGTCGCAGCGTGCTGCATGAGGATGGCATCGAGCACGTTCCGCCCGTCAGACACCAGGACGAGCACGGCACCGGTCTGGGTGGGAATGTCTGCCAGACGCAGCTCCCGACCGTCACTCAGACGCGTGACGAACGCACCGGCGCTGACCTGTCGGGATCCGGGTCCGGCCTGAGATATGGCCTCGCGAAGTCTCGCGTCGGGTTCAGGGCTGCCGGGAAACCACGGTTCGGCGGACTCGCGATGGCACACGTGCAGCTCACAGCCCAGCTGCTGCGACAATGCGGTGGCCAGCTGGGATGGCTTACGCTTTTCGGTGACCGAGCGTTGCAGGGCGTGATATATCCGCTCGGTTCGAATCAGCCGGTCCGACTGCTGCGGCAGGTTAGCCGCCGCCACCTCGCGCGAAATCGCGACGAACGGCATTGGGTACTCCACCGAGAGCACCGGGAGGGCGAGCGAATCGCTGGCCCTGGTGAACCGCGCGGTGAGCGGCGGGCAGTACATTTGTTCGCCGATCGCAAGAGCACTGGCACCGGCGTCCACAAGCCGTCTCACAAGCTCCTCCTGCTCGCGAGCCGCCTTCGGAAAGGACATGCCGTTGGTCATCAGCAGCTCTCCGCCGGTCAGCCACTGCCACGGCTCAGGCAGGTCGCAAGTGTGCGTCCAGTTGACCTCCCGTTTCAGCCCGTCTCGGCCAGACAAGAGGCGAAGCCGCAGGTGCGGCATCTCCAGCAGTTCCGCAACCGTGATCATCATGACAGGACAATAGTCCACATAGCAGTCGATATCACCTATTCGTGTAGAAGTGGCGGGCGCGGTCAGCGCTCGGTCACGTTCACTGACCGGCCTGCCACGCGCCCGTCACCTGCTATTTCACGTGCGTGCCGCACCCGGTGTCGCTCGTCGCCCTGAACGCCTTGCCGGGGCTCACCGTACGGTTCGTCGCCGTCGATTGCGAGCCGCACGTGTTGATTGCCCGGGCCGCGACGACGGCGGTGCGCTCGATGCACCGGATCTGCGTCGCCCCGCCGACCGGGGCTTGCATCTGCCGGTCCGGTATGGCGGCCTGCGTGGGGCGGGATGCTACCAGCCTCCCAGGCCCTTCCAGGCTCCTGGCACGGCTCCTCCTGTGTTGGCCCGCAGGAGAGCGGACTGGTGCCGGTGCCATCGGGTGGATTGCCATGACGACCTCGTGGTAACCCGCAGCGCAACGGGGCGATCGGCCGCGTCGAGTGGTGGAGCGGGGTGGCCATAAGAGCTATGACCACCCCTGGAGCAGTACAAGGGGATCCACAGTGTGTGTTGAAGCCAGGAAGCACACCGAGCAGTGGGATGACGATGAGTCATGGAGGGTGGAAGTCCTTCGGGAGGTGACGTGCGACCCATGCGGCTAGCGGTCGCCCAGCCAACGCTCCCAGCACTGCGCCGCCAACGTCAGGCCGTGGCGGCAGCCGGGCGGTCAGGAGTGCGCATATCGGTCTTGCTCATCAGGGTGATGAGGTCGAAGGCCACCGTGGCGGCCGCGACACAGGTGATCTCGGCGTGGTCGTACGCCGGTGCGGTCTCGACGACGTCGGCCCCGATGAGGTTGAGACCGTCGAGCCGACGTAGCAGGTGCAGCAGCTCGCGGCTGGTGAACCCGCCCATCTCCGGCGTACCCGTGCCCGGCGCGAACGCGGGGTCGAGCACGTCGATGTCGATTGAGAGGTAGACCGGTGCGTCACCGACCCGCTGCCGCACGACATCGACGGCTCCGTCGATACCCAGGACGTCGAGGTCCCCGGCTCGGATGACCCTGAAGCCGAACGACGCGTCGTCGACGAGGTCGAGCTGGTCGTAGATGGGACCGCGGATGCCGACGTGGATCGACTTGTCCTCGACAAGCAGGCCCTCCTCGAACGCGCGGCGGAACACGGTGCCGTGCGTGATCGGAGCCTTGAAGTAGGTGTCCCACGTGTCGAGGTGGGCGTCGAAGTGGATCAGAGCGATCGGGCCGTGCTTGTCCCGTGCCGCGCGCAGCATCGGCAGCGCGACGGTGTGGTCGCCACCGAGCGTCACCAGTCGCCGGTCACGTTGGCCGACGACCTCACGGGCGAACCCCTCGATCTGGCCCATCGCCTCGTCGATGGAGTACGGCGTGCACGGCACGTCACCGGCGTCTACGACCTGGACCGCCTCCAAGGGCGCCGTATCGAGCTCGACGTGGAACCGCGGCCGCAGGTGCCGGGACGCTTGCCGGATGCCCATCGGCCCGAACCGGGCGCCCGGCCGGTACGACGTACCGCCGTCGAACGGTACGCCGAGCACCGCGATGTCGTAGTCGGGCACGGCCTCGACGGAAGGGACCCGGGCGAAGGTGCCGAGGCCGGCGAAGCGCGGGACCATGGTGGCTTCGAGGGCACCGATGGGCTTGTGGCCGTTCATGGGTTTGTCTCCGATCAAGATGGGGGGCAAGCTGCGACGGGGAGCCGGGCCAGGTGCCCGGCGCACCGGTGGGCTCAGGCTCCGGTCTCGCTCTGGACGAGCGCGGGGACCTCCTCGACAGCCATGGCCGTCCGCAGCCGGGCCACCGCCTTCACCGTGAAGTAGTACAACGGCGAGACGACGAGCAGGCCGGCGATGAAAGAGATGTCGGTGTGGCCGAGCGCCTTGGCGATCGGGCCGGTGTAGGCGGTCCCGATGATCATGAACGGGATCTGCACCGCGACACCGATCAGGTAGCAGAGCACCGCGGGCCAGTTCACCCGGCCGTAGCGACCGCCGTCGCGCTTGAAGAAGTCCTCGACGGCGTAGTCACCGTGGCGCACCAGGTAGAAGTCGACCAGGTTGACCGCGGTCCACGGGACCAGAGAGCCGAGCAGCAGGGTGAGGAAGTTGTTGTAAGTGGCGACGAAGCCGCTCCCGGAGGTGAGGGCCACGGCGGTTGCGATCGTGCACAGTCCGGTCGCGACCACCGCACGCTCGCGGCTGCGAGCTGTGAACCGCGGCAGGAAGGTCTGCGCGATCGTGATCGTGCACAGGGTGCCGCAGTACAGGTTCATCGCGTTCGTCGCTGCGACCCCGATGCTGAACACGGCCACGACCAGCAGACTGATCCCGGCGGTTGCCTTGGTCAAGGCAGCAATGGGGTCCGCGCCGGGCAGGAGCAGCCCGATGCCCGCACCCAGGAACATGGGCAGGATCGAGCCGATGCTGGTGCCCCAGTAGCTCATCCAGAACGCTGGCCGGGAGCCGGTCTTGGCCGGCATATAACGGGAGTAGTCCGAGACGTACGGCGCGTAGGCGATCTGCCAGACCGCGGCCACCGACACGGTGCTCATGAACCCGGACAGGGTGACCTCACCGGTGCTGAAGAAAGTGTGCGGCACGGGGTGGACGACGAACGCCCAGACGAACGCCAGCAGCAGGACAGCACCCGAGGCGTAGGTCATGGTCCGCGCATAGGCGTGGATCAGCCTGTAGCCCCAGATCGTGGCCGCGATGCTGGCCGCCGCGAGCAGCACGATGCCGGCCTTGCTGCTCAAGTGCGGTATCACCGACGCCAGCGACTGTCCTCCGAAGACCAGGATCGAGATGAAGAATCCGACGTACATGACCACCACGATCAGGACGATCAGCAGCGCACCCCAGGACCCGAACTGCCCCTTGGTTTGGACCATCTGAGGCACCCCGAGCCGCGGCCCCTGGGCGGAGTGCAGCGCCATGAAGATCGCACCGAAAAGGTTCCCGACGATGATGCCCAGCGCGGCCGACCAGGCCGGTTGGCCGAACAGCGTGGTGGCAAGTCCTCCGGTGACAATGGAAAGGATCATGATGTTCGTGCCGAACCAGATTGTGAACATGTCCCGGTTCGTGCCATGCCGCTGGCCGAGCGGGATCGGCTGGATCGTCGCCGACTCGATGCTGGAAGCGGACTCGCGCCGCCCAGCCAGTTGCTCACTCATGGCTGCTCCGTCTCGTCAGCGTATCGAGCCCGGTTGAACATGACGTGCTTGGTACGCGAGTAGTCATCGAGCGCATACGCCGACAGGTCGCGCCCGTAGCCAGAGGACTTGAACCCGCCCCACGGCATTTCGGTGGCGAATGCGAGGTGGTCGTTGACCCACACGGTGCCGAAGTCCAGCCGGCCGGGCAGATCGGCGGCGCGACGGGCGTCCTCGGTCCAGACCGAGGCGGACAGCCCGTAGGCGGTGCCGTTGGCCGCCTCGACTGCGGCATCCTCATCGGTGAAGGTCTCCATCGTGACCACGGGCCCGAAGATCTCCTCACGAATGCACTCGGCACCGTCCGGGATGTCCACCAGCACCGTCGGAAGCACGAAGTAACCGTCGCCTTCCGGGGCCCTCCCGCCCGTCGCCGCCCGCGCTCCTTCCGCGAAGGCACGCTCGAGGAAGCCGAGCACGCTGTCGCGGTGGGTCTTCGAGACGAGTGGCCCCATCTCGATGTGATCCCCGGCCGCCGGGTCACCGACGACCAGCGACTCCACCCGGGGCACGAGACGCTTCAGCAGTTCGCCGTGGACGGACTGCTCCACGAGGATCCGGCAGGCCGCGCCGCAGTCCTGGCCCGAGTTGCCGAATCCGGCGAACCGGATGCCTTCTGCGACCGCGTCGAGGTCGGCGTCCGCGAACACAATGACCGGTGCCTTACCGCCGAGCTCGAGGTGCACGCGCTTGAGCGTGGTTGCGGCCGCGCCGGCCACCGCCTGTCCGCTCCGCACGCTGCCCGTCACCGACACAAGCGCAACGTCCGGGTGAGTCGCGAGCGCCTCGCCGACCACCGATCCGGCACCAGTGACAACGTTGAGTACCCCTGCGGGAAACACCTCGGCCAGAAGCTCGGCCATGCGCAGGGCGGTCAGCGGTGTCTGATCCGACGGCTTCAATACGCAAGTGTTGCCGACCGCCAGGATCGGCGCGATCTTCCATGCCGCCGTTAGCAGGGGGTAGTTCCACGGCGTGATTGCGGCCACTACCCCGACCGGCTCCCGCACGATCATCGACGTGCGGCCGGTCACGTACTCTCCGGCGCTCAGACTCAGCTGCGTCCGGACCGCACCAGCCATGAACTGCAGCGTGTCGATCGTCCCGGCGACATCGTCGCGGGCCAGCGGCATCGGCTTGCCGGTGTTGACCGACTCCAGGCGCGCCAGCTCCTCGGCGTTGGCTTCCAGCACCGCCGCGGCCCTGAGCAGCACGTCGGCGCGGTCCTTCGGCGTCCGCTGCCGCCAGCCGGGCAACGCCGCTTTGGCGGCGGCCACCGCCTTGTCGACATCAGCCGGCGTGCCGCACAGGGCCTGTGCAATCGGCTGTTCCGTCGCGGGGTTGAACACCGGTTGCGTCTCCGTCCCGGTGCCCTCCCAGCTGGCACCGTTGACGAAGTGCGTCAACACCGCGGTCTCCGCACCGACCGGCGCCAGGCCACCTCCCAGGCGAGCCACGGGGACCTGCGTTTGCGCCTCGATCATCTTGGAATCCTTCGTTCGTGTTCCTGGGTTCACGGCCGGTGCGCCCACCTACGGCGCACCGGTCCAACTGCTCAGCAGAAGCACGCCGACCTGGTTGTGCAGATGCACAGGCCGCGAGCTCAACGGATCGCGAAGCCGCGATCGACGACGGTGGCCAATATGTCGATGTAGGAGTTGACGTCGTCGTAGGCCGTGCGTGGCGGAGGGTCGTAGGCGAGCGCGGCCTTCGTCCGGGGGCTCAGGAAATAGGCGCCGGAGGTCAGCACAGTGAGGGCCTGGAACTGCTCGGGTTGCTGCGCGGAGAGCGCGTCCAGAGCAGCTTCCGGGTCCTTGCCCGTGCACGAGGCAACCGCCTCGGCGAACGGTTCGGCCAGGTCCGGCCGGTAGCCGAGCACCTGGTCGAGCAGCACATCCGGCACACCTGCGGCGGTGGCCGAGGGCATCGGATCGGACGCGGGAATCAGTACGTCGGCGAGTGCGGCGAAGGTACGTCGCTGGTCGGGATCGAGCATCACGGTGTCCTCAGTCGGCGGCGGGCTGGTTGTGGCGGTTGTCGGCGAGGTGGCGCATCGACCGCAGCGCGACCGCCATGATGGTCGCGGTCGGGTTGACGCCGGTGGAGGTGACGAACACGCTCCCGTCGATGATGAAAAGGTTCGGCACGTCGTGCGTGCGGCCGTACCCGTCGACGACGGAGGTGGCGGGATCGGTACCCATGCGCGTGGTGCCCAGGAGGTGCCAGCCGCTTTCCCGAACGACGGGGATGGGGTGCACCGAGGTCGCGCCCGCGGCCAGGTGGGCCTCGATTGCCCGGTCGACATGGAACTTGAGCATGCGTTCGGTGTTCTCGCTGATGGTGTAGCGAATCCTGGGCACCGGGATGCCGTCGGAGTCTGTGGCACCTGGGTCAAGCACGACCTCGTTGTGGTCCTCGGGCAGGTCCTCGGTGGTGATCCCCCACTCGGTGTATCGTCCGAAGGTTGTGCGCAACCGGGTGTGGAAGGCGGGCCCGAAGGCGTCGCGCCAGTCCTCGCCCGGCTCCCACAGGGTGTGGGTGAGTGGGCCGCCGGTCGGCATCAGGTTCCATTTCGCCCCGCGCACGAATCCGCGGCTGGTATCGGTCTCGTAGAACTGCATCGACTGCAGTGACTGCCCGGTCGGGCCGAGCCAGGTCTCGAGCTCCTCCTCGTAGGTCCCGTACACCGAGGCGTAGGGATGCACCATGAGCCGCTTGCCGACCAGCCCCGAGGAGTTCGCCAGACCGTCGGGGAACTGCGCAGAGGCCGAGTTGAGCAACAGTCGCGGGGTGCCTATCCCGTTGGCGGCCAGCACGGTCACGCCTGCGGCTTGGTGGCGAACGACTCCGGCGCGGTCGACGTACTCGGCACCGGTCACCAGACCCCGGTTGTCGACCGTGAGCTGTCGCACCCGGGCCCCGGTCACCAGCACAGCACCGGCGGCGATCGCATCGCGCCAGTGCGTGAAGTCGGTGCTCGCCTTCGCCCCGGTCGGGCATCCCGACTCGCAGGCGCCGTAGCGCAGGCACGCGGGTCGGTTCTTGAACTTGCGCGACGCGATGGCGTTCGGGGCGGGCCACCAGTGCCAGCCGAGCTTGTCCATGCCCTTCGCGGCGGCGAGGCCGTACTTGCCGATCGGCATCGGCGGCAGCGGGAACGTGTGCGGGTCCGGGTACGCCGGGTCGCCGTCGAGTCCGGACGCGCCGATGTGGTGGGTGACCTCGTCGTAGAACGGCCGCAGGTCCTCGTAGGTGAACGGCCAGTCATCCGCGACCCCGTCGAGAGTCCGGACCCGGAAGTCGGAGGGCAGTGCCCGGACCCAATGCCCGGAGAACAGGATGGTGCTGCCACCCACGCCGTTGAACATCAACGGCTCGATCGGGCTCTCCTTTGTGCCGACCGGGTAGTCGCTCTCCCGCCCGCGCACATTCGGGCTGGGGTGCCACTGCTTGAGGCGGGTCAGCTCCCACTCGGGCTTGCCGCCCGTGAAGTCATCGGGAAGAGCCCAGTCTCCCTGCTCCAAGCAGACCACACGAAATCCGCGGCTGGCCAGCTCCAGGGCCGCCACCCCACCTGAGGCGCCGGCACCCACGATGAGCACATCCGCATCCCCGTGGTCGTTCTGCGTGTTCACCAGTAGCTCTCCGCTCGCTCAGTCCGCTGCGGGCACGTTTGCGCCCACCTCGGTGGGCCTTTCCGGTCCGGTCGACTCCCAGATGCCTGCCGAACCAGGGGATCGAATGCCCCTCACCCAGAATGCTTCGGCCCGCCCCCGGCGACGCCAGGTTCATCCGCCACAAGCGAGACGGTTCGATTTGAGCAAATGCACAACCCGACGCATCCGAGGCGGTGCCCCGCACCGGGTCTCCCGGCCTCTGTGCCCGGCAGGACTGCGATTCCCAGTCGATCACGATCGAAAGGGTGCCGTCGCCGGGCATCGGAGGCATCCGCAGACCGCTGATCAGGGGCACGAGCGCCGATCCCGAGTGAGGGTGAGCCAGGCTCTGTGTTCAACAAGCGGCTGCCCAACACCGAACCGAAGCTGCGCCAGCTGTTCACCGAGCTGCAGGCCCAGCTCCGAGGATCGCCGAGCGCCTGGTGGGTGCGCCGTCCCTGACCCAGGAAGCAGTAGCGAACGGCACTCGCTCCCGAGTCGCCGATCCGGGGACGGGGATCGCCATCGATGTCCGCGGCGGCTGTCACTACGCCTTGTCACCCAGGACCCGGTCGGGGCGGGTGCGGGGCCGCCCGCGCCCGCCCCGGGGAGCGCGAACGGCCTCCAGCACGGGCACGGGCATCGTGGCTCACCGAACACAAGCACAGTCTGGCGATGGCGCCGGCGGGTGCGACGAGCGATCATGTCGCCCCCCGCGCGGAGCGGGCTCAGCTCCCCCACACGGCGGCGGTACGATGCGCGCGAGCCACACGTGCCAGGCCGGTTGCGACTCCCGCACCCACCAGTGCGAGTGCGGCCATCAGGATGAACACCAGGTGGTACCCGGCCGCACCCGGGTTGGCATCGAGGATCGCGCCGTACACGAGGAAGGCGAACATCCCCGGGGCGTAACCGACGAGGCAGGCGATGCCGAACGCGGTGCCGCTGACCTGGTTGGGGACGCCGACCTCGTCCATGGGCGCCCAGAACACACCGCGCATCGTGAAGATGATCAGTGAGAACAGCAGGCAGGCGGCCATCGCGGGGATCTGGTTCTGCCCACCGGCCGGCAGCAGCAGGATGATCGCCGTGACGGGGATCAGGCACGCGAACGCGAGACGGAGGTACCTGCTGGCCCCCTTGAAGACCTTGTCGACGAGTACGCCGCCGAGCGGGCCGCCGAGAATCTTGAGGCCGTACTGGTTGATGATGCCGTAGGCGCCGGCGAGGGCGGCCGGCAGTCCGTACACGTACGTGAGGTAGGGGATGAAGTATGTCAGACCGCAGTACACGACGTACGCCATGAACACGGTTGCACTGACCCACCACAGCTGCGGCAGCCGGGCGGCATGCAGGATCTCGCTGAGGCCGACGCGCTTCTTCTTCGGCGTATCCACGGCGGGCTCGGGGCCCTGGTCACGCAGCAGGAAGAACAGGAGCACGCCGACGGCGACGTCAATCAGCGCGTAGAAGGCGATCGCGGCACGGAAGCCGGCGGTGCCCGAGCCGAGCAGGGCGAAGACGCCGAGGGCCGAGAAGGCAACCAGTGTGTCGACGACGCCGCGACCGCCCTCGAGAAAGCCGAACAGCCGCCCCTGTTCCTCCGGCCCACCCAGGCGCCGGATGCTCTTGAGCAGTGCCGGCCAGACCAGGCAGTCGGAGCAGACGGCCAGCACCGCGAAGATCGGCACCAGCTGCCCGTACCCGGGGAACGTGCTCATATAGAGCCCGAGCCCGCCCGCGCCGATCAGTCCGAGCGGAATCAGGATGCGGGTCGAGAACCGGTCAGCCAGGTACCCTCCGACCACGAACAGTGCTGTCGCGACGATCGAGTTCACGCTCAGTAGCGCACCGATCTCGGTGTTGCTCAGCCCCATCTGCTGCTGCATCGGGACGTAGAAGACGTCCTTGATGTTGGCGAGCTTGTAGATGGTGCCGCCCGCCATCACGAGGACCGCGAAGCGCGCCCATTTGGCCTTGTCGAACCCGGTACTGGCCGGCGCGGTCTTGATCATGGTGTTCGTCATCGCGTACCTGCCAGGGCGTCGGCGGCGGCCAGGCGAGCCGCAGCGAGTTCGCGCATCCGGGCGAGCAGCCCGCGCACGTGGACGACCTGGTCGACGGCCCAGCCGGGCTCGGCGGCGAGCAGGTCGCGCAGCGTCCATCCCTCGGGAAGGCCAGTGGTGCTCAGTTCCCGGTAGGGGATGAAGGGGTCGTCACCGTCGCTGTGATGGCGGAAGGCGGGCGCGTAGTACAGGTTCTCCTGTTCGAGCGCGAAGGTGATGACCTGCGGCTCTTCGTCGCCGAGCATGAGCAGGTCGAACAACATCCGCGCCCCCGGCAGGTCGTCCTCCGGGCTGCCCTGCAGCACGCCGCGGTGGCCGAACCCGTCGCCCTCAGGAAGGACGTGCACGCCCTTCAGGTGCGTTTGCAGGATGTGCGGGGCCAGCTGGGCCAGGGCGTCCATCGGCCGTTCGCACGCGTTGATCATGTTGCCGAAGTCGAACATCGCGTGCAGGCGGGGGTGGCCGACGGTGCGCAGCAGCTGAGCGATCTCGCCGGAGCGCAGTTCTTCGTGCTGCTCGAACGAGAAGTGCAGGTCGTGGGTGTCGGCGAGGTCGCCGAGGCGACGCAGGTCGTCCTCGATGCGCGACAGCACCTGCGACAGCTGCCCTTCGTAACGGGAGTAGACGCGAATGTGCTGGACGCCGAGGATGCCGGCGATCCGGACGGCCTCGTCCACGGGTTCACGCTCGGTCGTGCTGATCTCGAGGTGCAAGGCCAGGCCGTAGCCGCGGGCACGGGCGGCGAAGGCCCGAAGCTGGTCGTCGTTCATTCGGCTCAGACTGCGCTCCTCGCCGTCTAGTGCAGCGCCGCATTGATCTTGCGAGGGTTATGCGGCTTTGAGTGGGGTTCCGTCGTAGGTCCAGCGGAACGGTCGGGCCTCGTCGTCGTAGGCGAGGGTGAACTCGCGGATC